>JAWVYW010000038.1:0-27235 GCA_033722535.1 Promineifilaceae bacterium (SeqCode)
ATAGTCCACTCTCCTTCGGCTTTACCTCTTCGGACATGGTCCAGGGTTGTCACTTGTAGGGACGATGCGCAAGCTCTTGGGGATCACACCTCCTTGGTCTATCGACGATAGAAAAGCTCAGCACAGAGGAGCTCCTCCGTGTGGTCGACAAAAGAGAGCGTAGGACGCGTTGCTCGATCTACAAATCGGCTTCGCTTATGATGGGAACGGGCTCGCTAGCGACTTGTTATGGTCGGGTTAGTTGGCGTTAAAGAATGGCACGGTTATCGGAATTAATTATAATCTAGCGAATTGTACGAGCAGCGTCAAACGGCCTAGCGCCTGCTCGCACTGCCCTCTGGATCGCTCAGCACAGAAGTACCGCTTACTCCTCCCAGCGGATCTCCATCGCCTCACGTGAGCCGAGCGCGCGCTGGAGGAGTGCCAGCAGCTCGTCGTCGGCACCCCGCTTCTCCAGCCAGTCGAGAGTAGCACGGTTGATGTAGTAGTCCTGATCTTCGAGGCTCTCCTCCTCCAGCCAGGCGATCAGGAACTGCAACTGCGACTCAGTGATCTCGCCGATCTTCTCCCCGGACGCCACGTCATACAGGTCGATCATCGTCGTTCCTCCCTCTTAACCGGCAAAGGAGCCGAGCGGGCGGCCGCCCAGCAGATGCATGTGCAGATGAAAGACAGTCTGCCCCCCGTACTTGTTGCAGTTGACCACCAGGCGATAGCCCTCTTCGGCAATCCCCTCTTCCTGAGCCAGCTGCCCGGCGACAACCATCAGATGGCCCACCAGCGGCGCGTCTTCCTCCGTCAGATCGTTGACGGTGGCGATCTGCTTGTTGGGCACGATCAGGATATGCGTCGGCGCCGCCGGATTGATATCGCGGAACGCCGTCACCTTCTCATCCTGGTACACAATGTCGGCATCGGCCTCGCCGTTAATGATTTTGCTGAAAACGGTCGTCATGGCGCCTCCTTTGTTGCTGGTTGCTCCGATATTGTATGAGAGAGCGCGCCATTCTCCAAAGCGGAATCTCCGTCAGGCACATCCTTTCGCGACTTGCCGCAGCCCGCCATTAGAGCTCCGCCGACCACAGGCCCGGCACTTGCCCCCTCCCAGGGAGAGTGCCATAATCGCCAGTGGAGGTAGTGATGGACCACAGACAGCCAGACTGGATAGAGAACCCGCGGAAGCCGCTGCGCAGCACCACCTCGACCATCGACATCTACATTAAGCTGGCCCAGTATCCGGTTCTTTGCGATCCAATCCGTGTGCGGATGCGAGAGGAGATCTTCAAACGGGGAATTATCAGCGAGGAGAAGTTCGAAGAGGAGGTCGAAGCGCTGGTGGTGGAGTCGCAGAAGCGGGAGGGGCTCTACGATCCCTTCAGCGAGGAGCCGCCCAACCGCCTCCACAAGCGTCGCTCGCGCATTCGCGCCATGCACACCGACTTCTACTTTGGCTACAATCTCCCCCCCGATCTCTTTGAGGAGATTATCCAGGAGGTACTCGCCCAGCAGCCCACGCCGTCTGAGCTCCAGGAGCTGGCCTTCAATCCGGAGGTGGCGCCCTGGCACATGCTTTTCAAACAGGGGCGTATTTACGAGCAGCTACCGCCGCCAGAGCGGGAAAAGGTGGCGCACCATCTGGAGGAGATCAAGGTCGTCCTGATCAAGGGGATGATCAGCGACCAGCTGCCTTACATTGGCGTCGCCAAAAAGGTCTTTAGCGTCGACGACCTGCGCAAGATCTACGAGCGGCGCATCGGAACCGGCAAGATCGGCGGCAAGGCGGCGGGGATGTCGCTGGCGTGGCGTATTCTGCAACAGCAAGATCCGGAAATCGGCGCCGACATCAGCCATCAGGTGGAAATTCCCGACTCCTACTTTCTCGGCACCGACGTCATCTACGAATTCAGGCGGCTGAATAACCTCGACCACCTGATGAACCAGAAATATCGCCCGCTGGACGAGATCCGCGAGCATTATCCCGACATCATCGAGGCGCATCTCGCGGGTCAGTTCCCGCCGAGCATTGTCGAGGCGTTGCGCGAGCTGCTGCGCCAGGTCGGTGCTAGCCCTCTCATCGTCCGCTCGTCCAGCCTGCTCGAAGACAACTTCGGCAGCTCCTTTGCCGGCAAGTACCAGAGCTGCTTCTGTCCCAATCAGGGTACGGAAGAAGAGAACCTGAAAGAACTCCTCGACGCCATCCGCCAGGTCTTCGCCAGCACACTGAACCCGGATGCGATCCTCTACCGGCAGCGCCACGGTCTCATCGACTACGACGAGCGGATGGCGATTCTCATTCAGCGCGTGCGCGGACAGCGCTACGGCCGTTACTACTTCCCCACTATCGCCGGCGTCGGCTTCAGCCAGAATCCCTTTCGCTGGCACGCGAAGATCCGGCGCGAAGAGGGCTTCCTACGCATTGTCTGCGGAATCGGTACCCGCGCCGTCGACCGGATAAGCAATGACTACGCGCGGATGCTGGCCCTCAGCCACCCGACGCTACGTCCAGAAACAACGGCTGGCGCTATTCGGAGATACTCGCAACATTACATCGACGTCATCGATCTGGAGGACAACGAACTGAAAACGCTGCCCGTGCGCGAGGTGCTGACGCCGGACTACCCGCATCTACGCCACACCGCCTCGCTCCATCGTGGCGATTTCGTCCAGGAGATACTGTCGCTCGCTTCACTCGAGGATAACAGCGACCTGGTCGTCACGTTCAACGCGCTGACCCGCGACCGCAAATTCGTGCGCCTGATGCGCACGGCGCTGATGCGCCTGGAAAAAGTATATCAGACGCCGGTCGACATCGAATTCACCGTCGACATCATCCCCGGCTATCCGGAGCCCGACTACCGGCTGCACATTCTCCAGTGCCGGCCCCTCAGCCAGCGCGAGGAGGGCGGCCCGGTAGAGATCCCGGAGGATCTACAAGCTGAACAGGTGCTCTTTACGACCTACGGCCTCGTACCCCAGGGCAAGGTAGAGGAAATTCGCTATCTGATTTTCGTCGATCCGACTGTCTACAGGCAGATCGGCGATGTGACGACGCGGCTCGAACTCGCACGCGCCATTGGCCGGCTGAACAAGATCCTGGAGGACGAACGCTTTATTCTGATCGGGCCGGGGCGGTGGGGCAGCGCCAATCTCGACCTTGGCGTGCGCGTCGGCTATGCAGACATCTATAACACGAAGGCCCTGATCGAAATGGCCGTCCCGGATGGTGACGGAACGCCGGAGCTCTCCTACGGCACGCACTTTTTCCAGGATCTCGTTGAAGATGGGATCTACTCACTACCCCTGCACCTCGACCATCCCGACAGCCACTTTCGCTGGTCCTTCTTTGAGGAGGCGCCAAACGCCCTCGCCTCGCTCGCGCCCGACGATGCAGAGCTCGCACCCTATCTAAAGGTCATCGATCTGGAAGCCACCAACGGACGCCGTCTGAGTATCATCATGGAAGGAACATCAGATAAAGCGGTCGGCTTTCTGGTCGAAGGGCAGTGGGCAGACGTGCGCGACCAGGCAACGATTTCGATCTTTTAACGTGGACCGGCGACGGCAACGCGCCGGCCCGAGCAGAGCCGATTTATGGTCCAACAGCCATTACGCAGTACGACCTCGACAATCGACATCTACATTAAGCTGGCGCAGTATCCGATCCTGGCCGATCGAATCCGCGAGCGGATGCGTCAGGAGCTCTTCCAGCGCGGAGTCGTCAGCGAGGAGACGTTCAAAGCCGAAGTTGAAGAGCTGGCGATAGAGTCTCAGAAGCGGGAGGGGCTCCACGATCCATACCGCTCGGAGCCGAGCAATATCTGGTATGAACGCAAGGCGCGCATCCGGGCCTTCCACACCGACTTTTACTTTGGCTACAATCTGCCGACGCAGCTGTTTGAACGGATCATTCAGGAGGTACTGGCAGAACAGCCAGAGCATCCGGATGGCCCAGAGCTGGCGTTTAATCCGGAGATCGCGCCCTGGGCCCTGCTGTTTAAACAGGGCGAAATCTATGAACGGATGCCACCGGAGGAGCGAGAAAAAGTCAACCACCACCTGGAGGAGATTAAGGCTGTGCTGATCAAGGGGATGATCAGCGATCAGCTCCCCTACATCGGCGTGGCGCGCAAGGTCTTCAGCATTAGCGATCTGAAGCAGATCCACGAGCGGCGAATCGGCGAAGGCAAGATCGGGGGGAAGGCAGCCGGCATGCTCCTTGCCTGGAAAATCTTGCAACGGTGTACACAGGAAGGCGACCGGGACATCGGCAAGCGCGTTTCGATCCCCGATTCCTACTACCTCGGCACCGACATGATCTACGAGTTCCACCACATCAACAGCCTCGAAGCATACATGAATCAGAAGTATCGGCCGCTGGACGAGATCCGTTCGGAGTATCTGCACATCGTCGAAGCTCACCTCGCGGGACAGTTTCCCCCGCGCGTGGTCGAGGAGCTGCGCGAGGTGCTGCGTACGCTGGGCGACACGCCGATCATTGTCCGCTCCTCCAGCCTGCTGGAAGACAACTTTGGCCACGCCTTTGCCGGCAAGTACCAGAGCCACTTCTGCCCTAACCAGGGGACGGAGGAAGAAAATCTGGAGCGGCTACTGGACGCCATCAGGCGCATCTACGCCAGCGCCCTGAACCCAGACGCTATCCTCTACCGCCAGCGCCACAATCTGATCGACTACGACGAACGCATGGCGGTGCTGATCCAGCCGGTAGCCGGGGAAAGCTACGGTCGCTACTACTTTCCCGCCGTTGCCGGAGTCGCCTTCAGCAAGAACCCCTTCCGTTGGAACCCCAAGATCCGGCGTGAGGACGGCTTTCTGCGCATCGTGTGGGGGATGGGCACCCGCGCCGTCGATCGCGTCAGCGACGACTATCCGCGGATGGTGGCGCTGAGTCATCCGCAACTGCGCCCCGAAACGACGGCCGATGCCATCAGCCAGTATTCTCAACACTACGTGGACGTCATCGACCTGGAGGCGAACCAGGAGGTGACGCTGCCGGTGCAAAAGGTGCTGAACCTCGACTACCCCCACCTGCGCTCTATTGCCTCCGTCCGTAAGGGAGATTACCTGCAGGAGATCATCTCCAGCGGTTCCTGCGCCGAGCGTGATGAGCTGGTGCTGACCTTCAACCGGCTGGTCCACGATCAGAGCTTCATCAATCTGATGCAGGCGGCGCTGAGCCAGCTGGAACGCGCGTATGAGACGCCGGTCGACGTCGAATTTGTGATCGAGATCATTCCCGACTATCCCTATCCCAACTACCGTCTGCACCTGTTACAATGCCGGCCGCTGAGCGAGCGGGGTAGCGGCGAAGCGGTGACCATTCCCGAAAATCTGGCGGAGGACGATACGCTCTTCACTGGCTACGAGTTGATTCCCGATGGTCGGGTCGAAGGAGTGCGCTATCTCATCTTCGTCGACCCGGTTCAGTACCGTGAGATTGCCGATCCGACCGTGCGCCTGGAGCTGGGGCGCGCCATTGGCCGGTTGAACAAGGTGCTGGAAGATGAGCGCTACGTGCTGATGGGGCCTGGACGCTGGGGCAGCGCCAACCTGGAGCTCGGCGTCCGCGTGAGCTATGCCGACATCTTTAATACGAGGGCGCTAATTGAGATGTCCGTTCCCGAGGGGGGGAGCGTGCCGGATCTATCGTACGGCACTCACTTCTTTCAGGATCTGATCGAAGGGGGCATCTACCCGCTTCCCCTCCACCTGCACGATCCGCGCAGCAGCTTTAACTGGGACTTTTTCCGCGAAGCGCCTAACGCTCTTGGCGACCTCTCGCCCGAGGACGTGGGGCTGAGCGAGCACCTCAAGGTGATCGACCTCGAGGCAGTGCGGCCTGGACGGCGACTCACGATTCTGATGGACGGTTCGCAGGACGAAGCGGTTGGCTATCTCGCCTGATCCATCACTACAGATGGCTCAGCAGCGAGGAGAGAGGCTCAGCCCTTACTCTGGATAAAGCGCTCTACCAGCGCCCGCTCCTCCGCTTCATTCGTCACCTCGCCGTCGAGGCGGGCGGCGAGCAGGCGGTCTAAAAGACGCCCGTACTGCGGACCCGGCTCCAGACCACGGTCGCGCAGGTCGTTTCCATCCAGCGCCGTCTCCACGTGGCGCCACTCGCGCCAATAGCGTTCCAGTAACTCGCCGCCCGGCTGCTCCCCTAGTGCAGCGCGCGCCGCCAGCAGAATGCGCGGCCAGCGGGCGTAGGGGCGCACTATCCTTTCGACGGTGCTCGGCGGCCCGTCCGGCGGCAGGCTTTCCAGCGCTTCGATCAGCTCGATCACTCCTTCCACCTCATCGCGTGTGCTTTTGCGCACCTTCAACCGATCCATCAGCCCTCTGCGCGTGACCGGCGCCAGCGGGGCCACCCAGAGGGCGAAATAGACAGAGGCCGGCGACTCTCCGGCCAGCGCGTCCTGCCACGCTTCTTCGGCGATCAACGTGTCGAGCCGGCGGAAGCGCCTGGCCATCTCCGGCTCCCACGAGAGCCCCTCCTGCAGGCGGACCAGGACGCCGAGTGCGTCTAGCCGCTCCATCACCGGCACCGGCTCGGCCTCGCGTAAGGCCAGCTCCAGCTCGTGCTTGATTCGCTCTCCGGTCACGCGGTCCAGCATGGGCAGCGCGCCTGTAATCAGCTCGGCTGTGCGCGGCTCGATCGCGAAGCCCAGCCGTTGCTCCAGGCGTACGGCGCGCAGAATGCGCGTTGGATCGTCGATAAAGCTGAGGCTGTGCAACACGCGGATCTGCCCTTCCTCCAGATCACGCACGCCACCGTAGAAGTCGAGCAGCTCGCCCAGATAGACGCCGTCGAGGCGAATGGCGAGTGTGTTGATGGTGAAATCACGCCGGTGGAGGTCGAGCTTGATCGAACCCCGCTCGACCTCCGGCAGCGCCGACGGGCGCTCATAAAATTCGGTCCGCGCCGTGACGAAATCCACAGTTTCCGGCACTTCAGCCAGAGAAGCGCCCGGGGCAATCGCCCGCCACACGCGCGGCGAAGTCAGCCACTTGGCGGTGCCGAAGCGCTCGTGGCTGCGCACGCGCCCTCCGTACTGCCGGCGCAGCTCCCGAGCGAGCGTGATCGCGTCCCCTTCCACCACCATATCGACGTCGACGGCAGGCAGCTCCAGCAGTAGATCGCGGACGAGGCCACCGACGAAGTAGATCGGCATCTTCATCTCCGCGGCGACTGAGCTCACCACCTGAACCAGACGCCAGATGGCGGGCGGAAGGCCCGCCTCCAGAAGTGCACGCCCATCCGGCTCCGGCTGTTCCTCTCCGACCTGTCCCAGTAGCCGCAGCAGGTCGGTGCGCGTGACGATGCCCAACAGCGCCCCTCCCGGCTCTTCAACGACAGGAATCTGGCCCCAATCCTCGTCGATCATCAGTTGCTGCACGCGCTCCACCGAATCCGAAGGGCCGACAGTGATCATTCCCTTTTTCATGATCTGTTCCACGCGCAGGTCGCCCAGCTCGTGGCGGATGGCCCGGTCGACCGCCCGTCGTGTGAGAAGGCCCACCACGCGTCCGCTCCGCGGATCGAGCACCGGATAGCCCTCGTGGCCGGAGCGCTGCATCTGCTCCGCCGCCTGAGCCACGCTCGCCGTCGCCGGTAGGGTCTGTACACCGCGCGACATGATCTCTGCCACCGTCGCCATCGGGCGCACCGCCCTGGGCAGGAGCGCCACGACCGCCGCCACGACCTCATCCAACAGCGGCGCCTCCTCTCCCGCACGGGGAGCGTTCTCAGAGGATAAGTCGCGCAGCGAGGAGGCGCGTACCGGCGCGGCGGCTGCACGGCTGTGCCCGCCGCCGCCCAGAGCCTGGGCCACTACGCCCACGTCCACGCTCTGCGACGTACTGCGGGCCACAAGCTGCACATGATGATCGAGATCGACCAGCAGAATGAGGCCGTCAGGATTGAGCGCATCACGCATCCGGTGAGCGACGGCCGAAATTTCATCGTCGAAACCGTCCGGCGCACGCGCCGCCGCCACGGCAATCGCCTGCCCTTCCACGTAGTGCCACTCTGTCTCGTCCTGGAGCCGGTCGTAGAGCGCCTGCTGTGCTTCAGAGAGCGGCAGATCGAGAAAGCGGCGGACGACATCCAGATCGGCGCCCGTTTCGAGCAGCCAGGCGGCTGCCCGCGCATCGCGCGCCGTCGTCGTCCCGTAGGTCAGCGATCCGGTGTCTTCGTAGATGCCGAGCAGGAGCAGGCTCGCCTCCACGGCAGATAGCTTCTGGCCCTTGCGCTGCAGCTCCTCGACCAGGAGGGTCGTGGTAGCCCCTACCGGCTCGACATGCATCTCCCACGCTTCACGCCCCTCTACCGGCTGGTGATGATCGATGACTTGTACAGCTGCATCCCGCTGCATACCCCGCACGCCCGGTAGCGTTTGCGTGTCCACCAGCACCACCTCGTCTACCCGCCGTCGCCGCCAATCCTCCAGCCGCTGCAGCGGGAGCGCATCGCGGTAGAGGGCCAGAAACTGCTCCACATTACGGTTAAGGTGACGCGGCAGGAGGGGCGCCGCTTCAGGAAAGAGGCGCTGCGCCGCCACCAGCGAGGCGACGGCGTCGAAATCGGCGTTTTCGTGGGTCAGAATCAGTTGCATGAAGCCGATTATAGGTGGTTGTGGCGCACCTTCCAACAGTTGCCCAACACGCATCGAGGTCGCAGGAGCCGCTCGGTGGCGGCGCGTACCTTCTATGAGTATGAGTCTAAGTAATTTCCTATGGTGCACCTAGCCCGATGATGTTATACTTTGTCTGTATCTGGGGATGACAGGCTTCGACGGGGAAGGCTGGCCCTGGACTGCAAGCCGAGCATGCTTCTCAGCTCGCTAAACTGGAAGCGAACCTTTAAGTGCCAACACAAATGTGGCCTACAACGCTCTTCCTCTCGCTGCGTAAGTGATGTAGAGCGACGACTCCGCAACAACGGAGTCTCGTCCGCCTCAGCCGCTGGTTGACCGGAGGAGTCCGGACGTCAGAAAAGTCAACATGCCCCTCGCCGACGTCGATAGGCAAGGTCAAGCGGCCCTTTAGGGGGCCATCGACTAGCCACCCGCACGACCCCGCCGGTCGGGGCGGCGGTGGCGAAGATAAAATAGGCTGGCTAAGCTTGTAGATGTCTGGAGGTCGAATTTTTCGGACGCGGGTTCGATTCCCGCCATCTCCACTTAAAAAGCGCTCCCGCTGGGAGCGCTTTTTCGTTGCCCCGCCAGGCGCTGTCGGCAATAAGCGACGGTGGTGGACAGTTAAAGCGGACTTAAGCTTCTGTCACCATCTTTGGACATACCCGCTGAAGCAGCTTACACTTAGCTGTTGCCAATTTAGTATAATCAGAAAGGCAGCGTGGTGAGAGACAATAAGCTAAGACAGGGAAGATAAATTGTTCAGACCACTTGACTGGCTACTCGGCCTATTTTCGCTGGATATCGGCATCGATCTCGGGACGGCGAACACACTGGTCAGTATTCGCGACCGGGGCATCGTGATCAACGAACCATCCTGGGTAGCCATCAATAAACGCTCGCGCCGTCCGCTGGCAATCGGCGCCGAAGCGCGCGAAATGGTGGGGCGTACGCCATCGGACATCGTTGCCATCCGCCCGCTGCGCGACGGTGTGATCTCTGAGTTCGAGATCACCGAAGCGATGCTAAAGTACTTTATAAGTAAGGCACATGAGCAGATGCTGGTCCCTTTCCCACGCCCGCGCGTGGTCGTCGGCGTACCGAGCGGAGTTACAGAGGTCGAGAAGCGAGCAGTTTACGACGCGACCATCTCCGCCGGCGCGCGCGAAGCCTATCTGATCGAAGAGCCGATGGCGGCCGCTATCGGCGCCGGGCTGCCGATCATCGAGTCGCGCGGTAGCATGATCGTCGACATCGGTGGCGGTACGACGGAGGTCGCGGTGTTCGCCATGGGCGGCATCGTCATCAGCCGCTCAATCCGCGTTGCCGGCGATGAGATGGACGAGGACATTATCCAATATGCGCGGAGCAAGTATAATCTGCTGATCGGAGAGCATATGGCCGAGCGGATCAAGATCGGCATCGGCTCCGCCTTTGTTCTTCCCGAAGAGCGAACGATGACGATGCGTGGCCGTAACCTGATTAACGGCCTGCCACAGGCGGTGGAGATCAGTAGTATCGAATTGCGCGAGGCGATGGCCCCCTCGGCCAACATCATCGTCGATACGGTACGCGACGCCATTGACGAAACACCGCCGGAGCTGGTGGCTGACCTGATGGAGGTCGGCATCTGCCTTGCCGGGGGCGGCGCCCAGATTCAGGGGCTGGCCGATCGCATCGAGGATGTGGTCAAGATGCGGGTGTGGGTCGCCGAGGACGCGATGACCTGTGTAGCGCGCGGTGCCGGCCGGGTTCTCGAAGATCTCGATAATTACGGACGTGTTCTTGTCGGGCTGGACCGCGGCAGCACCCATCATTAAGCGCCACCCGATCTGCGAGCTCATCTAAGCGTATGGATATCAACGATACCCAACAACGTGTGCGGACAACGACCATCCTGGTGCTCGTGGGTCTGACGTTGGTATTCCTTCTTCTCGACAGCACCGGCAATCTGGACAGCGCTTTTGCCTTCCTGCGCAACCCGCTCTCCAGCGTCATGGGCTGGACGACGGCACGCGCCGATGCGGTTGCCGACGTCTTTACCGGCCCCCGCGATGTCGAGCTTGCCCGGGCGCAGATCACACAGCTGGAGGCGCGGGTGGGCGAGTTGGAGCGGGAGAACGCACTCCTGCGCGAGCAGCAGAGCGAGTATCAGGTCTATCGCGAACTATTCAACCGGGCGAACGCTGCGCCCCAGTACCAGCGGGTAACGGCGGAGGTAATTGGCCGCGACACAAGCCCCTTCTTCCGCAGCATCATCATCGACCGCGGCACGGCGGACGGAGTGGCGCCAGGGATGCCGGTCGAAGGCGCGCGTGGTTTCGTGGGGCAGGTCTACCGCGCCTCCCCGCAGTCGGCGCAGATTATGCTCATCACCGACAACGTCAGTAACGTCCCCGTTCGCTCCAGCGAATCACGGGCTAACGGTATGCTCTTTGGCGGCGGTGCCGGCGAGCCGATGGTGATGGACTGGATCCCGCTGGAGGCGCAGGTAGCGGAGGGCGACATCGTCTTTACGTCGGGGATGGGCGGCCAGTTCCCGCCCGACCTCATCGTCGGCGAGGTGACTGAAGTCCGGCGGAGCAACGCCGATCTCTTTCAGCAGGCTCTGATCGAGCCGGCAGAAGATCTTGACGATCTGGAGATGGTATTCGTGATCACCAGCTTTGAATCGCTGGACATCTCGGTCTTCGATTCTCCCCCGGAAGGGATTCCCCAGCCATGAAGCGAAGCATGTATGTGGCCCTTCCTCTTTTGCTGGTGTTGACGGTGATCCAGTCCTCTTTCCTCGCCCATTTCGGCGGGCAGATAGGCCCGCCGCAGCTGGCGGTGGTGGTCGTCATCAGTTGGGCTGTGCTACGCGGCGGCTATGAAGGCGCGCTCTGGGCCTTTATAGCGGGCCTTTTTCTCGATCTCTTCTCCTTCGCTCCGCTGGGGACAACTTCGCTGGCGCTGATGGTTGCCGTTCTGATCATCGTTCGCCTGAAGCAGCATCTTCCGGAAAATCCCTACGTCATACCGCTGCTGCTGACCACCGTCGCCTTTTCACTTTATCTTGTCCTCGACCTGCTCATCTTGCGTGTCGCCGGTTATTCAATTGGGTGGTCTATCCTGAGCCACTTGCCGCTGCTCACTCTGTTACACGTCTTACTGGCGCTGCCGACGTTCTGGCTGCTGTACACGCTGGAGCGCATGCTCTACCCGCGCGCGCTGGAAGGCTAGGGGAGGAGGAAGAGCTCGATGTCGATGCGTGGCTGGGATATCCAGAAACCTGAAGAGACAGTCGACGATCCTGCAGTGAAGGGGCGCCTGCGCTTCTTCCGACTGATTATCGTGTTGGTCCTGGTGCTGCTGTTGACACGCGTCTACTGGCTCCAGCAGACTCAGGGCGAGATTTTTATCACAGCCGCCGAAGACAACCAGTTGGCTACCCTGTCGATCGACCCCGACCGCGGCGTCATCTTCGACCGGGACGGCGATCTACTGGCGGAGAATGTACCCAGCTTCGACGTGACGATCACGCCCGCCTTCCTCCCCCGGGAAGAGGAAGAGCGGATGCGCGTCTTCAACCAGCTTTCCCTGCTCACCGGCGTGCCGGTTACTAACACCGTGCAGCAGGAGATGCTGCGGCAGCAGGCCGATCCCGCGGTCGTCAGCGCCTATACCCGTCTGGCGGAGCTGTACAACGTACCCGCCGACGAGACGCTGGACGAAGCCGGCGTCGTCCCGCAGCTTCCAGACAGCATCATGGAGATCTACCAGACGTACAGCTTCGCCCAGTATTTGCCGGCGGTCATCACTACCAGCGTTCCCGTCACCCTGGCCTATCAGATCGCCCAGGAGAGCGTCTTCCTTCCGGGTGTGCGGGTCATTCCACGAGCCGTCCGTCGCTATCCCAGCGGCGAGGTGACGTCACACATTATCGGCTTCATGGGCCCTCTTCCCGACGAGAGCTGGCTCGACCTGGGCTACGAGCGAGACGATCGCGTGGGCTGGGCCGGTCTGGAAGTGTCGATGGAGGAGGAGCTTTCGGGCATCAAGGGCGAGCGCGTCATCGAGGTCGACTGGACTGGGCGCGAACTACGTCAGGTGGATCTGGTGCGGGAGCCGCTGGATGGCCTTAATCTACACCTGACGCTGGACCTGGAAGTTCAGGAAGAAGTTTACAATTCGCTGGTCAAAATTATCGAAGCGCGCCGCAATACGCTGGCAACCAATATCTACACCGGCGAGCGCTACTACCCGGAGATCGAGCAGGGGGCGGTCGTAGTCCTCAATGTCAACACCGGCGAGGTGCTGGCGATGGTCAACATTCCTACCTTCGACAACAACCGCTTTGCGACCGAAGTGCCCGTAGATTATTACCTCGGGCTGGCGCGTAACGACTACGAGCCGCTGCTTAACCACGCAATTGCCGGTCAGTACCCCCCCGGGTCGACCTTTAAGATCGTGACGGCTGCCGGTGCCCTGCAGGCCGGCGTCATCTCCCCCAACCGTGAGCTGAACGCGCCCGGCACCATTCGTATTCCCAACCGCTTCGCGCCTAACGATCCCGGGCGTTCGCAGGAGTTCGTCTGCTGGGTCAGCAAGACCCCGCAGCAAGCACACGGGCTGGTCAACATGTTGATGGCCATCGCCTGGTCGTGTGACATTTACTTCTACAAAATCACCGGCGGCTTTAACCAGGACGGCGAGGTGGTCGAGCGCCTTGGCGTCGAAGGGCTGCACGATATGGCGCTGCAGTTTGGTTTTGGCCAGCTACAGGGCATTGAGCTTCCTACGGAAGCGCCCGGCAACATCCCCACGGCGCAGTGGAAGGCGCTCAACTATGGCGAGCCCTGGTCCACGGGCGACGATTATAACAGCGGCATCGGCCAGGGGTACGTCCTGGCGACGCCGATGCAACAGGCCCAGATGGCGGCCATTGTCGCCAACGGCGGCTTCCTCTACCAGCCGACAATTATTCACCACATGACCGATCAGGAGGGCAATCTGGTCGTCGAAAATGACGATGGGCGGCTGATCACCGTCATTCGCGCCTCCGATGGCAGCCTACGCTATGAAGATCGTGAAGGAAAACCGGTGCCTGCGGCAGAGGTGACAGTGCCCATCCAGTTCGACGAGAACGGCGAGTACATTTATCAGCCCCGAGTGCTCAACGCCGTCGAAGTGGATCGACGCTATCTGGAGATCATTGCGCAGGGCATGCGCCTGGTGAACGAAGAGGACGGCACCGGCAGCGGTTACGTGAGCTGGTTCGACGAGTACGGACTCACCACGGCGGGCAAGACGGGAACGGCGGAATTTTGTGACAATATCGCCATTAAACGCCAGCTCTGCACGTTTGACCAGATTCAGCGGCGGCAGATCCTGCCCACCCACTCCTGGTACGTCGGCTACGCGCCTTATGAGAATCCGGAGATTGCCGCCGTCGGTTTTGTCTATAACGGCGATGAAGGCTCCCAATGGGCCGCCCCCGCCGTCCGTGAAGCAATACGCGCCTACTTCGACGTGGGCACGCCAGTTGAGTGGAACCCCTACCAGCGCGCCTGGGTGCCGGAGCCCGAGCCGGCGACACCGGAAGAACTGGAGGCGCGTGCGCCTGCGCAGCAATCCGCCCCTGCCGACTGATTTTCGCTTCCCTCTCAGTTGTGTTATCATCGTTCTATGGCAGTGATTTTGCTGGTGCGGCACGGTCAGAACGAGTGGGTTGAGAAGAAGAGGCTGGCTGGGTGGCTGCCCAACGTCCACCTTAACGCAAAAGGTAAAGAGCAAGCCAGAGAGGCCGCCGAGCGGCTTTCCCATCTACCGATCAAATCTATTTACAGCAGCCCGGTCGAGCGCTGCATGGAAACTGCGACCTACATTGCCCAGGAGCTCGATCTGGAGATCGAGCAGCTGGAAGCAATCGGCGAGGTGCGCTATGGCGACTGGGAAGGCGCGGAGATCGAACAGCTCTCAAAAGAGAAGAGTTGGTTTGCCGTGCAACACTTTCCCAGCCGCTTTCGCTTTCCGCAGGGCGAGGCACTACGCGACGTGCAGAGCCGCGCCGTTTCGGCGCTGGAGACGCTCAGCGTCCGGTACGAGCCGCACGAGATGGTCGTCGTCGTCTCTCACGCAGACCTGATCAAGCTGGTCCTCGCTCACTATCTGGGCGTGCACATCGATCTCTTCCAGCGAATCGTGATCTCGCCGGCTTCGATCAGCGCCATTGCGTTGATGGATAATGGGCTCGTACGAGTCTTGCGCGTCAACGACACGGGCCGCTTGGAAGCACCTGCACCCGAAAAAGAGGAAACAGAGCCTGGAGACAATGGAAGCTCAGACGAGAAAGATGGGGAGGAATTGTAACGATGGCGCGCCACATTGAGTTAAATCCGGTCTCCCATATGACCGTCAATACCGTCGGCCCGCCGGGACAACGCACCTTTTACCTCCAGGGTAGCCAGGGCTCCAACACCGTTTCCGTTATTATCGAAAAGCAGCAGGCGGCTATGCTCGCCACCAGCTTTGACAACCTCCTTGCCGAGCTGGGGAAACAGTATCCTACCCGAGCGCGCGAGAGCGCGGGCCAGGTGTGGAGCGATCTGCGGTTGCGAGAGCCGATTCAGGCTCTCTTTCGAGTGGGGCGTATGGAAATGGGCTATAGTGAGACGCTTGATCGCGTCGTTCTCGTCGCCTATGAGCTGGTCGACGAAGAGGTCGAAGAGCCAAGTGCTGTCAGCTTCTGGTTGACGCGTTCCCAGATAGAAACGCTTATCCCCCACATTACGGAAGTGGTCCAGGCGGGCCGACCGCTCTGTGGCAACTGCGGGGAGCCGATTGATCCCGAAGGGCATTTCTGTCCCAAGCGGAACGGCCACAAGTAGTCGCGCCGCTTTCTAAACAGCGCTGAATGATGAGCGCCCTCTCGCCAGACGAAACGTTGGAACTGCTTACGGAAGGGACTCTGGAGATGGAAGGTTTAATCTCCTGGAGCTCTAACTACACCTTCCTCGCTCGGGTCTGCCGCGAGGTACTGGAGATGTCCGTCGTCTACAAACCCCAGCGCGGCGAGCGCCCTCTCTGGGACTTCCCTGCCGGCACACTCTGCCAGCGCGAGCGCGCGGCCTTCCTGGTAAGCGAGGCGCTGGGATGGGGGCTGGTGCCGGAGACGGTGCTGCGCGACGGCCCCCACGGCTGGGGCTCGGTGCAACGCTTCATAGAACACGATCCCGCAGAGCACTACTTCACCTTTCAGGAAGAGACGGAGCTGGCCGATCAGCTCCAACAGGTGGTCCTCTTCGACATCCTCGTCAACAATGCGGATCGTAAGGGCGGTCACCTGCTGCTCGACGAAGGTCAACGGGTGTGGTCTATCGACCACGGCATCTGCTTCCACCACGAGTATAAGCTGCGGAGCGTAGTCTGGGACTTCGTGGGCAAAGCAATTCCGGAAGCTTATCTGGCCGCGCTGCGCCAGTTCCAGGCGCGGCTGGCGGAAGAAGACGATCCACAGCTGGGTGAAGTGCGGGAGCTGCTGAGCCAGGCGGAGCTCCGCGCGATGGAGCGCCGCCTTTCCCGGCTCCTCAGACGAGGGCGCTTTCCGCAGCCTGGGCCAGGCCGCCACTATCCCTGGCCACCGGTCTGAGGCGCAACATGGCGACAAAGATCCTGATAATCGACGACCATCCTGACACGTTACAGCTGATGGAGCTGGCGTTGCAACGGCGGGGTTATCACGTCACCGGCGCTCTGTCTGGCGTCGAAGGATTGCGGGCTGCCGAAAAGATGGAGCCCGACCTCGTCTTGCTCGATATTATGATGCCGAAGATGGACGGTATCGCGGTGTTGCGGGAGATTCGGGCTCATCAACGGCTAAACGCTCTTCCAGTCATTATGTTTACGGCCAAGAATCAGGCGGTCGATAAGCAAAAAGGGCTGGAGGCGGGCGCCGACGACTACCTGGCGAAGCCGACGCAACTGGACGAGCTGGTCAACCGCATCGAGGGCATTCTGGCTCGTGGAGTACGACGCCAGGTGGGCGAAGACGGCGACCTGGCCCTCAGCGCCAGCCTGCCGCAGAAGGGGACGCTGGTGCTCGTCCTCGCGGCACGCGGCGGGGCCGGCGCGACACAGACGGCAATAAACTTGGCTACCTCTCTCAGCGTCGAGCGGGAGCCGGTGACACTGGTCGATCTCGATGCGAGACAGGGGCATGTCGCCCTTTACCTGAAGCGCGGCGTGCAGCGGGAGGTCGCCGACTGGTTGCAGCTGCCGGTGGACCTAATGCGCTCAGAGCTGGAAAAGTTCCTCGTTCCCTATAGCAGTGCACTGCCAGAAGGGAAACAGATCGACCTCATGCTCTCTCGCCCCCACCTCTACCCCCCCATGAACCGCTTCCCACCGCGCAAAATAGAGGCAATGGTGCGTATTCTGCTCGGGAGAGGGGGGTGCACAGTCGTCGATATGGGGCCCTACTTGGCCACAAACGCTGAACTGCTGTTACAGGCGGCGGACCGGATCATTCTCTGTCTCTCTCCGGAGCGACCGGCGATCATCGGCGCCAGGAGGCAAATACAGGCGCTGCGGCGCATCGTGGATAGCGACGAAGTGATTCAACCACTGTTGTTAGATTATGGCTTTGGGAAGAGTCTCCCCCAGCCTTCGGTCGAAAGTTATCTAGGCCAGCCACTCGCCGGTGTCATCGCCATTGACCGCCGCGAACTCGCCGGCGCAGTTGATCGTTCGCAGCCACTGGTTACACTGTATCCTGAGAGTAATGCTGCCGCTCGCTTCCGGCAGCTGGCAGAGGCTATTCCTGTATCGCACACTGGTTAAATGACTTTCTGGAGAGGTGAAGGGTGAACGTCTACGAGCGCAAGCGGGAGTTAGCATGGATCATTTAATCACACGTGCGGTAGAGTTGCTTCAGAACGCAGACCACGCCGTTGCGCTGACCGGCGCCGGCATCAGCACCCCATCCGGTATTCCTGATTTTCGCAGCCCGCAGTCGGGACTGTGGGAGCGCGGAGATCCGCTCCAGGTGGCATCGATCTATGCCTTCCGCAGCCGCCCACAGGACTTCTACGACTGGATCTACCCGCTGGCCGAGCTGACAGTGGCGGCGCGCCCAAATCGCGCCCATCATGCACTGGCTCAACTGGAAGCGCACGGGCCGCTGGAGGCAGTGATCACACAAAATATTGACATGTTGCACGTGCGTGCCGGATCTAAGATGGTGCTGGAAGTGCACGGGCATCTGCGTGAAATGACCTGTCTGCGCTGCTACGGGATTGTTCCTGCCGAGGAGAAGATGGCCGCCTTTATCGAAGATGGGCAGGCGCCACGCTGCGCCTGTGGAGGCGTACTGAAGCCCAATGTGATCCTTTTTGGCGAACAGCTACCGGTACGCGTGTTGCAGCAATCGCAGAAACAGACGCGAGAGTGTGACGTGATGCTCGTCGCCGGCTCTTCGCTGGAGGTGGCGCCGGCAGGCGACCTGCCCCGGCTGGCGAAGGAGACCGGCGCTAGGCTGATCATCGTCAACTATGACGAGACACCGGTCGATCATCTGGCAGACGTCGTCATTCACGCCGACGTCGAAGAGGTGCTTCCCCGTCTGGCAGCGCCATTTTTGCCCGGGGATGACGCGCAGGAGATGCCACCTGACCGGCAGCGAGAGTGGTGATCCAGTAGCGGTATGATAATATTACGTAAAAAAAGAGATGGGTGTGTAAGCTTGCTCCCCTAATTGAGACAGAATGGCATTTACACTACTACGTGAGGTTCTGGGAAGTGGCACAATCATCGGGAGCGTCGTAGTCTCCCGCCCGTTCCCCGTTGAGTAACAACTCGCATCACAGACGAAAGGCAGGAACAGAAGATGGAAATTCAGGAAGAAAAAATTATTATCATCGGCTCCGGACCAGCTGGAATGACGGCTGCTCTCTATAATGGGCGCGCCCAACTGAACCCGCTGGTGATTACCGGCAACCAGATCGGCGGTCAGATTGCGATCACCAACGAGGTAGAGAACTATCCAGGCTTTCCCGAGGGCACAACCGGGCCAGAACTGGTCGAGCTGATGCAGAACCACGCCGAGCACTTCGGCGCGCGCTTTGTCTACGACGAGGTGACAGAGGTTGATCTGCTTGACGGCCCGCCCTTCTACGTCGAGACGTACGGCGGTCGCTACCAGGCGGAGTCGCTCATTATTACCGCCGGCGCTTCTCCACGCCGCCTGGGCGTACCCGGGGAAGAACGGCTCATCGGGCAGGGCGTGAGCTACTGCGCCACCTGCGATGGCTTCTTCTTCCGCGGCAAGGACGTCGTCGTCGTGGGCGGCGGCGACAGCGCGCTCGAAGAAGGGCTCTTCCTCACCAAATTCGCGGATCGTGTAAGGATCATCCACCGTCGCGACGAACTACGGGCCGGTCCCACGCTACAGAAGCGCGCCTTCGCCAACAAGAAGATCTCCTTTATCTGGGACACCGTCGTCACCAAGATCAACGGCAATGGCCTCGTTAATTCGGTGACGACGATGAACGTCCACAACGGAGATATCGAGGAGCTGGAGACTGACGGCGTCTTTATCTATATCGGTCACTATCCGAACAGCAAATTTCTAGAAGGTCAGCTGGCGATGGATGAGCATGGCTACGTCATCACTGACGAGTTCATGCGCACGAGCGTTCCCGGTGTCTTTGCCGCCGGCGAGATCCAGGATCCCGTGTACCGCCAGATTGCCACCTCTGTCGGTCAGGGCTGCGCAGCGGCAATGCAGGCAGAGAAATGGCTCAGCGAACGGGAAGACGAGCGCGCAGAGATGGAAGCAGCCTGATCGCCTCGCTCTGATTCTCTTTGGAGCCCCTCTCGACTGGCCCGCGCCATGCGCCGCCTGCTTAATTCTGGTCGACCAGGAGCAATAGCTCCTCAAAAGAAGTTACATCGCCAACCCGGTCCATAAACGCGCGCAGAGATGGGCTCTGCGCGCGCAGGGCCTGTACGGTCGGTCCCACCGGATCGTCGCCGGTAGCGCCTGGAGTATCGGCGTAGGCCCCATAGAAGGCGAAGTACGCCTGGTTTAGCTTTCGGATTGGATAGCCCCGAGCGACAAATAGCTCCCGCCGCGCCTCCATGTACGCTTCCGCCGCCGCCACCTCCCCGGCTTCCAGCAGGTGGTCCACTTCAATACGCGTCTCCGCCATCTCGGCTCGGAAGTCGAAGATGTCAGCATCCTGGGAGGGGAGCTCTCCAGCCGCTTCTTGAGCACCCTCTATCTGGGGTGGGATAAACGCCGGATAGAAACGTCTGACGACGCGAGCACCGATTTCGGTTCCTACAATTGAGGCGACGGTTTCGTTGATGGTGCGCATTTCAGGCGTCGCGAAGTAGCGCACTCCCAGCGGCTGCAGGGTAAGCCAGTGGTGCGCCCATTCGTGCGCCACCGTGTCCATGAGAAAGTTGACGTTGGTCGTTTCGACGATCATTGCCGGATAAAGGCCAATGCCGCCGATGGGGACGACGAGCGCGGAGCGGTCGATCGTCCGGCGTACTCCCACCTCCAGCGCCTCCCTTTCGGGCGTTGGCAGCCCGGCCACGAGCGGCACCGAGTAAATCCGGCGGATCTCCTCGCGCGGGGAGACGATCATGACCAGCGGCAGGGGCGTCATATTCATCTCTACCGGTGGGAAGACTTGGCCGAGAACGTCGAATCCCTCTTCGCTGAGTATCGTCGCCACCTGTTCCTGGATGACGTCCTCAGCCAACGGTTGGAGGAAGGCTAGTTCCGCCCGCGTCTCCGCCAGCGACTGTGCCAGATCCTGGCCGGCGAGCGCCGGATCGGCAATCTCCGGATCGGCATAGATAAGGTTCAATTCTCCTTCCAGGCGCTGTGCCTCCCCAGTCAGCTCCAGGTAGGAAAGGACGAGTTCGCTTCCCGCTCCTGGCTCTAGAAAAGCGCCTGCTCCAGACGCCGCGCCGGCGGCCTTGACGGCGAGCGCGTCCAGGAACCACAGGAGGAAATCAAATTCGCGCAGGTCGACGATCTCGCTCAACTGCTGCCGTTCATCCTGAAAGATCGGCCATTCGGGCGCCAGAACGAGCACCAGCAGCAAAGAGATCAGGGTGAGTTTAACGGCCGCCACGGGGCGGAAGCTGCGCATAATTGAGCGTAATCATAGTGAACGAAAGCGATCCAGACCAGTCCGGTGGGATCGAATAGATATCTCTACTCACTTGCAAAGCGCCAGGCTTTATGGCAGCATAGGCTCCCCCGGTGCACAAGGGCTAAACGTGCACAAGGGACACACGTGCACACGACCGCTTTGCAGATCAACCTGAGAAGATAATTTATGCGCTGTTTAATCACTGGGGGGGCTGGCTTTCTTGGTTCTGCCCTCGCCAATCATCTCGCCCAAGAGGGACATGACGTCCGTGTGGTGGACGATCTCAGCAACGGCGACCGCAGCTTTCTCTCGCCGACTGTCCACTTCAACCGCGGCGATATCAACAACATTCCTTTCCTCTGGTCAATGCTCCAGGATGTGGACTGTGTTTTCCATCTGGCGGCCCGTGTCTCGGTAGCGCAGTCGATCCTCTACCCCCTCGACTATAACCGGGTCAACGTCGGCGGCACCGTCAGTCTGATGGAGGCAATGCGCGACGCGGGCGTCAGTCGTGTCGTCCTCGCCTCCTCCGGCGCGATTTACGGAGAGCAGACGCGCCAGCCGGTGCGCGAGACAGATGATCCGCGGCCGGACAGTCCCTACGCCGTCAGCAAATGGGCGGCAGAACAGTACGTCCACACTATCGGTCGGCTGTGGGGAATCGAGACTGTGGCGGTGCGCATCTTTAACGCCTACGGCCCGCGACAGGCGCTGCCGGTCTCCCACGCGCCGGTCGTACCTCGCTTCCTGCGCCAGGTTCTCAGCGGCGGCTCCGTCGTCCTCTTTGGCAACGGCCAGCAGACGCGCGATTTCATCTTTGTCTCCGATGTGGTTACCGCACTGGTATGCGCGGCGGAGGCTGACGCCGACGTCGTCAACCGGCAGGTGATCAACATCGGCAGTGGCGAGGAAACGAGCGTCGACGCGCTGGTTGGTCTGGTGGAAGAGGCCACCGCTCGCCCGGCGAATCGCGTTTATAACCGTGATAAAAGCGGCGGGGTCGACCGTCTGGTCGCCGATATCGCGCGCGCCCGCCGGCTCCTCAACTGGACGCCCACCGTCAGCCTGCACGAGGGGCTGGCACGGACGGTTGCGGTCGACGAACGGTTCCGCACAGCCACGGCGCAGGTGCTCGAGCCACAGTTCTAAGAACGGACGCGAAGCAATCCTGATGGGGCCTGGCGGAAAAAGAAAAAGCGCCAGGACGGGAATTCCATCCTGGCGCTATCAGGTGCCCTGGAGAGGACTCGAACCTCCACGCCCGTAAGGGCATAGGCCCTCAACCTACCGCGTATACCAATTCCGCCACCAGGGCAAAGGGCAATACGTATTCTAGCCAATTTTGTCCGGCTGTCAACCCTGCTGCCCTCCTGAAAAGTGGAATTTACCTCTTTCTTACAGCCGGCGCGGGTCACGGCTCAGCCCCAGCCGCGCCGATTGACTTTTACAATTAGTACGGGTAGTCTATGGACAGTTGCCGTCTCCCACTGTAAACATTAAGTCTACCACCGCCCGACCGGAAGAGGCAGAAGGAGTAAGGGAATGGCCAACGACAACTTAGATCTGGAAGATGATCCGTTTCTCGAAGACGATCTGTTTCTCGAAGATGAGCGCGCTCTTGGGGAAGAGGAACACCCGCCCGAGAGAAGACGCGTTCTCGATGAAGGCCGTGTTCTCGAAGAGGAGCTCTTTCTCGAGAATGAGCCCCTCGCCGAGGACGACCTGTTTGACTTCGAAGACGAGTTCGAGCGCCTGCGCGAGAAAACTGCGCGCACAAGCGTCGTCTACGACGACATCTACGAGGATGACGCTGAACAGTCAGAAGGCGGCTTCTTCAGCGAGATCACGCCGCGCCAGTGGCTTCTCCTGGCCTTTCTGGCCCTCCTCGACGTGGTCGTGATCGCCGTCGGTGTTCTCGTCGTGATAGGCATTCTTTAGCGTCGCCACGCTTCATCTATCACCAGCGCGCGTCCACCGTGCAGCCTAGTCAGCCGGCTGCAAAAGCAGATGGTCGACGGTGGCCTCCTCGACCGCATCCCGGCTGAACCACATCGGATGGTACAACCCATTCTGCCACAACGGAATAAAGTCGTCGTAGTGCTCGTGGAAAGGATGCCCGCTCTGACCGGTTGAGTGGATTCCCAGGCTCTGGTCGAAGTTGCTCAGGTCGACGATCATCCGCAGGGACGGATGACCCTGCACGGCGGCGGGATCCGACCACGCCCAGCTTGTGGCGTTGACCGCGCTGCTCGTCCCGTCGACGGCGACCGGCCCGCGGTTCACGAGCTGCTCGAGAAGGGAAATATCACTCTTTCCGAGCGGCTCGCTGACAAACGTCGCCGTGTGCAGCCGGCTCCAAGACCACGACGCCATTTCGCCGCCCAGGTTCGCTTCAAACCAGAGCAGCGTATCTTCCAGCGTCTGGTGCATCACCTCCTGATAGCTCTCCTCCTCCGGCGTTTCCACGTCATCCCACCACGTTGCCTCTGGCTGGCGCGTCAGCTCATGGAAGAAGACTCGCTGGGCGGAGCCATTGTCCAGGTATGTGTCGGCGGCGGCGCCCAGTTCGTCTGCCACAACGTTTTCGGCGAGGTGAAAGTAAAAGATCTCGAAGAGGGCAGCAGCCACACTATCGCGCCGCGTCTGGAGATCCCACTCGCGGATGAGGTCGATTGCCCCCTGGACGTCGGGATCGTCGCTTTCGAGCTCCTGGAAGAGTGGTTGAAAGCTTTCGGCGAGGAGCGACTTGCTATCCATGTGAATGGCTGCAAAGTCCTCGGCCGTCACATCACCCCGGGCGATTGCCGCGTCGAGCATATTTTCAATCCGTTCGGCACGATCGCCGTCGGCCCAGAAGGCGCTGACGAGGTACGGGTAGTCAGGGTCGACCAGGGCGTTGTTGGCGGTGACGATATAGCCGGATTCCGGATTCAGAATGGTCGGCAGGTGCTCGTATGGGATGAACTGCTCCCACTCATACTCGCCCGTCCAGCCGGGCACCGGCGTCACGCCGTCGTGATTGCGCCGGATGGGAATCAGGCCCGGCGTCTGGTAGCCGATATTGCCCTCTATATCGGCGTAGACGAAGTTTTGTGAAGGTACATCAAAGTAGCGCAACGCCTCGCGGAATCCCTCGAAATCTTCCGCCTGGTTGAGCATCAGCAGCGAGCGAAAGACGCGGCTCGGCTCCTGCTGTGTCCAGCGGAGAGCCAGAACGTCGCTCTCCTCCTCCAGCGCATCGCTGATAATCGGACCATGATGCGTCTCGCGCACCTCTAGCACAACATCTTCGCCGCCGTTAACACGAATGACCTCCGTGTGTACGTCCATCTCCCGCCATTCGCCGCGGAACTCATACTGGTGCGGGTCGTCCGGGTTGATGCGCTCGACGTAGAGGTCCTGGACGTCAGGGCCAACGTTGGTGACGCCCCAGGCGATGTGATCATTGTGGCCGATCACGACGCCTGGCGCACCGGCGAAGGTGAAGCCGGCGACGTTCCAGCCAGGCGCGTTGAGGTGCATTTCGTACCAGATAGAGGGTATCTGAATCCCCAGGTGGGGGTCGTCGGCCAGCAGCGGCATCCCACTTGCCGTGTGCTCACCACTGACGACCCAGTTATTACTGCCAATATCCCGCGCCAGGAAGCCATGTAAAGCAGGTGGCTCGCCGACGACGTTTAAATTAACCCGCGCCCAATTGATGCCCGTGTGATCAGCATCGGCACGTGCTGGCACAGCGCGTGCTTCGACATCCTCCAGCAGGCGGCGGTTCACCAGCTGCTCCATGGGAGCGATCACCGGCCGGTGCTCATAGGGAAAACGCGGCAGGATTTCGGCGGCCACGCTCTCTCCGAGCTCCTGATTCAGAAGGGCAATGTCACGCTCGTCGCGCCAGTTGCCGCCCAGATCCCAGGACATGACGACGCCCCAGGAAAGGGTATCCAGCGGCTCCCACGGCTCGATCTCCCAGCGCCCCCTGACAAGACCAAGAATCGTGTGGTTGATTGAGAAGGCATCCTCGTTCTCTTCTAGATAAGCGTTGACGCCCGCGCTGTAGGCGTCCAGTACGGCCAGATACTCAGGCGCTTCCTGCTGATAGTAAAGAAGCGCGTCGGCTGCCATCCGATTCCAACCCACCGTGCGGATAAAGGTGTCCTCGTCGACAAGATCGGGCCCGAGCATCTCTGCCAGTCGCCCCTGGCCCACCCGACGCCAGAACTCCATCTGCCAGAAGCGATCCTGCGCGTGCACGTATCCCTGAGCAAAGAAAAGATCCCGTTCATTCTGTGCATAGATGTGGGGAATTCCAAACTCATCCCGGTAAACATGGACCTCGTCCTCCAGACCGCGCGTCGGCACGCGCCCTTCTACCTGGGGAAATGGCCGGCGCACGGTGATCAGAAACGCCGCGGCAGTAATGACAGCTGTAATGGCCACGATGCCGCCGATGATAAGTGCAATGCGGCTAAGGCGATTCATCTCTTTTCTTCTCTCCTCTCAGCGAAAAAACAGTGACAAAGCAAACAGGGGCGCCCTTATGGACGCCCCTGCTATTAACTGCCAGGATAAAGCCTGAACTCGCTATTTTTCTTCTTCTTTCTCGTCGTCCTCTCCGACTTCGCGCAACCCTTCACGAAAAGCGCGGACGCCCTGGCCCAGCTCACTGCCGATCTTGCTGATCCGGCCGACGCCAAAGACCAGAATGACGACAACCAGAATAATGATCCATTCCCAGCCGCCAGCCATAACTTACTCACTCCTTGACATATTCCACCAGCGAATATTCGTTTTCGCAAGAACACATCCACTATTGACTCCAGAGGCGGATTATAGCAGTCGGCCCCCCTGATGCAACCAGAGGGCCTGGTCTCACACCGGCTACTCAGAGCCTCTGTTTGGCGCCGTCCGCACAGTTTAGAGGAGGCCTACTTTCTTCCCCGCCGCGGCGTGCGCGGTTGCCCACCCCACCCCACGATGCTACACTACTAGACGATGTCTCAGGCACTCTATCGTAAATGGCGGCCGGCCCGTTTCGACGACGTCGTCGGCCAGGAACATGTAACCCGCACACTACGAAATGCCGTGGCGGCGGGCCGGGTGGGGCACGCATACCTCTTTTGTGGTCCACGCGGCACCGGCAAAACGACAACCGCGCGCCTGCTCGCCAAGGCGGTCAACTGCCTCCACGAAGATGAGTCGGAGCGACCTTGCAACAGCTGTGCCAACTGCCGCGCCATTCGCGAGGGGCGCTTTCTCGACCTGATCGAGATCGACGCCGCCTCCAACACCGGCGTCGACGACATTCGCGATCTGCGCGACAAGATCAACTTCTCGCCCAGCGAAGGGCGCTTCAAGGTCTACATCATCGACGAGGTGCACATGCTCTCGACGGCGGCGTTCAACGCGCTGCTAAAGACGCTGGAAGAGCCGCCCGCGCACGCCAAATTTGTGCTGGCGACGACGGAAGAGCACAAGGTGCCGATGACGATTAAATCGCGCTGCCAGCAGTTCAATTTCCGCCTGCTGTCGCTACAGGAGATCGCGGGCCGGCTGCAGTGGATGGCTGGGCAGGAGTCGCTGGAGCTGGAGCCGGACGCCTTGAACCTGATCGCCCGCCAGGGCGCTGGCAGCATCCGCGACGCAGAGAGCCTGCTCGATCAGCTGGTGACGGCGCCGGGCGATCAGATCACACTGGCGCGCGCGCAGATGGTGTTGGGCACTGCTTCCTCGGAGGCCGTCGCCGCACTGACTGACGCGCTTCTATCCGGCGACGGCCCCGGCGGCCTGGCGATCATCCACGAGGCGCTGACGACCGGGGCGGATGCGCGGCAGTTTGCACGGCAGATGGTAGACCATTTGCGACAGGTGCTTTTGATTCAGGCTGCCGGAGATAACGTAGCGGTGAACGCCACCGCCGAGGAGCAGGAAGTGATGCAGCACCAGGCGCGGCGCGCCTCGCGCGAGCAACTGATCGAGGCCGTGCGCGCCTTTAACGACGCGGCGCTCTCCTCCTCCAGCAGCTGGCAGCCGCAACTGCCGCTGGAGCTGGCCTTTATCGAACAGCTCCCGGAGCAACCGATGCCGCCCACTGCCACCGCCGCAAGTGAGCACGGGGAGCCGGCGACGCAGCGTCAGGTGAAAGAGGCGCCGGAACAAACGGCACCGACGCCACAAACGAAGACGGCGGCTGGGGCAGAACGACCCGCGGAAACGGCAAAAGCTGCGCCGCCAGCCGCCGCGCCCGAAGAGACAGCAGCGGAGCCCCCGGCACCAGAGCCGAAAGCGCCTCAGGAAGGGCCAACGGCGAGTGCGGCAGCGAGCGCCAGAGCCGAAGCGGATACTCCCCAGACCACCCAAAGCGAGGACGCACTCTCGCTGCAGGCGATCCGCGACCACTGGCCGGCGATGGTAAGCCAGGCGGGGAGACAG
>JAWVYW010000039.1:0-27010 GCA_033722535.1 Promineifilaceae bacterium (SeqCode)
ACTGGAGCTTCCACGAGAATGTCGGCTTCAGCGCCTTTGTCTCCATCGGCTCCATGCTCGACGTCGACTGGGGCGACCTCATCTACTACCTCGGCAATGACTCCCGCACGGAGAGCATCGTCATCTATATGGAGACGATCGGCGATGCCCGCAACTTCATGTCCGCAGCGCGCGAAGTCGCGCTGACGAAACCGATCATCGTCATCAAGCCAGGACGCACCGAGGCGGCGGCCAAAGCGGCAGCATCGCACACAGGCAGCCTCACCGGCAGTGATGAAGTACTGGAGGCAGCCTTCCGCCGCAGCGGTGTCCTGCGGGTCGGGCGCATCGACGATCTCTTCAACATTGCGGAGGTTCTTTCCAAGCAACCGCGGCCGCAGGGGAGGAATTTGACGATCATCACCAACGCGGGCGGTCCCGGCGTCCTCGCCACAGACGCGTTGATCAGCAACGGGGGCGATCTGACCGATCTGAGCCCGGAGACAGTGGAGGCTCTGAACGCGTTCCTGCCTGAGCATTGGAGCCACAACAATCCGGTGGATATTCTCGGCGACGCCGATCCCGAGCGGTACATTAAAACGGTGGAGATTCTGGCGGACGATCCCAACGCCGACGGCCTCCTAATCATCCTCACACCCCAGGCGATGACCGATCCCACTCAGACGGCGCAGCAGCTCAAGCCGTTCGCCCGCCTGCCGGGCAAACCACTTCTGGCGAGCTGGATGGGCGGCGCCGACGTGGCGGCAGGCGAATCGATTCTGAACCAGTCGAACATTCCCACTTTCCCCTACCCCGATACCGCCGCGCGAATGTTTAACTATATGTGGCGCTACGACCGCAATCTGCGCAGTCTCTATGAGACGCCGCAGCTGCCGATGGAGTCGTCGGAGGTACTGGAAGCGGAACAAAGCGTCAGCCGCATTATCGCGGAGGCGCGCGAACAGGAGCGCACGATTCTGACGGAGTTTGAATCAAAGCAGATTCTCGCCGCCTATGGTATCCCGGTGGTGGAGACGCTCCTGGCAGAGTCGGCTGAAAAGGCGGTAGAGATCGCAGCCGAAATGGGCTACCCGGTCGTACTCAAACTGAATTCGAAGACGATCACCCACAAGACCGACGTCGGCGGCGTCCGGCTTAACCTGGCCGATGCAAATGAGGTCCGCGCGGCCTACGAAGGCATCGAGCGCCGGGTCACTGAGCTGGAAGGTGCGGAACATTTCCAAGGCGTCACGGTGCAGCCGATGGTCGACCTGAGCGAAGCGTACGAGCTAATTATCGGCAGCAGCCCCGACCCGCAATTCGGCCCGGTTCTGCTCTTTGGCGCGGGTGGCACACTGGTGGAGGTCTTTAAAGACCGCGCGCTCGGCCTGCCACCGCTGAATACCACCCTCGCCCGGCGCATGATGCAACGCACCAAGATCTATGAAGCGCTGCAGGGCATCCGCGGCCGGGAGCCGGTCGATCTCGATGGGCTGCAAAAGCTGATGGTCCGCTTCAGTTGGCTCGTCGCCGATCAGCCCTGGATTGCCGAGATGGATATCAACCCGCTTCTAGCATCGGCCGAGCAGCTGATCGCGCTCGACGCGCGCGTCGTGCTCTATGGGCCGGAGGTCCAGCGGGAAGATCTACCCCGCCTGGCGATTCGTCCCTATCCTACCGAGTACGTCTGGGAGTGGGAGACTGAAAGCGGCACCGATGTCCTCATCCGGCCGATCCGCCCGGAAGACGAGCCGCTGATGGTTCGCTTCCACGAACCACTATCAGAGCACAGCGTTTACATGCGCTACTTCCGCAGCTTAAACCTCGACCAGCGCACCGCGCACGATCGCCTGACGCGGATCTGCTTCATCGACTATGATCGCGAAATGGCCCTCGTCGCCACACGAGCCAATCCGCAAAGCGGGGAAAGGGAAATCCTTGGCGTCGGCCGGCTCAGCAAGCTGGCCAACAATCAGGAGGCAGAGTTCGCCCTTCTCATCAGCGACGCCTTCCAGGGTCAGGGGCTGGGAACGGAGATCCTGCGCCGTCTACTGCAGGTTGCCGAGCGTGAGGGCATCGACATCGTGATGGCCTACATGCTGCCCGAAAACCGCGGCATGAAGCGCATCGCCGAGAACCTGGGCTTTCACTTTGAGCGCGAAGAGGATCTGCTGAAAGCAGAAATTCATCTCGACGGTTCGGGTGCCTGACCCGCACATGAGCAGCTGAGCGCGGCCTGAAATGGCCGTCCGCAGCTATGTGGAGCCGGGAGTTACCCGGCTCCCTTTTACCTTCATTAGCCCTGACATGTCCAGCCAGCCCCATGCTCTCCCAGGTCTCTGACCACGCTCGTGCGATACTGCAGGCGCTGCTGGTAACCTTTCTCTGGTCCACCTCCTGGGTGCTGATCAAGATCGGCCTCGACGACCTGCCTGCGCTGACGTTCGCCGGCCTGCGTTACACGCTCGCCTTCCTGCTCCTGCTGCCACTTCTCGGACAACAGTTGCGCGCGGGGGGACTCGCCTCTCTCCGCTCGCTCTCTCGGGGCGACTGGGGCGCTTTGCTGCTGCTGGGCCTCATTTACTACACTGTGAATCAGGGAGCCCTCTTTGTGGCTCTGGAAGTTTTGCCAGCTGTTACCCTCAGCTTGTTGCTCAACTTCTCCCCGGTTGCCGTGGCCCTGCTGGGGGTGGCCTTCCTCTCCGAGCGGCTGGCTGCCCACCAGTGGACGGGTATCGGCGTATTCCTTCTGGGGACGGTGCTATATTTTTACCCGCAGGGCCTGTCGCCAGGTGCAGGTTGGGGGCTCTTGGTTGGACTGGCTGCCCTGCTCGCGACGGCGGTCGCCGCTATTTTAGGGCGCCACATTAACCGCAGCGGCGCGCTTCACCCGCTCACGGTGACCGTCGTCAGTATGGGTATCGGCAGCCCGCTCCTCCTCGCGCTGGGCCTGCTACTGCAGGGCCTGCCCACCATCTCCTGGCAGAACTGGCTGATCATCGGCTGGCTGGCCCTCGTCAACACGGCCTTTGCCTTCACCCTCTGGAACTACACGCTGCGCACGCTGACAGCAGTGGAGTCGAGTATCATCAACAACACGATGCTCATTCAGATCGCTCTTCTTGCCTGGATCTTTCTCGGTGAAGCGCTATCTGGTCGGGAGATAGCGGGGCTGGGGGTCGCTGCCTTCGGAATCCTGCTGGTCCAACTCCGCCGACGGGCGCAGCGCGCCGACGCAGCTGTCGTCACCGGCGAGGCCAGGCAGGCAAACCCATAACCCACCGTACCCCCCAGCGGAGCAGACGGTCGGGCAACAGCGCGGCGACACGAGGGAAGAGGATCGCGTCCAGGCCAACGGGGTAGCGCAGCCGCGGAGCGCGCTGCTGAGCGATGCGGGCGATCTGCCGCCCAACGACGGCAGGGTCGCTACCCGCTTCGATACTCCGGCGCATAAAGCGCTGGCTCTGCCGGCGTAGAGCATCATAGTCTGGGATCGTCCCTTCCGTAGCCTCCGGGAAGAGTGCAGATCGAAAGAATCCGGGCTCGACAAGCGAAACATGGATGCCAAAGGGGGCCAGCTCATAAAAGAGGGCTTCCGTGTACGCTTCAAGGGCATATTTACTGGCGCAGTAAAAGGCCTCGCCCGGACCTGCCATTAATCCCGCAAGGGAGCTGATATTGACAATGCGCCCGCTCCGCTGAGCGCGCATGGAGGGCAGAACGGCGTTTGTAATCCGCACGACGCCCCAGAAGTTCGTTTCAAAGAGGTTACGCGCTGCCTCATCGGAAGTCTCTTCGGCAGGGGCGACGATCAGAATACCAGCATTGTTGACGAGCAGGTCGATGCGCCTGGCTCCCGCCAGAACCGTCTCGATGCAGGCGGCCACGGAGCGGTCGTCTCGCACATCAAGCGCGACCATCTCCACTGCCTCGGATGGATGCGGGTGCGGCTGGCGGCTGGTACCAAAGACCTGATACCCAGCCCGCGCCAGCGCAAGCGCCGTCTCCTGCCCCAGCCCCGACGAAGCGCCGGTGACGAGCGCAATCGGCTTCTCTCGTGCCACTACTCCCGTTCCCGAAGGTGCGGAAAGAGCAGCACCTCGCGGATGGAGGTTTTGTCGGTGAAGAGCATTACCAGTCTGTCGATACCGGTGCCGAAGCCGCCGCTCGGCGGCATTCCATAGCGCAACGCACGCAGATAGTCCTCGTCGATGGGGTGCGCCTCGTCTTCGTCTGCCCTGTAGAGGCGCTGCATCTCTTCAAAACGCTCCTGCTGGTCGAGCGGGTCGTTCAGCTCGGTGAAGGCATTGCCCATCTCCATGCCGGCAATGAAATATTCGAAGCGCTCGACATGGGCGGGATCGTCCGGGATCCGCTTGGCGAGGGGCGAGATATCACGTGGATATTCGATCAGGAAGGTCGGCTGAATCAGATTGGGCTCAACGTGATCGCCCAGGAGACCGTCGACCAGTTTACCCCAGCTCGCGGTCTCCGGTGCATGGCCGCCCCGCGCGCGGATCTCCGCGCGCAGCGCCTCCGCCGTGGGATAGGCCGCGTAATCGATTTCGGCGAACTTTTTTATGGCGTCGCGCAATGTTATACGATGCCAGGGGGCGCTGAGGTCGATCTCGTGCCCCTGAAAGTAAAGGGTCGTGTCTCCTGTAAGTTCCTCGGCGGCGTAGGCGATCATCTTTTCCACGAAGTCCATCACGTCATAGTAGTCCCAATACGCAGCATAGAACTCCAGCTGGGTGAACTCTGGGTTGTGAACCGGAGAGACACCTTCATTGCGAAAATCACGACCGATCTCGTACACGCGCTCCATGTTGCCCACCAGCAAGCGCTTCAGATAAAGCTCGAAGGAGATGCGCAGGAAAAGATCCTGGTGGAGCTGGTGGTGGTGAGTCGTGAAGGGGCGCGCCGCCGCGCCGCCATAGATCGGTTGCATGACAGGCGTCTCTACCTCGAGAAAGTCGTGCCGATCCAGGAAGTGGCGCAACGCGTTGATCAGGCGGGCCCGGGTCTGGAAAATCGTGCGGACCTCCGGATTCACCGCCAGATCAGCGTATCGCTGGCGGTAGCGCTCTTCCACATCGGCAAAGGCGCTGTAGCGGATGATCTCACCATCTATCTCCTGCTCTTTGGCCACCGGAAGGGGACTTAGCGCCTTTGCCAATAGCTTCCACTCCTGCACGCGGACGCTTACCTCGCCCATACGGGTGCGGAAGAGCGTCCCCTGCGCCTGAACAAAGTCCCCGAGGTCTAGCAGCTTGCGGAAATGACGATGGGCCTCCTCACCGACCTCGTTACGCCGCAGGAAGAGCTGGATGCGCCCGCTGCCGTCCTCAACATCGGCAAACACCGTTTTGCCCATGTCGCGAATGTTGAGAAGACGGCCCGCAACCGTCGCCTCTACCGGTGGCGTGCCATCACCTTCAGACGAGCGTTCCGCAGCCTCTCGCTCCCACTCCTCAAAGGCAGCCAGCGCCGCGCCGACGGTGTGGCTACGCTCTGCTCTACGTGGGTAGGGCTCGATGCCCACCTCCCGAAGCTGCTCCAGCTTCTCCAGGCGCTGTATCTCCAGATGGTTGGGCTCCCAAGGTAAATCCCCTTCTCTCACTTCATCCTGCTCAGCCATGCAGATCTCCTGCGCTCTCAGTTGTCGTTCTCCCCACAGCATGCAACTGTAAACGATCGACGGTAATCTTACAACCGTGGGTCAAGCGACGCCGGCGGAATTACGAAAAAGGGCCTGCCACGGTGGCAGGCCCTATATTTGCCTATGTCCGATTGTGCTTGCTGCCGGCGCACTGGGCCAGCATCATTCGATAGAGAGAATCCGAAAGTTAATGACGCCGTTGGGGGCGTTCACCCGGACGGTATCGCCCACGCCGGCGCCTAACAACGCTTTGCCGAGTGGACTTTCGTTGGAGATGCGACCTTCAGCCGGATTCGCCTCGGCCGCACCCACCAGATGATAGGTCTCTTCCTCGTCCTCATCTTCCTCACGCACTGTCACGTGATCGCCGACACGCACCCGATCGTGGGGCCCATTCTCGGTGATCAACTCATAGTTGCCCATGATCTCTTCTAGTTCGCGGATCCGCCCTTCGAGAAAAGATTGTTCGTTGCGCGCTGCTTCCAGTTCGGCATTATCGACAAACTCGTCATCCTGACCATCGGCGAAGGCGCGCTCAAGCCTTTCGGCGATCCGCTCGCGACCGTCTGTGCGCAGCCGGTTCAACTCCTCTTTAATTCTTTCCAACCCTTCCGGGGTAAGTAAATGTGGCTTTTGAGCTATCATCTGCTTCAAACCTACCTTCCAACAAAGTGAAACTCGGATCCCTCCTGCACAGGAAGTAGCATGGTAGCCCCCGTCTGGAGAGAAACATTGACGTTAAAACAAAAAACCGCTGCTTTAGCGGTGGTTTCTATGCCGGGCGCAGATTATACCACTATCAGGAAGAAAGTAAAGAGGAATTCCGGCGCGCTCTGCCGCTTCGCCTGTGGAGCCTTAACACCATCTGAGCGATGTTTTGCACATATTTTCCCACGCGGCACAATAGCCGGGGAAAGAGGAGAGAGAATGAAACGTATCACAGATCTGGGGACGGAACCATTAAGCAAGCGCCAACTGGGGTGGCTACTGATTGCTATCGGGGTCTTTGGATTAGTACTTACGCTGAGTGTAGAGCTGATGGGTGGTGGTATGTCCAGCGGACTGGGGCCGGCACAGAGAGTGGCGCTAATGGCGGCCTTCGCCCTCGCCTTCGTCGGCCTGACCCTGCTACCGTTGGGAGACCGTCCGGCGTGAGCGCATCAACCGCGACCGTGAAGCTCCTCCTTACAAAGAAAACAGCCACCAGATGAATCCCTCCCACAGCCCCCGGGCCACCGCACCCGCCATCTCTTCCGCCGCGCGAGGTTACCTACAGCGTGTGCTTCAGCTCCACGCCGGAATTCTGATTGGCGTCGCCTTAATCGTCTTTCTCGCCTACTTCGCGATCTACACTCACTACGCGGTGTCCCTCTTTCGCTTTCCCTTCGACTATGATCAGGGTGAGGGGTTCGAGCTCCTCGATACGATTCTCTTTAGCCAGGGGGAGTGGCCCTACAGAGACATCACACACTATCCATTTTATTCCTCAAACTATCCACCCCTTTTCCACCTGGTAGTCGTCCCCCTGGTCTGGATCTTTGGCCCGCAGTACTGGACTGGTCGCGTGGTCGCCTACGCCAGTACGCTGGTGACGGCGACAGTAATCGGCCTCGCCGTCTATCGCGGGGACAGTGGTCGTGGTCGGGGGCGGCTGTGGCTGGCAACACTCTCCGGCCTCGCCTTTCTTGCCTCCAACTACATCTACCACGTCGGCCCCCTCTTTCGCCAGCATATCTTCATGGTCATGGTCGAAGCACTGGCTATTCTCGCCCTCGTCGTCGTCACTGAGCGAGAAGAAAAAGAAGGACGCCGCTCTTCCAGAGGCTTACTTCTCGTCATGCTTTTATTGTTGGCTGCTGGCTACACGAAGCAGCTTGCCTATGCCACTGTCGCCACTGTCTTTATTTTTCTCTTTCTCCGCCGGCCGCGGCGCGCCGTCCTCTGGGCGGTGCCCTTTGCCCTGGCGACCGCCGCCATCTTCGCCGGCATCAACCTCGCCACCGACGGCCATTGGCTGATAAACACGGTCACCGCCAATGTGAACCCGTTCATTATGGAGCAGATGGTGATGTTTTCCCGCCAGTGGTTCCAGCTACACATGCTGCTGGCCGTCGTCGCCGCTGCTTACGCACTCTACCAACTCTACTTTGAGCGGCTTTCGGCCTACAGCATCTGGTTTGCCGTCGCGCTGCTAAACAGCGTCACCGTGGGCAAGTGGGGCGCCGGCGAATCTTATTTTGCCACGGCGATTGCCGCGAGTTGCATCCTGACAGGGCTGGCCTTTGCCCGCCTGCTGAGCTGGACGGCAGCGCGGAGCCGTATGCAACACCTGGTAGCACTGGTCGTGATCCCCCTTCTCTTCCTCTGGCAGGCGAACAGAATGTTCCATATGCCGACGCACACGCCCCTGCTGCAGAGTGTGGCGGCGGCGCTGGGCCGGCCGACGGAGACGCCGGTCCGGCCGCAGACAGGATGCAGCGCTCCTCGCCCGGCAAAATCGGTCCCCTATGTTGATTCTGCGGGCGTCGGTCTGGTCGGTCGCCCGCCCGACGCCGCCGACCGGGAGGCGGGGATTGCCATCGTGCGCCACATCCTTCGCAGCGATACGCCCGCCTTTAGCGACGAGGCGGGCTTCAACCTCTATGCCGGACGTGAGGTCGTCACCAACCCCACACAACTGCTGAATCTGCATCGCAATGGCGCCGTAGACCTCACGCCGATCATCGCTACGCTAGAGGCTCAGGCATTTGACACGGTCGTGCTACGCGCGCAACTGTATCCCGACCCTATTCTGCGGGCGATTGAGGAGTATTATAAGACGGTGGACTTGATCGAGATGAATGGCTTTGTATACTGTATTCTCGAACCGCGTGAGTGAGGCACAAGCGGACTGCAAAAGGTGCTTGGAAGGTGGAGATGGCCGACGATATTCTGTTAGAGATAAACTGTCCCAACTGCCTCAGCCCGCTGAACATTCCCGAGCGAGAGGCCGGTGCAGCCGGCGACCGTATCATCTACTGCGAGGCTTGCCAGAGCCGTCTTCTTCTTCACGGGCATCTCTGCCCACGGTGCGGCACTTACCATCGCGAGGACGTGGATTTCTGCCGCCACTGTGGGACAAACCTCACCCGCGTCTGCCATAAGTGCCGGCACGTGAATTGGGCCGGTGACGAATACTGCGCTCGCTGCGGCGAGGCCATGGACATCTTCGAGCTGCTCTCTCTGCAGGACCGGCAGGCCCGCCAAGAGCTGCTGGCGCTGCGGCGAGAGCAGATGCGCGAGCTACGGGCGTTGGAGGAAGAGGCTGCCCAAAAGCGCAGGGCGGAATTGGAAGCGATCGAAGCCGCGAGGCAGGAGGAGCTACAACGCCGGCTGGTCGAGCAGCGTCGCCGCGACCGGACGCTGCTACTCGCTACGGTGGGTGGTGTGGTTGCCCTCCTGACCTTTCTTCTCATCTACGCTCTCTTTCAGCTCCTCATCTAGCGCCGCCGATGCCTAATCCGACCCGCCAGCTTCCTGCGTACCGTATCGAACTTCCGATCTTCAACGGCCCCCTTGATCTGTTGCTGCATCTCATCGAGCGGGAAGAGCTTGATGTAACTGCCATCTCTCTCACGCGCGTGACGGAGCAGTATCTGGAGCAGGTCGACAGCCGACGCGAAAATATCGAACATCTCATCGACTTCCTCGTCGTCGGTGCCCGGCTGGTGCTGATCAAGAGCCGCGCGCTTCTGCCCCGTCCGCCGGTACTCCCGGAGGGCGAGGAGGAAGAGGATCCTGCGGACGCGCTCCTGCGCCAGCTCAGGCAGTATAAGCAGTTCAAGCAGGCGGCAGGATGGCTACAGAAGCGGGAGGAGGAGGGACTGCGGAGTTACCTGCGAGTTGCGCCACCGCCGCGCGTGGAGCGACGGCCGGATCTGAGTGGAGTAACACTCGCGGCCCTTCTGCAGGCCCTGCGCGAGCTGCTGGCGCGCGCCGAGGCGCAGGAGCGGAGCGTGGAAGTCATTCGCCCGCGCCGGATCACCATCGAGGGCCAGCTACGGCATCTCCGCCGCACTCTGCGCAGCCGTAAGCGTATCGCCTTTCAGGAGCTTCTCGGCGCCGCTCCCGATGTCGTCGAAGTGGCGGTTACCCTGCTCGCCACGCTCGAACTGATCAAGCGGCAGGAGATTATCACTTACCAGCCAGAGCCGTTTGGACCGATTGAGGTGGAGGGTGTTGAACTGTCTCAGGAAGTCGGACCGGCTGCCGACGCCTCGCCATAGCGCGTGAGGATAATGTCGCCGCTCGCCGTTACCTGAACAGTGGGCGACTGACTGACCCGGTTTCTCGCCGCCCAGCGTTTCACTCCGTCAACGACATACCGGTTGGCATCCTGTACGGTGACGAAGCGCTTTTCATCTTTGTCGGCGGCCCCACTCAACGCCTCGAGTAGATAGTGGGTGAAGACGCTACGCTTCTGGGCCTTCCACTCATAGCTGAGCTCCCCCTGCTGACACGAGGAGAGTACAACCATCCCTTCTGCCTCTTCAAAGACGCGTCTCAGAAAGGCGGGCGGCATTGCCACTTTGCCTTTCCCAAGGTTCGCGCCCGAGTGGCAGGCGTCGAGGATGATGATCTTCGCCCGCGCCTGTGCGCCCTCCACAATCTCGCGTACGTCGGCGAGCGCCAGCCCCGTGCGGTTCAAGACGTTCTTCATCCCGTCACGCGCAACGAGATAAGATGAACCGGCGTATTCATCGCCGTGACCACTATAGTAAAACAGGAGCAGGTCTTCGGGTTCGGTCGCGTCGGCGGTAGCCTGCAGGGCGGACAGGATATGGTTACGCGTCGGTGGGAGGGGGCTGCGATCGGTTAGTAGCTGGATACGCTCCGTATCAAATCCACCGGCTACGAGCGCGTCGCGGATAGCGTGCACGTCGTCCACGCAGACCTGCAGCCGCCCATAGTTGTTCTCGTCCAAGTACGCATTCACACCCACGAGGACGGCCCACTTTTCTCCGGCTCCGTAAAGGCTTTGTTCCCGGCTTTCGACCGTGCGGAGGGAAGTGCCCGTCCCTTTCGCCGCGTCTTGTATTTCGCGCATGCCGCCCAGCTCCTGCTCCAGGCGCCGCGCGATCTCTACCAGACGAGTGTGGCACTCTGTCTGCGGATCTTCTCGATCGGCAAGCACATTCAGCAGGAGGACAAGCGCATTTTCCCCCTGCACGTTGCCACGGTCATGCAGATAGTCGACCACGGCATCGACGCGACCGCGTGGGCTTGAGGCGCCAGGGAGATTATTGCGCCACGGCCGAATTCGCTGGTCGACAAAGAGCCGAAAGAGAGAACCGTCGTCTCCGATCGGCGCGCAGTCAAGCAGCACGGAAACGATGTCACGATATAGAGCGGGAGAAATACCCTGGCCGGCCATCCACATTCTCCTTTGGCATGGAACAGCTTTCAATCCTATCATAGAGAGGCGTGCTTTCCAATCTTCCCCTAATAAAGCAGAAGCACGTAGCAAGTATAATACGATGGCGCCAGCTGGACTTTCGCCGCCACCTTAGAGGTGGCGCCTGCGGATTGCTCTGGTATGGTACGCCGGCACAAGAAATGGGACCATTCGATGAGTGACGTGGGCAAAGCGGAAGTAACGGTGGCAGAAAGCCACCCACACCATCCTCCGCCGGAAAAGTCGCTTTCCACACCGCTAGAACAGGCGCCGGAGCTCTCACAGAGCGCGGGTCGACGCGCCCTCAACGTCTACAAAGTCGGCCTCTTTTTCATCAGCCTGCTCCTCTTTGTGCTGGCGGTGATGTTGATGAAAGAAGGGGCGCGCGATCTGGCGCCGCTGGTGCGCGATCGTTTCGCGGTGACCAATGCCGCTGATAGCCTCGGTTTCGGCTGGCTCTTCGCCTATATCATCATGAGCGGCTCTCCCGTCGCAGCCGCCGCGCTCGCCTTCTTCGACGCCGGCGCTGTCGGCAGGATCGGCGCCTATACGATGATTACCGGCAGCCGCCTGGGAGCGAGCCTGATCGTGCTCTTCATCGGCTTTATCTACGTTCTCCGCGGCCGAGACCGTGTTACCAGCCTCGCCATGGGGCTGCTCTCCCTGATGGTCACCGGCAGCACCCACCTCCTCGCCCTGCCCGTCGGTCTGTTTATCCTGGCAAGCGGGCTGCTGGACGGCGTAAAGATGGACACGGGTGCGCTGGTAAACTCCGTCACCGACTATCTGTTTGGCGGTATCGTCTCCTACCTGACCGAGCTATTACCCAACTGGGGGCTCTTTGTCGCCGGCTTTGTGATCATCATGGTCAGCTTCAGTCTTTTCGACCGGGCGCTGCCGCAAATGAGCCTCCGCGAGAGCCACGTGGGCCGGCTGTCGCGCTATGTCTATCGCCCCTCAGTGATGTTCCTCCTCGGCGCCGCCATCACCACCATCTCGATGTCGGTCAGCATCTCTCTCAGCCTTCTCGTTCCCCTGAGCGCGCGCGGCTTTATCCGGCGCGAAAACGTCGTACCGTACATCATGGGCGCCAATATAACGACCTTCGTCGATACACTGTTAGCAGCCGTACTGCTTAAGAATCAGGCGGCATTTACCATTATCTTCGCCAATATGTTCAGCATTACACTCGTTTCGATACTGATCCTGGGGCTTTTTTATCGCCGCTATGAGGACCTGCTCTTAGATGTCGTGGAGTGGGTCACGGCCGATACGCGCCACATGCTACTTTTCATGGCCCTGATTGTGGTGGTGCCGATCGTGCTGGTGTTGATGTAGGAGTTCGAGAGGAAGGGGACTAATGATGCGGATTCTGGTTGCTACTGGTGGGGCGACTCATTCTGATGTCGCCATTCGGCTGGGCGGGAACCTCGCCAGGTTCCTCGGCGCTGAGCTGGCGCTGCTGACGGTCGTTCTCGACGACGAGGGGCTCCCTGCTGCTCGAGAGCGGCTCGTGCGTGGGCTTGAGTTTCTACCCGCTGATCTGCGCGCTGAAGTCGCCACTGAGGTTCGGATCGGAGAGGTGGCGCGAGAGATCGTCAGCGCCGCCCGGGAGGGCAACTACAATCTGATTGTGGTGGGCGAGCGCCCACGCCATACGCTCTGGAGCCGCCTACTCAGCCCTATCTCGGAGCGCGTGATTGCCCGCGCCCACTGTCCGGTGCTAATCGCCAAGTCCGTCTCAGACAAGTTCCAGCAGATCCTGATCTGTGAAAGCGGGATGGAGGGGCGCCCTCTTCTTGAACGTCTGACGGCGACATTGCCGTCGCTCATTACGGACGAGACCGACGTGACCGTGCTCCACGTTATGTCTCAGATCAGCGCCGCGCCGGGCGTGCGGGGCTGGCAGCTGCGGGCCGACGCGGAAGCGCTGATTGCAGCGCAGACGCCGGAAGGGGAGCTGCTGGAACACGACCTTTCTCTGCTAGAGGAGACGGAGGCGCATCCCCATGCCAAAATCCGCCATGGCCGTGTCGTCGAAGAGATCCTGGACGAAGCGGCGTGCGCCGACTACGATCTCATCGTCATCGGCGCCCACCGCACGGAAGGGTGGCAAAAGCTCCTCCTGGACGATATCGCGCACCAGCTCATTGGCAGGATTAAGAAGCCGCTCCTGGTTGTTCAGGCACAGTAAGCACGGCCGCCTCCCCACAACCTGCCAGCGCTTCCCTGCCCTGTAGCGCCGGCTAGTCTTCCTCCAGCGCGTAGGTCACCAGAACCGGCTTATGGTCAGACGGCGGGACGCCGCCGGCGTAGAAGTCGACGACATCACAGCACATTGGCCGCAGCGGGCCGCGGTGCAAGATCCAGTCGTTCACCTGCGGGGGCGCTTCGTGACGCAGTAGCTGGCTGGGGCGCGTGGGCGGTGATGTGCGGCCGAGTGCGCGAAAGGCATCCTCCAGCCCGCTCTCTCGCAAGACACGAAGCGGATGGTGGAAGTCGTTCATATCTCCCATAAAGATCAACGCTTCGCCGGTCTCATTCAAGCGGTGGAGGGCGGCGACAGTCTCCCTCGCCTGCTGTGTGCGCGGGTTTACTCCCGTCTCCGTTTCCTCCTGGTGCCCTGGCCAGGTGTAGTGGGCGGTGGCGATGAGAAGGGTGGACGCTGCCGCTTCAGCACGCGGGCGCAGCCGCACCCAGAACAGCCGCCGCTTCGATTCGAGAATCCCGATCGCTTCCGCTCCGTACTCGAGGAGACGAAAAAGGCGGCTATTCCAGTAAATGTTGCCCTCGAAGTGCCAGCCGGAGAAAGGGTCGTCGACACGCTCGTAGCTGCGTAAGAGATTATCGAGCAGGTCGCGGCTGACCGGGCGGAGCTCCTGCAACGCCAGAATATCGGGGCGATGATAGTTGAAGAATTGCCGCACCGGCTCCTCTCGCTCGGACCAGCGGGCATCGGCCCACAGATTGAGGCTGCAGACGACAAAGCGCAGGGGAAAGGGCATCTGGTTCCTCGCGTCAGGCGCGGATGAAGTGGCTAGGGGACAGCCAGGTGCTACCCGACAGGCTGACCCACAGTCTAGTCACTGATATTCTCAAAGATGCCGGCAGCCCCCATGCCACCGCCGACACACATCGTCACCAGCCCGAACTGGGCGTCGTTGCGCAGCAGCTCGTCCATCATCTGTACCGTCAGCTTGGCGCCGGTGGCGCCCAGCGGATGGCCCAGCGCAATTGCGCCGCCGTCGACGTTGAGCTTCTCTTGTGGAATTTCCAACTCGCGCATCACGGCGACGGCCTGCGCGGCAAATGCTTCGTTGAGCTCTACAAAGTCGATATCGGCCATACTCATCCCCGTCCGCTCAAAAAGCTTCGGTACGGCGCGGACCGGGCCGATGCCCATGATCTCCGGGGGCACGCCCGCTACGGCAAAGCCGACGAAGCGCAGCAGCGGCTTCAAGCCCAGCGCCTCGGCCTTCCCCCGCTCCATGAGCAGCACGGCTGCCGCGCCGTCACTTAACGGGCTGCTGTTGCCCGCCGTTACCGTACCGCCTTGCCGGAAAACCGGCCGCAGCCCCGCCAGCCGCTCGAGACTCGTATCGCGCCGTACGTGTTCATCGTGCTCGAAGGTAAAGGTCCGTCGCTCCGGCCCGGACTCGCTGGGGGTAACCTCTTCAATCTCAATCGGTACAATCTGGTTGGCAAAGCGATTCTCATCCTGCGCCTGCGCTGCCTTCTGATGGCTCCAGAGGGCAAATTCATCCTGCGCCTGGCGGCTGACTTCATACTCTTCGGCAACCATCTCTGCCGTTAGCCCCATTCCCATGTAAGCCTCCGGCTTATTCTCCACCAGCCATGGATTGGGTGCTACACGAAAACCGGTCATCGGCACCAGGCTCATTGTCTCCGCGCCCCCAGCGATAATTACGTCGGCGCCGTTGGCGATGATCCGCTCAGCCGCCATGGCAATCGTCTGCAGGCCGCTGGAGCAGAAGCGATTGACCGTCGCAGCCGGAATGTCGTCCGGCAGCCCGGCCCGCAGCGCGATGTTGCGGGCCATATTCAGCCCCTGCACCCCCTCCGGCATGGCGCAACCGATAATGAGATCGTCGATCGCCGCTGGATCGAGCGCGTCCCCTACTTTTTCCAGAATATCTTGCACAACCGCGGCGCCCATCTCGTCGGAGCGTGTGTTGCGCGTCGTTCCCTTTTTGGCCCGGCCGACAGCGGTACGCGAACCGGCCACAATAACTGCTTCTCTGCTCATTCCTACTTCTCCTTTGAGCCTGTGTGTCGTCAATTCCGCAATGGCTTGCCGGTTTGTAACATATGCATGATCCGCTCGCGCGTCTTTTCCTCGCCGACCAACGAGAGGAACGCTTCGCGCTCGAGGTCTAGAATATACCACGGGTCGACCCACGCAGGCGCGCTCAGATCGCCGCCGCAGAGGACAAACGCCAGCTTCTTGCCGATAAGCATGTCGTGCTCGCTGGCATAGTTGCCCCAGAGGTAGGACTGTACGCCAAGCTGAAGGGCGTACAGACTATCCCGCCCGGCGGCGTAGATCTGCTCGTCCTGCGGCGGGCGCGCGTCCAGCTCCACCAGCTGCAGGGCACGCTCCTTGGCGACCGCCAGCCGGTGCTCGGCATTCATCACAATGCGGTCGTCGGGGCGCACGTAGCCCAGGGCTTTGTCCTGCCAGGCACTCTCGCCGACGCGCGCCAGCGCGATCTGCTCAAAAACCTCCTGCAGCACGGGAAGTACGTCGGCGTTTTCGGTGCGCATCACGGGATTCACCTTGCGGCGCAGGAGCTCCTTACAGCCACCACCGGCGGGGATGACGCCGACGCCGACCTCGACCAATCCCATGTAGCTCTCGTGGGCAGCAACCGATTCCCACCCGGCCATCGCCATCTCACAGCCGCCGCCGAGTGCCATCTGGTGCACGGCGGTGACCACTGGTTTAGGCGCGTGGCGCAGCCGGTAAGTGGTAGTTTGCAGGCGCTGGACCAACTGGTCGATCTGATCCCACATCCCCTGAGCAGCGGCAATGCCAATCATCGCAATGTTGGCGCCAACCGAGAAGTTGTCCCCCTGATTGCCGATCACGAGGGCGTCGAAGTCGCTCTCCAGCCGCTCCAGCGCCGTCTCCGCCATCGCAATGATGTCCTGGTCGATGGCGTTCATTTTGCTGTGGAACTCCAACAGCGCCACGCCGTCGCCCATGTCGATCAGGCTGGCACCTTCGTTGCGCGCCACTTCGCCGCCGCTTTCCCGCAGTGTGTCGATGTTGATTAGCCGCGGATCTCTGTCCACCGCTTGGTACTCGCCACTCTGCCAGTCATAGACGCTGCCGTTCTTGTAGAACGTTTCGCGGCCGGCGTCCAGCATCTCCTCGACCCACGTTGCAACCTCGAAGCCGGCTTCCTCCATCGCCGCGGCCGTCTCGGCCACGCCCAACATGTCCCACAGCTCAAAGGGACCAACGTCGTGGCTGAATCCCCACCGCATCGCATTGTCGATGTCGCGCAGGCTGTAGGCGATCTCAGGGGCGACATGCGCGCCGTAGGCCAGACTATAGTAGAGGAGGTTGCGTACGTACTCCGCCGCCCGGTCGTCATGCTCAAAGAGCGCCTGCAGGCGCGCACCCAGATCTTCGATCTTGCGTACCGCCCCGACTGATTCAAAGCGCACCTTTTCCGGCGGCGTATAATCCATCGTCTCCGGATCAAGGGTCCAGAACTGCCGCTCGCCGTCGACGTAGGTCTTCTTGTAAAAGCCCTGGTCGGTCTTGTTGCCTAGCCAGCGGCGCGCCTGCATCTGCTCCATGAGCTCGCTCGCGTAGTCGCCGCTCAGGATCTCCCGGTAGGGATCATGCTCGATTGCCTCATAGAGATTGGTATTCACATGCGCCATGACGTCAAGGCCGACGAGGTCCAGGAGACGGAAAGTGGCAGTCTTGGGGCGGCCGATGAGGGGGCCAGTGAGGTTATCCACTTCTTCAATCGAGTAACCATGTTCAAGCGCATACTCTATTCCATACGAGGCGGCAAGGGCAAAGAAGCGGTTGCCGATAAAGTTGGGAGTATCTTTGGCGATCACAACGCCCTTGCCGAGGACGTTGCGGCCGAAGTCGACCATAAAGTCGACGACGTGGGGATCGGTGTCCTCTGTGGGGATGATCTCCAGTAACTGCAAGTAGCGGGGCGGGTTGAAGAAATGGGTGCCCAGAAAGTGAGCTCTGAACTCCTCAGAGCGGCCCGCGGCAATCTGGTGGATGGGGATGCCGGAGGTATTACTACTGATAATCGCCTCAGCTTTGCGCACCCCCTCTATCCGCGCCATTAGCTCCTGCTTGGGCTCCAGTTGTTCGATAATTGCTTCGATGATCCAGTCACAGTCGGCGAGCTTGTCGAAGTCGTCTTCTGTGTTCCCCAGTTCTATGTACTGAGCACGATCTTCACGCGCCAGGTGGGCTGGCTTGGCCTGGCGCATCCGCTCGTAACCCTGACGGACGATCCGGTTGCGTGCGTCCGGGACATTTTGCTCCTCTTCATCCAGGTCCGGCGGCACGATGTCGAGTAACAGCACCGGGATGCCGATATTGGCGAGATGCGCGGCAATGCCGCCGCCCATGGTGCCCGCGCCGATAACGGCCACTTTCTCAATTTCATAGGTCATCGGTGACCCCTCCTTTTATCTATCTCTGAGGCTAGCATTTTTGTTTGTACCGCACTTCCGGCGCGCACCGCAGGCGACAGCTTCAGGTGAGCGTATAGCCGCCGTCGACGGTGAAGACGGCGCCGGTCGTGAAATCCGACGCCGGTGCGGCGAGGTATAGGGCGAGGGCGGTCAACTCTTCAGGTGTGCCCATGCGCCCCGCGGGCGTGTTTTCGGTTATTCGCCGCGAGAGCATCGGGTTCTGCCAGAGTGCGGCGCTAAAACCGGTCTTGATGAAGCCGGGAGCCAGCGCATTCACCTGTATGTTGTCGGCGCCGAGCTCGATTGCCAGCGCCCGCGTCAACATCAGAACACCTGCCTTACTGACGCTGTAGATACCCATCATGGGTCCAGGTTCGATCCCCGCGATGGAGGCGACGTTGATGATCTTTCCTCCATCTCCCTGGCGCTGCATCTGGCGGGCAGCGGCGCGGCAGAGCCAGAAGTAGCCTTTGAGGTTGACCTCCAGGATCTTGTCCCACTGCCACTCTTCCGCATCGAGCAAGGGTCCGAAATGAGGGTTGGTGGCGGCATTATTGACGGCAATGTCGAGGCGCCCAAAATGGTCGACCGTCTGCTGGACGACGGCGTCTGTTTCCGCTGCTCGCCCGGCATGGGCTACGATGGAGAGCGCGCGCCCCGGCGTTTCTTCATTGATCGCATCCGCGACAGGGTGGATATTCTCCGCTTTGCGGCTCGTCACGACAACGCGCGCCCCGGCAGCGGCGTAGGCGCGCGCAATTGCCTCGCCGATACCGCGGGAGGCGCCGGTAACGATGGCGACTTTATCTGTGAGATCGAACGTGCTCATAAACGCGCCTTCATGCGTTGTCTATTGTCTATTATGCCTATCCGGCGGCGAAACGCTCAAGAGGCAGCGCCCTCTACTTGAGCTCACGTCGCGTGTAGCCAAGGATCTCGCGCGCCACGATGAGCGTATTGATCTGTTTGGTGCCCTCGTAGATGTCGTTGATCTTGGCATCGCGCATCCATTTCTCGGCCAGCAGCTCCTTGCTATAACCGGTGGGCCCCAATAATTCAACCGCCTTTTGCGTCACCTGAGTTGCCGTTTCGCCGGCCCGCGCCTTGGCCATACTGGCGCTGAGGCGGTTAGACTGGCCGTGGGCCATCTCGACCGCTGCCTTTAGCGTCAGCAACCAGCCTGCTTTCTGCCGCGCTTCCATCGTGATGAGGTCACGCTCCCAGGCCTGCATCTCGTGGCGCGGCCGTGTGTAGTCGACTTCCAGTCCCTCCTCGGCGAGCTTCTCCTGGGTCAGTTCGAGTGCGGCGCGGGCCACGCCCATCGCACTGGCGGCGACGGCGGGGCGGCTGGCGTCAAAGGTTTTCATCGCTCCCTTGAAGCCGCGCGTGCTCTTTTTCGTCTGTACCTCCGGGCTGCCGAGGATGTTGTCATAGGGAATGCGCGCATCGTCGAAGACAAGCGAGACGGTATCACTGCAGCGTATCCCCAGCTTGTCCTCTTGCTTGGCGATCGTCACGCCGGGGGTGCCGGCCTCTACCACAAAGGACTTGATGCCCGCGCGCCCGGCGTGGGGGTCCACGGTGGCCCAGACCACACAGACGCCATCTGACTCTTCGAGGGCAAGCTTGCCGTTGGTAATGAAGATCTTTTCGCCGTTCAAGATCCATTCGTTGTTTTCGCTGTCCAGCCGCGCTGTGGTACGGAGGGCGCTGTTGTCGGAGCCGGCGCCCGGTTCCGTAATCGCCATCGCCCCCCACTTCGGCTCACCTTCTCCGAATTTCTTGAGGAAGCGCACCTTCTGTTCCCGCGTTCCCACCGCGTCGATGGCGGCGCCGCCCAAGAGGGGATCGGGCGTGCAGAGATACATACCGGCGTCGCCCCAGCTCAGCATTTCGACGAGGGTAATCAGACGAACGATCGAGTAATTCGGCCCTTCACGCTCCGGGCGGTCGCCGTTGCTGCCGTTGGCCATCGCTTTCTCGAAGCGGCGGCGGTTCTGCTCTCGTACGACCTGCCACATCATGTTGATGTACTCTACCGGCCGCTCGTGCTCGTTCTCGTCATATTTCCGTGATGTGGCGCGCATGACTTGTTCGGCCACCATCTGAGCCATCTGGAGCTCGTTCTCTATCCGTTCGGGAAGTTCAAAGTCTATCATTATCTCTGCCTCTCTTCATCTAAAGCAGCGTCATTGACTGGGCGCCTCACTGCTTCCGGCTACACGATTGCCAGCCCGTCAAAGTGAACAAAGCCGCGCGCATTACGGAGCCATAGCTCGACCGGATATTCGCGGATGTAGCCGTAGCCGCCCAAGATCTGCACGGCGCGATCGGCGGTCTGCAGAACGACATCGTCCACGTAATGTTTCATTACGGTCGCCTCGCGCGTGATCTCCTCACCTCTATCGAGCTTCCATGCGGCTTCCCACACCAGCAGGCGCGCCGCCTCGATATCGATTGCCATCTCGGCCAGCATAAAGGCGATCGACTGGCGGTGGGCAATCGGTTCGCCAAACTGCACGCGTTGCTTGGCATATTCGCGCGCATATTCATAGCCGGCGCGGGCTACGCCGACAGCCGCCGCCGCCAAGGCGACGCGGCTGTGATTAAGGAGGCGCGCAAAGTCGCTGCCCTCCTCGCCGCCGAGCCTGTCTACGGCCGGAACGTACACATTTTCCAGGTGGAGCCGGTACAGGGGAAGCGCTCCGAGCCCCATAACCTCGGCCTCGGGACCGACGGTCAGGCCCTCCGCATCGCCTGGCACCAAGAAGGCCTGCGTCTCTCCCGCTTCGGCCGCATAGACGAGGAGCAACTCGGCATCCTCGGCAAGCGGCACCATCGTCTTCGCCCCGTTAAGGCGGTAGCCGTCACCCTCTATGGTGGCCGTCGCTTTCAGCGCGCGTGGATTAAAGCGAATACCGGGTTCGATCAGCGCCGCTGTCACCGCCGGCGGGCGCCGAGCGGTCGTAAAGTCTGGAAGGTAGCGCGTCTGCTGCGCCTGGCTGCCCTCCAGAAGGAGCGGCACGGCAACCAGATTGGGGGCGAGTATTTGAAAGGTGGTCGCCAAGTCGCCCCACGCAAAGGCTTCTACGGCGATAGCCGCTGTCACCACCGAGTAGTCGCCCAGACCGCCATAGGCCGCGGGCAGGCTGGTCGGGAGCAGGCCGAGTTCCCACCCCGCCTGGATCACTTCCGCGGGCACGGCGCCCCTCTCTTCGGCCTCCCGAAACACCGGGCGCACGCGCTCCTCTGCAAAACGCCCGATAATCGTCGCGAGCATCTCCTGTTCCTGATCAAGGGTGAAGTCTAGCATGAGATACCTCAACCGCCCGAGAGCTTTTCCGTCCCGGACAGACTCGTTAAATTTCAGGCCGCGTCCAGCAGACCCGGCATATGATTTGCGAAAAAACAGTACACCTACGCGTGACGGCGCACGATCCGGTCGGTCATCCGTGCCACACGCACCATCGCCTCGACATCATGGACGCGCACAATGTCCGCGCCACGATCAATCCCAATAGCCACAGTCGCCGCCGTCCCTTCCACGCGTTCGTCGGGAGGTAGGCGAAGCGTATAGCCGATGAAGGACTTACGAGAAGGACCAAGGAGAATGGGATAACCCATAACGCGCAACTGATCGAGCTGATCGATCAGCTGCACATTCTGGGAGACTGTCTTGCCAAAGCCGATTCCAGGGTCGATGATAATCTTCTCCGGCGCCACGCCCTGCTCCAGCGCCAGGTCGACGCTCGCCTGTAGTTCACGCCGCACATCTTTGAGCAGGTCGTCGTAGTTCACCCCTACGTACCGTCCCCCCAGACGAACCTCCTGGGTGACGTCGCGCGGACGGCTGCGGTTGTGCATAATGATGACCGGACAGTCGGCCTCGGCGGCGATGGCAGCCATTTCCGGGTCCATGCGCAACCCCCAGACGTCGTTGATCCACTCCGCCCCCGCTGCGAGGGCCGCTTCGGCTACCGCGGCGGTGTAGGTATCTATAGAGATGGGGACGTCCACCGCCGCATGAACAGCCTCGACAATCGGCAGCACGCGCGCCATCTCTTCCGCGGGATCGAGTGGCGTGCTGCCGGGACGGGTACTCTCACCGCCGATGTCGATGATGTCGGCACCGGCCTCGACGTAACGCTGCGCCTGGGCCACTGCCGCCGACTGCCAGTCGTCCTCCTGCCAGTCGCCGTCCTGCAAAAGACCATCTCCCGAAAAGCTGTCCGGGGTGACGTTGAGAATGCCCATGACGTAGGTCTGGCGGCCCCAGACGAGCGGTAACGGCAGACGATGGAGATCTTTACCATCGGCGGGATCAAGAGCGGACAGCATCTCCGCCACCGTTCGGCCGCTCTCCGGGTGGACGTGGTGAGGCGCAAGCGCCGCTAGCGGCGCGAGGACGAAAGGGCGCTCCGCCACGTGCGGGTGCGGAATTGTGAGGGCGTCATCCTCGTACGCCTCATCCCCGTAGAAGAGGATGTCAATGTCGATGACGCGAGGGCCCCAGCGTTCAGCTGGCTGCCGGCCGAGTTCAACTTCAACTCGCTTGAGATCGCGCAGCAGCGCGTCCGGCGGCTGCGTCGTATACCCGAGAAGACAGAGATTCAGGAAATGCGGTTGGTCGGTTTTCCCCCACGGCGCGGTTTCATAGAGCGGCGAGAGCCGCCACACGCGAAAGCCAGGCAGGGCATCAAGTGCAGCGATGGCATGACGCAGATTCTGCCGTCGGTCGCCGAGGTTGCTGCCCAGGCTGAGGAAGGTGACTTTGCTCACGTCATCGTCGGCTGGTGTGGGGGCCGCGTGGGACTACCCGTCTCCGGGCCGATGCACGCACCTTACAGCTCTTCTTCCTTGAGTTCGTCCACCTTTTGTGTCAGCAGGGTAATCTGGCGGCTGAGGGCGTTGATGTCGTTGCGGGTAGGAATGTTCATGCGCTGCAGAATACGCTCCACACGCACATCCAGATCTTGCTCGGCGCCGCTCGTCAGCGATTCAGCCTTTTCTTTGCGACGCTCGACCATATCCTTGAGTAGCTGCCGGCCTTCTTTCTCGGCCAGCTCACCCCGCTCCACCAGGCGCTCGACGAACGCCTCCGCCTCATCCTGGGCCAGCGCCATGGCGCCGATGCCAGCCAGAAGCACTTTCCGGGTCATATCGAAAAACGGGTTCGGCTCTTTCTCCGCTACCTCTTCCTCGATGACGGTTACTTCGACTTCAGCCATTGGATGCGATCCTCCTCGCTCATGTACTTGGCGCGTCACTTTCGGGGACAACATAACATGTCGGAAATGTGAAATGATAACGCAGTGCGTTATAAACAAAATATATCATGTGCCCGTCACGGTGTCAAGCAGCGGGGAGGTGGTGTGAAAGGAGCATTACGCTTGGTTGACACTCCTCAAGGGCCGATGCTACAATCGCAGACAGATCTAAGGAAAGAGTATGCTATTAAAAGAACGGTTACAGGAAGATCTGAAAGAAGCAATGCGCGCCGACGATCCGGAGCGGCGTGATGTGTTGCGACTGTTGCTGGCTGCCGTGAAACAGGAGGAGGTGGACCGGGGCGAGCAGCTGGACGAATTAGGCGTACAGGCTGTGCTGACCAAGCAGGCAAAACAACGGCGGGAGAGCATTGCCGATGCAGAGCGCGCCGGGCGGGAAGATCTGGTAGCCGGAGAAGAAAGAGAGCTGGAGATCATCGGCGCTTATCTACCCCAAATGATGAAGCCGGACGAAGTTCGCGTCGTCGCAGCACGTGTTATCGACGAGATGAGCGTAAGCGACATGAAGGGGATGGGCGCGGTTATGAGTCGACTGATGCCCGAATTGGAGGGCAGGGCCGAAGGACGCGTGGTCAGTGCGGTCGTTCGCGAGCTCCTCCAGAACGCTTGAGCGCCGTCGCAGGCGAGTGTAGTCAGAGCTTCGGCGCCGCCGCCCGAAAGAATGAGTGCTTCTGACGTTCGAGAACCGGTAATCGCTCGTCTCCAGCAACTCCCCGAGGAGTGGCTGCTATGGCTGTTCGCCCTTTTCCTCACGCTCGGCCTGACGCTGATCCTCTCATTTAACCTCGTCTCCAGCTCCCAGGTGACAGTTACCGTCGGCGAACCGGCGGGACAGGATGTACGGGCTCCCGTTTCGATTTCGTACTATAGCGAGGTCCTGACGGCGCAGGCTCAGGAGCAGGCCCAGGCGAACGTCGCCAACGTCTACACCACACCCGATCTTACTGTGGCCCGCGAGCAGATCACGAGAGCGCGCGGCATCTTCAACTTCATCGACGTCGTGCGGGCCGATACACTGGCGACGCCCGAGATCCGCTTTAACTATTTGATGGCGATTGAAGGGCTGGATCTGGAACCGGAGATCGCAACACTAGTCCTGGATATGACGCCAGCCGAATACGCGGCTGTTCGGGATGACATTGTGCGCATCATTGGTGAAGTGATGCGCCGCGAGATTCGCGAGGAGCCGGCTGCGCTCAGCGAAGCGCGACGCGCCGCCCGCAATGAGTTCAGTTTCAATCTCTCCCCGGCACAGGAACGGGTGGTAACGAGCCTCGTAACCCAGTTTATCGTTCCCAACACGCAGTTCGATCTCGCCGCCACGGAGCAGAGGCGCGCCGAGGCAGTCGCCGCCGTCGAACCGGTTTTCCGCGAGTACGTACAGGGCCAGCCGGTTGTCCGTGTGGGCGAGCAGGTTACGCCAGAGCACCTGGAAGCACTGGAACAGATGGGGCTGCTCCGGCAGGAGATCAGCTGGTGGCAGATGGCCCGCATCTTCATCGCCTCGACGCTGGCAACCAGCATGATTACCTTTTATTGGCGCCGCTTTCACAATCCGCTCCAGGGCACGCCGCGCTATCTGCTCCTGCTGGGGGCGCTCTTTTTGCTCTTCGTGTTGGGCGGCAAGCTACTGGTGCCCGGACGGGGACAGTTCGCCTACCTCTTCCCGGCGGCGGCCATCGGCATGCTTCTGGCGGTGATCTACGATACTCGTCTGGCCATCTTTACGGGTATTATTTTGGCCTTTCTCGTCGGCTTCGTCGCCCAGGAGTCGCTGGAGATCACGATTTATCTGGCGGTCGGCCCCCTGTTCGCAGCGCTCGCCTTACGCGACGCGCAGCGGATCAATGCCTTTTTCCGCGCCGGCCTCTTAGCCGCTGTCGCCCACATGATCGTCATTCTGGCTTTCCGCCTGACTGAGAACGTGGAAACGGTCGAGATGTTACAGCTACTGCTCTTTGCCGTGCTGAACGGCCTCATCTCCGCCAGCATCACCCTCGCCGGCTTCTTCATCATCGGCAGCCTCTTTGGGATGATGACGACGCTCCAGCTACAGGAGCTTTCGCGCCTGGATCACCCGTTGCTGCGAGACTTGCTACGCCGCGCGCCGGGCACCTACCATCACAGCATCATGGTCGCCAACCTGGCCGAGCAGGCCGCCGAGCGAATAGAGGCCAACTCCGCCCTTGTGCGGGTTGGTGCCTTCTACCACGACATCGGGAAGATGAACCGCCCACCGTTCTTCACCGAAAACCAGGAGGGGATCAATCCGCACGAGACACTCGACCCCTTCATCAGCGCCCGGATCATCATCAGCCATGTGGAGGACGGTCTGAAACTGGCCCAGCAACACCGGCTACCTGACCGGATCCAGGACTTCATTGCCGAACATCACGGCGACCGTCTCGTTTATGTCTTCTACAAGAAAGCACAGGAGCAGGCAGCCGACGACGCCAAGATCGACGAAGATCGCTTCCGTTACAGCGGCCCGCGGCCGCGCTCGCGCGAGTCGGCGATTGTGCTGCTGGCGGACTCCGTTGAAGCAGCCTCCACTGCCATTCGCCCCAATACTGGAGAGGAAATCGAGCGCCTGGTCAACAAAATTGTGGAGGATCATCTGAAAGACGGTCAGCTCGATGAGTCGGGGCTGACGCTGGGCGATCTAAGAGCGGTACGCGCCTCCTTCATCGATACGTTGAAAGGGCGCTTCCATGTTCGCGTCCGCTATCCCGAGGATGAAGCGATAGCAGCACCCCCGGCGCCCGATGGTTACCCGGTTACGCCACAGGACGCGCCCGTCCCAAGCGGCGCGCCGACGCTTTCCAGCCCCATACTGCAACAGGCCCCACGTGGAGACGGCGGATGAACCACTTTGAGATTGACGTACAACTTGAGACAGCGCTGCCTCCCGGCGTGGAGCGCGCGGCAGTCGTCGAACAGGTACGGCAGGCGGCCGCCGCTACCCTGGACGAGGAAGGGATAGTACCCCCAAGCGGCCTCGCGGTGCTGCTAACCGACGAGGAGCGTATCCAGACGCTCAATAGGCAGTATCGCAAGATCGACCGGCCTACAGACGTTCTGAGCTTTCCCACAGACCGTTCCTTCCCTGGAGAGGACGCTTACCTGGGCGACATCGCGATCGCCGTGCCGGTCGCCCAGCAACAGGCGCAGGCGGGTGGTCATCGCTTTTTAGACGAGCTAGCCCTCCTCACCGTCCACGGTGTCCTACACCTGCTCGGCTACGATCACCTGGAGCCGCATGAAAAGAGCGAGATGTGGACGCTCCAGCACCAGGTGCTGATCGGGATGGGGATCGACGTGCAACCGCCGGATGAAGTGGAAGTGGATGAGTAGCCCAAGCCCAAACGTGCCATCGCTCCCACTCTACATCCATCCTCATGGGCCATAGTCTGAAATCCGTCCTATCCCGGCGCGTCAAATCATTCGGCTACGCTTTTTCGGGCTGGTGGTACGTGATCCGCACGCAGCCCCACATGTGGGTGCACCTTCTTGCTGGGCTCTCTGTGGCTGCGCTCGCCTGGTGGCTCGAACTGGCTGTGCATGAGTGGGCTATCCTGGTACTTGTGATCTTGATCGTCTGGATTACCGAGATGATCAATACGGCGATCGAAGCGATCGTGGACATGGTGATGCCTGACCATCACCCGCTGGCGGAGATCGCCAAGGACGTGGCCGCCGCCGCCGTTCTTAGCGCAGCCGGCGGCTCGGTGATCATTGGACTGCTTATTCTCGGTCCGCCCTTATGGCAGCGTTTTTTCGGCTAATGGCGCCCGCCCCTGAGATCGCGCCGTCACACCTTTTCCAGTGCGTAAGGCGGCAGGCGGTTCGGATCGATGTCATCCAGATTCCGATTGGTGCGATCGCGCTCGGAGATTAGCGGTGTCTCAACTCCCCACGCCAGCGCCGCAACAGGATCGTTCCAGGCAA
>JAWVYW010000040.1:0-26837 GCA_033722535.1 Promineifilaceae bacterium (SeqCode)
CGGCCCTGTCCATCGGATCGAACCTGTGAAAAAGGAGAGCGACCGGCTGGCCGCTCTCCCGGGAAAGGCTTTCGACTTTTGTGACTATCCTCTCTGGACGGGGCGTGCAGACGTTTAACCGACCAGCCGGGCGTCCACGGTAATCTCGTCCACGCCTCCCAGCGCCTGCGAGACAGGGCAGCCTTCTTTAGCCTGCTCGGCATGCTCCTGGAGCGTCTCCTGGTCGATGCCCGGCACCTCCGCTTCCGTCTCGAGGTGAATTCTGCTAATACGGAAGCCGCTCTCGCCACGCGTCAGGTGCACCTGGGCCGTCGTCTCCACCTGCTGCGGGTCAAAACCGGCGCGCTCCAGGCCCCCCGCCAGGGCCATCGAGAAACAGCCCGCATGGGCGGCGGCAATTAACTCCTCCGGATTGGTTCCCGCTCCTTCCTCAAAACGAGAGCTAAAGGAGTACTGTCCCTCATAGGCGCCGCTGGCCATCTTCATCCGACCTGCCCCCTGTCTCAGGGTGCCTTCCCATACCGCTTCTGCGCTTCGTACAGCCATTCCTTCCGTTCTCCTTTGTTTGTCAATTGACGTAATTGGGCCTGCTCCGAACGCCGCAAACTATATGGCGCTCAGGCACCTTGTATGGTAACAGGTGAGCGCCCCTTCTCGCAAAAAAAGCGGCGGCGGCGGCGGTATAGACAACTAACATCCTTCTAACATCTGCCCCTTACACTGGATTATGTTTAATGGAGAGATAAAGGAAGAAGAGCCAATGAAGCAAACCACCCTCTCGAGCTGTCTATTACTGATCCTCATTGCTACCTTTCTGCTCGTCGGCTGCAACGGGGACGACGAAGTAGATGTCGAGGATCTGGAGAGTCCACCGGAGATCGTGCTCCTCATGGATGGGGAGCAGGTCGCACCCTTTGGCGATGTCGTCTGCTGGCCCGAGCAGGAGCACGGGGTCGTGGAAACGGACGCGTATGACGATATCACTGAAATCTGTGAGGATGAAGCGATTCCCGATTTCAGCGACGCCGCCTTCTCTTCGCTCCCGGTCGGTTCCGAGATCCGTCTCGGTCTGGAGGAACCGCTACCGGATCGTCTCGATCTGGTGCTGAGCTATCCTGACGAAATCTTCGCCGCCGAGGCGTCGAGCGAGTTCATCGTCGACGGCGACGTTGCCGTCTGGAGCCCCGACGTTCCCCCTGGGGACTACATCCTCCTTGCCCTCGGATTCTGGCCCGAGGTGGGAGGCGCCACCTACTACTTCCCGATTACCATCGAATAGAATAACGGTGTGAAGTCGCCACTATGCTAGCGGTAGAGCTGCGCCACGCTGTTGCGTAGGTCGACGTAGATCGGGTGGAGACAGGTAATGATCGCCGCCAGTCGGGAAGCCAGCGTATGCTGGTGCGCCCGCGTGAGGTTCTCCTCCGGCTGAACTTCATAGATCTTCGTCCAGCCCCTGTCCCACATCTCCGCTTCTATCTGCGCCCCGAGCGTGTGCTTAATTTCAAAGAGATGGCGGCGAAAGCCGACGAGGAGAAAGCGGTTCAGCCGGCGGTCGCGCGCTTCGCAGTGAAAGCCCAGTTCCCACCCCGGCCGGTGCTTGGCTCGGGAGAACTCATAGTGGAGGCGGGGCTCGCCGTAGTGAAACTGGATCAGCCAGCGGTAGGGCTGGCGCGTCTGGATCGTCTGCAGAGGGGGCGGCAGGTGGGGCCGTACCGCCTCGGGCATCGTGCGTATAAATTCGGTACGCGATAACGTTTCGTCGTCAGCCATCTTCTCTGCCCCTTGAGCCGTCCTCCGCGCCACGCAGTGGCCACATTGGCTCTCCATCCCCGCAGAAGCCATCATAGCATGGAGGCAGAACGGTGACAATTCTCTGGAGGTCGCGCTATAATGAGTATGCTGCGCCACTCGGGCGTGGCGCCATTCAGCCAGGGACGAAGAGAGGGACAGCGATGGCCGACAGACAGCAAACCTTTGGTCAGTTTGCAACCCCGCCCGATGTGGCCGATCTGCTGCTTGCCTTCTGCCAGCGCACGGCTGAAGAGCGATTACTGGACCCTGGTTGTGGGGCGGGCGCTCTACTAGAGCGGGCGGCGCTGCGGCGGCGGTGGCTTGCCAGCGGAGATGAACCACCGAGCGGCGGCATCTGGGGTGTGGAGCTAGATGCGGCGGCAGCCGCCGTCGCCCGCGCGCGGCTGCCCGAGGCACAGATCCTTCACCAGAACTTCTTTACGCTGGCGCCGTCGCAGCCCTTCGACGTGCTGGCTGGAAACCCTCCTTACACGCGCGCCGAGTGGATTGGCCGCCTCTCGCAACAGGCGGGCGCCCAGCTCCCTCTCTTTGAAGCACCACCGGAAGGAGGCGCATCGGAGGCGACGCTGATCCCCAACCACCTCTGGCAGACGCTTAACAACAGGGCCGGCCTCCACGCCTACTTTCTGCTCCACGGTGCCACCTTTCTACGCGAGGGGGGGCGGCTGGGTTTCGTGGTGCCCAACAACTGGCTCGACGTCTCCTACGGCGAGCGGCTGAAGCAGTTCTTGCTCGACCACTACCGGCTCGTCGCCTTTGTTGAACCAACAGTTGAACGGTGGTTCGATAACGCCAGCGTTAATACCTGCATTGCCATTCTCGAGAGGTGCAACCGTCTGGAGGCGCGCGCGGAGCAGATGGTCCACTTCGTCCAGCTTCGACAGCCCCTGCACCGCCTGCTGGAGGGCGCAGCCGGCGATGGCGCACCGTTACTCCCTTTTGCCGCCGCCGATGCGCTGGTGCACCGCCTTCTCCCCGGCCAGGACGAGACGCGCGCCGACGCACGTGTGCGTGTTGTCAGACAGGGGGATCTCGACTCGCGGGAGAAGTGGAGCATTTTTTGGCGCGCGCCCGCCCTCTACCGGCGTGCACGGCGGCGACCGGAGCGCAGGAAGCTGGCGCCCTTGCAGAGCTGGGCAAGCGTGCGGCGGGGCTTTACGACGGGCGCCAATAACTTTTTCTATCTGGATAAACAGACCCGGGAGAGGTGGGAAATCGAGGCGGAGTTCCGCCGGCCGCTGCTCAAATCGCTACGCGGTGTAGAGCGCCTGCGCCTGAACGGCGACGGAAGCGACGGCGGCTACGAAGTGCTCGTGATTCCGCCGACCGCCGCGCTGCGAGAGAGCGGCGCCGGCGCCTACGTGGCGTGGGGTGAAAGCCAGGGGCTGCACCGCCGCGCAACCTGCGCCAGCCGGCAGCCGTGGTACGCCCTCCCCTGGCAGGAGCCAGCGCCGCTGCTGCTCCCGAAGGGCATCTGGGGCCGACACCTCGCGCCCCTTGTCGAGCAGGAGGTACTGGTCGATCAACAGCTGTACCAGATCATCCCGCAGCGGGGCGCCCCGCGCGCAGCCGCCGCGCTCCTCAACAGCAGCTGGGCGGCGCTCCAGATGGAGCTGCAGGGACGCGTTAACTTTGGCGAAGGCGTGCTCTGGCTGGCCGGATACGAAGTAGAGCGGCTGCTTCTGCCGGAACCAGCCTTCCTAGAACCAGCGGCCCTGGCGGCGCTCGGCGCGGCCTTTAACGCCCTCGCCCGCGAGCCGGTGGCGACCACCATCGAAGCGGCGCTGGACACGCCCGCCCGGCGCCATCTGGACGATCTGGTCTTTGATCTGCTTGGCTTCAGCCCCACCGAAGCGACGATCGTAGAAGAGAGCCTTCTAGAGCGGGTTCACAGCCGGCAGCAACGGGCGCGTGCAGCGCCAAGACGCATGGGCGCAAACGAATGAATAACGGTACCATTAGGGAAAGAGCGTTCTCCCGCCAGAGCCGGGCGGGAGAACAATAATCACTACCAGCACCAATGCGGCCTTCAGAGAGCCTGCCGTCAGAGACAGTACAGGAGAAGTACAACGCCATATACGAGCTTCTCGTAGAGGTTTATGGGATGCCGGAATGGAAAGCACACCGCCCACCTGTGGCCCAATTGGTCAGCACGATTCTCTCCCAGCAGACGACGGGGCCAAACCGCGAACGCGCGTACCGGCAGCTGCGTCAGCGCTTTCCCACCTGGAAGGATGTGATCGAGGCACCGTTGGCCGAGGTGCAGGAGGCGATTCGGCCCGCCGGTCTGGCGAGCCAGAAGGCGCCTCGCATCCAGGCGGCGCTGCGCACAATTCTGCACGAACGGGGCGAACTATCACTAAATTTTCTGGCCGAGATGCCGGTCGACGAGGCAAAGCGCTGGCTGAGGCGGCTCAAAGGAGTGGGGCCGAAGACGGCGGCCATTGTCTTGCTATTTTCGCTCGGCATGCCCGCGTTCCCGGTGGATACTCACGTCCATCGCGTCACCCGCCGTCTGGGCCTGATCGGCCCGCAGGTTAGCGCCGACAAAGCGCATGAGCAGCTGGAGATGATCGCCGACCCAGAGGCATACTACCCCTTCCACATTAACCTGATCCGGCATGGGCGGGAGATCTGCCGCGCGCGCGCGCCGCAGTGTGCGATTTGCCCTTTGCAGGATCATTGCGACTACTACCGGCTGGGCCCAACACGCTGACTAGAGAGCGACAACCTTGCGGATCAGCGAGGCGCCGATGCGACTCGACCGACGCCAAAGAGCAGAAGCATGACAGAGCAAACACCTCTACCTCAACAACGACTAGCAGTGCTCTCCGAACTCAGTGCGCGGCTGGGATCGACGCTCGATCGCGGCGAGTTAGTTCACCTGGTCATGGACGCCGCGCTTGAGCTGACCGGCGCCGAACGGGGCTTTCTCATACTCCATGACGACGTGACGGGGGATCTGCAGGCCGTTGCCGCGCATAACGTCGACAAAGAGACGCTCGAGGACGAGACGATGAAGATTAGCCGCACCGTCGTCGAGCGCGCCATCTCCTCTGGCGAGCCGGTGCTCGCCGATAATGCACAGGAGGATAAGCACTTTGTGAGGCAGCAGGGCAGTGAAGTCCCGCAACTGCGGTCGATCATGTGCGCCCCCCTCCGCGCCCGCGATCAGACGCTTGGCGCAGCCTACGTGGAGAGTCGCCTGCCGGGAAACGCCTTCGTCGAAGAAGACTTGAATCTACTGGCAGCCTTTGCCAGTCAGGCTGCGCTGGCAGTTGAAAATACGCGGCTGTATACAGAGCTAGAGCAGGCCCATGAAGCCAAGAGCCAGTTCGTCTCCCTGGTCACGCACGAATTGCGCATCCCCATGACCTCTATCCGCGGCTATGCCGATCTGCTTCTGGGCGGACTGGCGGGCGCGCTCACGCCGTCGCAAACAGAGTTTCTGAACACGATCAGGCGCAACCTCGATCGAATGAGCGCTTTGCTCAACGCTCTGTCAGACATCAACCGTATCGAGAGCGGCCGGATGCATTTTGAACACACCCGCTTCGATCTGCGCGAGGTCGTTCACGACGTGGCAGAGGACCTTAGCGAGAAGATTCGCGACCGGGAACAGGAGCTGCATCTCGAAATACCCACGACGTTCCCCCTGGTGTACGCCGATCGCGTCCGCACCAGACAGGCGCTGTCCAACCTGCTGAACAACGCCCACAAGTACACGCCTTCTGGAGGTGAAATTGCAGTGAGCGTACAGCAGGAGGAGGGGAGGGCCCGCGTGGACGTGGCGGATACCGGCATCGGCATTTCTAAAGCAGATCAGGCCCGGCTGTTCACCCAGTTCTTCCGCGCTGAAGATGAAGCAGTGCGCGAGGAGACCGGCTGGGGGCTGGGCCTGTCTATTGTGAAGCTGCTGGTAGAAGCGCAGGGGGGCGACGTAGACTTTGAAAGTGAACCCGGCGCCGGTAGCACCTTTTCCTTTACGCTCCCGCTCGCAACTGATCACAAGGGGGAAGCGGTTGATGAATGAGCCGGTGGGATATAAGCTGTTGCTCAGCTACGACGTCTCTCCCGAACATATGCAGGAGTACTACCGCTTCATGCTCGGCCGTTACGTGCCGGTGATGCAGGCGATGGGCTTGGAGATGAGCGACGCCTGGCACACCGCCTATGGCTCCTTTCCCGACCGCCTGATCGGCTTTGTCACCCGCGATGAAGAGACGCTGCAGGAGGTCCTGTCCAGCGATACCTGGCTCTCGCTCAACGAGGAGCTGCGGCAATTTGTCACCGATTTCCAGTACAAGATTATCCCTTATCAGGAGGGATTTCAGTTTTGACCGTCATTACCCGCCGGCACCACGCCGACGGGCACCGTGGGTACTATGAAACTTTTCCAACAGGCTCGTGAAGCCCAGATCGAGCAGGAAGCGCCGCTCGCCCACCGCATGCGTCCGCGCACGCTGGACGAGTTTGTGGGCCAGGAGCACATCGTCGGGCCCGGCCGTCTGCTGCGGCGAGCCATTCAGGCCGATCAGCTCGCTTCCCTCATCTTTTACGGCCCGCCAGGCACCGGCAAGACGACGCTCGCGCGGATTATCGCCAACACGACGGAAAGCCATTTCATCACCATCAACGCCGTCCTCGCCGGGGTAAAGGAGATCCGCGAGGCAATTGCCGAGGCGCAGGAGCGGCGGACGCTCTACAACCAGCGCACGACGCTCTTCGTAGACGAGGTTCACCGCTGGAATAAGGCGCAGCAGGATGCGCTCCTGCCGCATGTGGAGAACGGCACAATCATTCTCATTGGCGCGACCACGGAAAATCCCTACTTTGAGGTCAATAAGGCGCTTGTCAGCCGCAGCCGCATCTTTCAGCTCAAGCCGTTGACGGAGGCGGATCTGCGGCAGGTGGCCCGGCAGGCCCTGAGCGACCCGGAGCGGGGCTACGGCGCCCGCGACGTCCGGGTGACGGAGGCGGCGCTCGACCATCTGGTCGACGTGGCCAACGGCGACGCCCGCGGCGTGCTCAACGCCCTGGAGCTGGCGGTGGAGACGACGCCGCCGGACGCGGATGGAGGAATTACCATCGACCTCGCCGTCGCCGAAGAGTCGATTCAGCGGCGCGCCGTTCTCTACGATAAAGATGGGGACGCCCATTACGACACCATCTCCGCCTTCATCAAGAGCCTGCGCGGCTCCGATCCCGACGCCGCCCTTTATTGGATGGCGCGAATGATTTACGCGGGCGAGGACGCACGCTTTATTTTCCGGCGCATGGCGATTCTGGCGGGCGAAGATGTGGGGCTGGCCGATCCCGAAGCGATTACCGTCGTCATGAGCTGCTGGCAGGCGTTTGAGCGCATCGGCATGCCGGAGGGCGCTTTCCCGCTGGCGCAGGCCGCGCTCTACCTGGCGACCTGCCCCAAGTCCAACTCCACCCTTGCCTTTTTTGATGCGATGCAGGCCATCGAGGCGGAACAGGAGGCGGACGTACCGCTCCACCTGAAGGATGCCAGCCGCGACAGCGAGGGCTTCGGTCACGGGCGCGGCTACCTCTACCCGCACGCATATCGCGATCATTGGGTTGCCCAACAGTATCTGCCGCCCGCGCTCCAGGGCAAGCTCTTTTACGAACCGAACGACCAGGGCTATGAAAGCACCATTCGGAAGCAGGTCCGGCGGCGGCGGGAGGCGCAACTGGCGGCGATGCTCGAACGTGAGCGGCAGGACGACCTCTTTGCAGGCGGCGGCTATGTGGAGCAACTGACGACCGGCCCGCAGAATAGCGCCCGCGCGCGCTGGCTGCAGCGGGTGGTCGATAGCACCGGCGAGATGCTCGCCGCCATCCGCGAGCGCCTCTTTGAAGCGGCCCACCTCCAGCGCCACCATCTGGTGCTCGTCCTGCAGGCAAAAAGCGGGCTGCTCGTGTGGGAAGCGGTGCGGCGCGCGCCTGAGGGTGGCGTGTGGGCGCTAGCGCCCGATCAGCAGGCGGGAGAGGCGCTGCGCCAGCAGGCACAGGCGGCGTCCCTGCCGGAGGTCGAGCGCCCGGTTGTTCTGATCGGCGCAGTTGACGAGCTCGACGCCCTTCTCCGCGCCCGCAACGCGGCGGGTATGAACGGTGACGAGGCCGAGGGGGTCGAGATCCGCTTCGATCGCATCCTGGGGCGCAACCTCTTTACCGAGCGGCTCCCGGAAAGCGAACGGCTGTCGTCGATTGCCGCCCACCTTGCGTTCGATGGACTCTTTTGTTTCACCCAGATCGTACCGCGGCGCGGCCAGCGTCTGTACCGCCTGGTGGACTGGTCGGAGCTGCCGTCGTCGCTGGCAGAGCGGGTGCAAGCCGCAGAAGAAGCAATTTACGCCGCTGCCGGCGATCCGCTCGTCAGCTGGGATGCCGCCGATCTGGAGGCGGCGCTTTTAGAAGGGGGATTCACGCGGGTGGTGGCAGAGATCGAGCGCCAGCAGGAGGAGCGACAGCTCACAGCCGCCCACATGGCGCGCTGGTTTGACCGCGAGGAGAGTGGTGCCGGGCGACGCTCCTATGCCGGCTGGCTGGAGGAGGGTGGGCTGACAGCGGAGGAGATAGAGCAGATTGCCGCTCATTACCGCCGCTCTCTACAGCATGTCACTGTGGCGTGGGAAAGCACCGTCGCCACCTTTATCTGCGCCCGTTGAGCGTCCGTACCACCGGTCACCCAGCCACGCAGCATCTGCACCGCAACCTCGTTGCGCCTGTTCAGTGACTGTCCCGGCCGAGAAGCGGGCCTTGTCCGAGAGAGGAGAAAGAAGATGAATCAACAGAAACGCCCATCTGACCGCCTCCGGCCGGTCAGCTTTGAGCTCAGCTTTACTCGTTTTGCAGAGGGATCGGTGCTGTGCCGCTTTGGGGAGACCCACGTTCTCTGCAACGCCACTGTCGAGGAGGATGTACCGCGCTGGATGAAGACGCAGGAAGAAGAGCGGGGCTGGCTGACGGCGGAGTACAATATGCTGCCTCGGAGCACGCCCGAACGGCGCCGGGACAGGCTCTTCCCCGATGGTCGCTCGCAGGAGATTTCACGCCTCATCGGGCGCGCCTTGCGGATGGCCGTCGACCTCCACGCGCTGGGCCGGCGGCAGATCATCCTCGACTGTACCGTCCTGCAGGCCGACGGCGGCACGCGCACGGCAGCCGTCACCGGCGGATGGCTGGCGGTTCGGCTGGCGTTGGAGGAGTTGCTTGCCAGCGGCAAAGTCTCGCCGCACGTGGTGCGCCACCAGATTGCTGCGGTCAGTGTCGGCACCGTCGACGGCGAGCCATTTCTCGATCTGGCCTACGAGCAGGACTCCCGTGCCGGTGTCGATCTCAACGTCGTCATGACCGGGGACGGCGATCTGGTGGAGATACAGGGGACAGCGGAGAGCGGCGTCTTCAGCCGCCAGCAGCTCGACACGCTGCTGGATCTGGCATGGGAGGGAATCGAACAACTGGTGCGCCTGCAGAGAAATGCCTTCGAGCGAGCATAGGAAGATCGGGTGATAAAGGCCCACATTTCTGGCTGTCGCTTAAGGAATGTACCGTTTACTACAGCAGTGTCCGTGCAGACGCTGTATGAAGAGTATATCCGGCTCTCAAACTGAATATATCGAAGATACAGGTTGTCTGACCGTACGAACGGTATCGTAGGTGACACGTAGGCCTGTGGGAGTCGGCGGCGGGCTGAAACTATGTTAGAGTCACAGTATAGTATCTATGCGCACAAGACGGCCACAACTCGTGTCCTCACACGCCATTTTAACCATTCGATGAATACAGTTGTTCTCGCCGGTGGCGTTGGCGGCGCCAAGCTGGCAGATGGCTTCGCTCAGATTCTCTCGCCCGAGAAGCTGACCGTCGTGGTAAACACGGGAGATGATTTCCAACATCTCGGCCTCACCATCTGCCCCGATCTCGATACGGTAATGTATACACTTGCCGGCGAAGCCAACCCAGAGAGCGGTTGGGGGCGCCTTGATGAGAGCTGGCGCACCATCGAGGAGGTGGGCCGCCTGGGTGGACCTGACTGGTTTCGCCTTGGCGATCTCGATCTGGCGACCCACCTGGTGCGGTCCGAGCGGCTTCAGTATGGCGACACACTGACCGAAGCCACCGACTTCCTGCGCCGGCAGTTCGGGGTCGAGCCGACATTGCTGCCGATGACGAACCAGGAAGCGCCCACCCTGATCGAAACTGCCGAAGGGCTGATGCCCTTTCAGAACTGGTTCGTCGGCGCGCAGTGGCAGCCGCCGGTAGAGGCTATCCGGCTGCCGGAGGATGTGCGCGCCACACCGGCAGTGCTGAAGGCGCTTGAGAAGGCGGAGCTCGTCGTCATTGCCCCTTCCAACCCGTTCGTGAGCATCGATCCCATTCTCAACGTCTATCCGGTTCGCTCGATGATCGCCGATCTTCCAGATATAGTGGTGGCTGTGAGCCCCATTGTGGGGGGAGAGGCGCTGAGGGGGCCGGCGGCGAAAATGATGCGCGAAATGGGCCGACCGGCGACAGCGCAGGCGATCGCCGACTACTACGAAGAACTGATCGACCTGTTCGTCTACGATCTTCGGGACGAAGGAACAGTGAGCACGGACGAGAGCGCGGCGCTCTGTACCGATACGATCATGAACGACCAGACCACACGCGCCGATCTGGCGCAGACAATTCTGAACCATATCGAGGAGCTAACCAACCGATGACGACCTGGGCAATTATCCCTGTGAAGCCGCTACGTTACGGCAAGAGCCGGTTGTCGCGTATTCTCTCACCTGACGAACGCGCCCGCCTGACAACGCGCATGCTGAGCCGCACACTTGACACACTCAACAAGGTTCCGGCCGTTTTCCGCAGCCTGGTGATCAGCCGTGATCCGGCGGCCTTGAAGATCGCCCGTCAGTACGATGCGTACACGTATGGTGAAGGGGAGCGGCAGGGCCTGAACGATGCACTTGCCCGGGCAGCTCATATCGCCGCCGCACAGGAGGCCACTGGCGTGCTCGTCGTACCCGCCGATCTACCGCTGATTACTGTAGAAGATATCGAAATGATGCTCGCCGGCGTCGCTCCCACGATGTCCGGCAGAGGCGTCAACGGCTACCGCCACCCGCGCATCATCACCATCTGCCCCGATCGTTATGAAGATGGCACCAACGCTCTCTACGTCAGCCCGCCGACCGGCTTTAAATTCCACTATGGGGAGGGTAGCTTTCAAAAACATCTTGACGAGGCGAAAGCGCTCGGAATGACCAGCCGCATCGTGCACACGCCGGGACTGAAGTTTGATCTCGACACCGAAGATGACTGGCACACCTTTCAGGCACTGAATGGTGTGCCCAGCCAGATCTCGGCTGCCGGGTAGAGTCCCTGTGCCCACACGCCAGCGCCAGCCGAGCGCGAACGACTGCTTTGTCTGTGGTCGCCACAATCCTCGTGGCCTTGGGATGACCTTCTACGATAACGGCGTGGACGAGGTGTCGGCTACCTACGCCGTTCCCGCCGTCTACCAGGGCTATCCAGGCATCGTCCACGGCGGCATCGTCGCCGCTATCCTCGACGAAGCTGTGGGTCGGGTGGCTCTCATCGGCGACCACCACCACTTTATGATGTCGGTCCGGCTGGAGATAAAGTACCGTCAGCCCGTGCCAACGGAGACGCCGCTGACCGTCAGCGGGCGCATCATCCGTCTGCGTGGTCGGCTGGGGCGGGCCGCCGGCGAAATACGGCTTCCAGACGGCACCGTGGCAGCGGAGGCGTCGCTGACCCTCGCCGATCTCCGCCTGGAGATGGTGGAGGGGGCCGATCTGGAAGCGCTGGGCTGGCGGGTCGACTAAGCGTTCGCCACGCCTGCCGCAGGCCCATACATGAGTAGCCGGATGCGCCCATTGTCGGAGCCCCTGCATTCTGGTAGACTCCGGGCAATCTACGCCGCTCAGAGCTTTGTTCAAGGAGAGACTGTGTATCAGCCGGCGACATCCCGAGGGGGAAGATCGATTGCTCTCTTGCATTCCTCTTTACCTTTCGCGCTCCTCTTTTTGCTGCTCCTTCTCGTGGCCTGTGGCGGCGCCGAAGAGGGTGCTGAGGGTGGCGACCTCGACATCGTCGGCGAGGATCCGGCAGCCCAGCCCGGGAGTGCGCCGTTCGGCGCCCTGGGCGAGGCGACGCTGATCTGCAGCACCGAGTGCATCGTTCATGGGCAGTGCGGTCAGACAGAGGCGCGCGAGGAGCTGGTACTTCTGAATCGCGAAGGGCCAGCCGTTGCGGCTGCCGAGCATGACCTGACTGCTCCTGCCGGCACCACTGTGTCGATCATCGGGACGAGAGAGCAGGTCTTGAGACGGCAGCTATCAGGGGAGCGCCTGACGCTCAACTTTTATCAGGTTTCCCTTCCCACTCTGGGCGAGACTGCCTGGGTGGCGAGCTGGTGCGTGGACGGAGCAGTGCCATAGCGCTTTGCCGAACAAGCCCGCCGGCGAGAGGAGGAAACAGGGGGTTAGGAAAAAATGCGTATTGAAAAACAGAGAGAACAGGAACTTGCACGCCGTCGGGGGCTGACGAGCCGCACCGTCCTTATGTTCGTCTGGTTTGTTATCAGCGGCATCGCTGGCTACCTGCTGCTACGCGTCCTCTTTGCCGAGAATTACCTGAGCTACGGCTTCTTCTACAGTGATCTCGGCATTCCCAGCGCTGTGCCTCGAGCTGTGATCCTGGGCGCCCTGGTTCTGTCGATCATGCTTGTGATGCAATTTTTGCTCATTCTGGGTTTTACCCTAGGGAGCCCGCAGGGGAGGGCGCGCACCGGCAAGCCCACCGCTCATTCGCGCAACCCCGACCCGCTGGATAGGGACTACCACCGCTGACAGCCCCGCTAGACGCAGTCGTCGCGGTTGTGCTCGCCGCCGGACAGAGCCGCCGCATGGGAAAGACAAAACAGCTTCTTCCCTGGGGAGAGACGACAGTGCTCGGACAGACAATTGAGAATCTGCAGCAGAGCACAGTAGACAGCATTCTTGTCGTCTCAGGGCACGAGGCAGAGGCAGTGACCGCCGTTGCCGCCGAATGCGGCGTCGCGGTCGTTCACAATCCTCGTTATGCCACGGGCGAGATGCTTTCCTCGTTGCAGGCGGCGCTGCCCCACCTGCCAGCCGACTGCCACGGCGTGCTTGTGGCCCTTGCCGACCAGCCGATGGTGCCCGCTGCAGTGGTCGACCGGCTGCTGGCTGTGTTCCACGGAGGCGAGAGGCAGCATGATACAGACCAGATCGTGGCGCCCATCTACGAGGGTCGGCGCGGCAATCCGGTCCTGATCGGTCGCGCCTTCTTCGACGAGTTGCTCGCGCTTCCCGCGGGCGCCGCGCCCCGTGCCCTGCTGCAGCGTCACCCAGAGAAGGTACGGCTGGTGCCGGTAGAGAGCGACACTATTCTGCGCGATCTAGACCGGCCGGAACAGTACGAGCAAGAACGCCCGTCCACGCCATAAGGGCTGATCAAGGAGAGATCGATGTCCAATGTGTCTAAGAAAAATTCCGACAAAAGTGAGATTGACCGTCTGCGGCGCGAGAATGCCGAGCGTGAGTGGGAGAATGCCATCGATCGCGTGATCGAAGAGGCCTTAAAAGCAGGCAAGTTCGAGAACCTGCCCGGGCAAGGAAAGCCACTGCAGCTCAACAAGAATCCCTATGCCCAGGAGCAGGCGCTGGCCTTCGAGCTCCTGCAAAACAACGACTACACGCTTCCGTGGATCGCGGAGCGTAACGAACTACTGGAGGCGGTCGCCGACCTGCGAGAAGAGCTGATCACCGCCTGGCAACGCTATCGCCGCCGTATGCACGCGCCGGACCCGACGCAGGAGCCGGCGCAGCGCGCGTGGGACGCCTATCTGAGGGAGATGGAAGTGGCAGTCACCGCGCTCAACAAGAAGATCGACCACGCCAATATGAATATCCCCGTCGCACGGCTGGAGCTTTTGAAGCTCAACCTAGATCGGGAGCTGGCGCGCGCGGGCGCCGCGCGTACGTTAACACCGCTGGGTAAGTAGCTTCCGCAGCGGCGGCAGCTGTCAGGCGCCGTAGTCATACTGATCCAGATCTGGCCCATCTGCCATCTCCTCCGCCTGCTCCTCAAACCATTCCTGTAAGAGATCTGCTTCGCGCTCGGGACTCAGGCCGGCGCGGAGCTCGTAGTCGCCCCCTCGTTCGCTCGCCCAGGCCAGCGTGTCTTCGACCGTCTCCTCCATCGGCCGAAAGCGAAGTCCAGATTCGACCGCTCGCGTCACGTCGATCGTCCCCATCCCCGCGCCGGCCTCGCCCGGTAACCAGAGCGGTATTTCCGACCACGGCTGCACACGATGTTCGAGCAAAAACGCTTCGTCCACCCAGCGAAAACGAGCTGTGGCGCCGCTGACGACGCGGCAGGCCTCAAGCAAATCCCCCATCCGGAGCGTTTCGCCGGTGGCATTGTAGACGCCAGACGCACCTTCCTCCACCATGCGGATCGTCCACAGAGCCAGGTCGCGCACGTCGATGAACTGGATAGGATGTGCGGCGCTCCCGGGCGCAAGCACGTCTCCTCCGCGGGCCACGCGGAGCGGCCAGTAGGTGAAGCGGTCGCTCGGGTCGTGAGGGCCGACGATTAGCCCGGGGCGGATGATCAGCGCCCGCTCGCTGTAGACCTCCTGTACCGCCTCTTCACAGAGCACCTTGAGCGGTCCGTAGGTCTCGCCGGTAATCTCCTCCACCGTCGGATCCTCCAGTCGACCGACGGCGCCGCTTTCGTCCATGCCACTTTGCGTGCGATCATCGTAGACGGCGACACTGGAGATAAAGGTGTAGTGCGACGTCGCATCCGCCAGCCGCTTGGCTGATGCCGTCACCACTCGCGGAAGATAGCCGCTCGTATCGATCACAGCATCCCACTGCCGATCGTCGAGCGCGGATAGGTCGCCATCTCGATCGCCACGCAGCTGTTCTAGCTCAGAGAAGAGATCCGGATTACTGCGGCCGCGATTGAAGAGGGTGACGTCATGGCCGCGTTCGTGCGCTGCTTCTACAAGGTGGCGTCCGAGAAAAACGGTGCCGCCGAGGATCAAAATTTTCATTGTCTTGTCTCCATCAGTTCTCACTTCTACCTGCTTTCTACCGCGCTGCCGGCCCGCCCCCAGTATAGCGCCCCTCCCGCTATCGTGTTACAAACGGAGGCAAACCGGTCATCGTAGAAGAGGAAAGTCCCCATGAACGTATCTGTCCACGGAGGCGCCATACAGGACAGCGACGCCGGTACGATCGTCGTCAATCTCTTTCAGGACGTGAAAACGCCGGGCGGCGCCACCGGCGCCGTCGACGCGGCGCTGGACGGCGCGATCAGCGAACTGATTGCCGGCGGCGATCTGAGCGGCAAAGCGGGGGAGGTGGCCGTTCTTTATCCGCGCGGCGCCATTCCCGCCCGGCGCGTGCTGGTTGCCGGCCTCGGGGAGCGGGAGGCGTTCGATCTGGAGGCTCTCCGGCGCGCGGCCGGGGCAGCGGCGCGCAAGGCGCAGGAGCGCGGCGCGCAACGGGTGGCGACTATCGTCCACGGCGGCGGCATCGGCGGCCTTTCTCCCGCAGCAGCCGCGCAGGCCACCGTAGAAGGCACCCTCCTTTCTCTCTACGATTACCAGGCGCCGCGCCAGAAGGTGGCAAAAGAGGGCGAAGCGGATGTCGCTGACGTGAGCGCCGGAGAGGATGAACCGCGCAAACCTGACGAATTGCTCGTCGTCGAATTTGACGCCGGCAAGCTGGAAGCGATCCGCGAGGGCGTGCAGCGGGCAGAAGCGGTGGTTGCCGGGGTGACGCTGGCCCGCGACCTGGTAAACGATCCCCCCAACGTCGCCACCCCCACGCGCATGGCCGACGTGGCGCAGGCGATGGCCGACGAGCATGGCTTTGCCTTCACGGCCGGCGACCGGGAGTGGGCGGTCGAGCGTGGAATGGGCGCCTTCCTTGCCGTCGCCAAGGGCGCCGGTGAGCCGCCGCGCTTTATCGTGCTGGAGCACAATGCAGGGCGCGACGATCTGGAGACGATCGTTTTCGTGGGCAAGGGAATTACCTTTGACACGGGCGGCATCTCGCTAAAGTCTCGCGAAGGAATGGGGGCGATGAAGAGCGACATGGCCGGCGCAGCTGCCGTTCTGGGCGCAATGAAGGTCGTCGGGGCAATGAAGGAGAGGGGGCTCGATCTGCCCCTCCACGTCGTGGCCATTGCGCCGACGACGGAAAATATGCCGGATGGCCTCGCCTACCGCCCCGCCGACGTAATCACCGCCAGCAACGGCAAGACGATCGAGATTATCAGTACCGACGCCGAGGGGCGCATGGTGCTCGCAGATGGCCTTGTCTATGCCGCCGCCTATGATCCGGCGGCCGTCGTCGACCTCGCGACCCTCACCGGGGCGGCGATCACTGCATTGGGAAGCGACGTCGCCGCCGCCCTCTTCAGCACCGACGACATGCTGGCGGAGCGACTGGAGGCGGCGGGCAAGGAGACGTACGAGCGCGTGTGGCGGCTGCCCCTCTACGCCGACTACCGCGAGAAGATCCAGTCTGACGTGGCCGACATCAAGAACAGCGGCGGGCGCCAGGGCGGCGTTGGTACCTCGGCCACCTTTCTGAAGGAGTTTACCGCCTACCCCTGGGCCCACCTCGATATTGCCGGGATGGCTATGCGCGAAACGGAGGGACCGTATGGGCCGGCCGGCGCCACCGGTTTTGGCGTGCGCCTGCTGACCGAGTTTTTGCAGCGCCGGGCCGCGGAGTAAGTAAGCTGTTGTCACCCAGACCTGCTCACGCTTATAATGCGCTTGCCGGTGGGTCACCCGCCGGCTTTTGTTCCAGATAGAGGTCTACTCAGGAGACGAGTCGTATGACCATTTTGTCCCCGCCGCTCACACTCGGTATCGAGGAAGAGTACCAGATCATCGATCCGGAAACGCACAATCTCCACGCCTACATCTCCGAATTTCTCTCACAGGATCAGCGGCGCCCGGAGCGACTTAATCTCAAGCCGGAATTCATGCAATCTCAGGTAGAGGTCGGAAGCCACGTCTGTCGCAACATTCAACAGGTGCGGCAGGAGGTCATCCGCCTGCGGCGGGCCGTCTGTGATATGGCCGACGAGAATGGTCTACAGATCGCGGCTGCCTCGACCCATCCCTTCGCCAGCTGGGAGCACCAGTCGATCACCGAAGGTGCACGCTATCGGGAGCTACTGGACGATATGCGCACCGTTGCTCGCCAGCTCCTCATCTTTGGCATGCACGTCCACGTCGGCTTCGGCCACAAAGAGCACCCGGAGCTGAAGGACCTGATGATCGAGATCATGAATCAGGCGCGTTATTTTGTGCCCCACCTGCTGGCTCTATCGACCAGCTCCCCCTTCTGGCACGGCCACAATACCGGCCTCAAGTCCTACCGCAGCATCATCTTTGAGATGATGCCCCGCACCGGCATTCCACACTCCTTTGGCTCCTGGAAGGAGTACGAGACGTTCGAGAATCTGCTGATGAAAGTCGGCTCCTTTGGCAAGCGAGATCCGGTAGCCAAGATCTGGTGGGACATTCGCCCGCACCCGGTCTTCGATACCCTGGAATTCCGCGTCTCCGACATCTGTACTCGCGTCGACGAAGCCGTCTGCATCGCCGCCCTCTTCCAGGCAATCTGCGCCAAGCTGCTCAAGCTGCGTAGGGAAAATATGTCGTGGCGCCGTTACCGGCACATGCACGTTACGGAAAATAAATGGCGGGCCGTACGCTATGGCATTCGCGGCGAGATGATCGACTTCGGCCGCGAAGAGTCGATCCCCTTCCACTTCCTCATGGAAGAGCTACTGGAACTGGTAGACGACGTGGTCGACGACCTCGGCAGCCGTGAGGAAGTAGAATACGTCCGCACCATCCTCCAGAACGGCACCAGCGCCGACCGGCAGATTATGGTCTACGAGCAGCACGGCGGCGACGACAACCGGGAGGAAGCGCTAAAAGCGGTGGTGGACAACCTCGTCGCCGAGACGAGGGAAGAAGTTTACGACTGAGGAGCGATAGCTGTGACGGGCCTTCTCCGGCAGCTACCCATTCGGAGAAGCGGACTACATAGCAGGCCACGAATGGTTACAGGTCGCGGTACCTGAAGCGCCCGCCGACCACCGTCCCCGCGATCTCCGTCTCCAGTAACTCCTCCGGCGGCGCGGCGAAGATATCCCGGTCGTAGATCGTCAGATCGGCCAGAAAGCCAGGTGCAATTCGCCCCTGCGTTGCTTCCTCGCCGCTGGTGACAGCGGCAGCGCGGGTAAAGGCGTGGATGGCCTCTTGCAACGTCAGGCGTTGCTCGGGGTACCAACCGTTGGGCCCCGGCCGGCCGTCGGCGCGGCGGCGGGTGACGGCAGCGTGGAGGCCGGGGAGCGGGGCAATCGACTCAATGGGAGCGTCAGAGCCAAAGACGAGGAGCGCGCCACTGTCGAGCATCGTCCGCCAGGCATAACTGTACTCCGCGCGCTCGCCCCAGTAGCGGTCGGCCATCTCCATGTCGCCGGTGGCGTGCGAGGGCTGCATCGAAGCAATGACGTCCAGATCCGCCAGCCGCCGGTGATCGGCGGGGTGGATGATCTGCACGTGCTCAATGCGGTGGCGCAGGGGCGGCCTACTGTCTGCCGACTCCTCCTTGCGCACCGCCTCGTAGACGTCGAGCACGTCGTGGTTGGCCCGATCGCCGATGGCATGAATCGTCACGCCGAATCCCGCAGCGCTGGCCTTGCTGGCGATGGCCATCATCTCTTCTTTGTCTGTGACCGCGATCCCGCGGTTGTCTGGCTCGCCTTCGTAGGGCTCGATCATCAGCGCCGTACGCGGCCCCAGCGCGCCGTCGGCGAAGATCTTGATCCCGCCGATGCGCAACCACCGATCACCGAAGCCGCTCCGCAACCCGACGCCGACGGCGTGGTCGAGGAGGCGCGCCGGCAGGTTCTTAACCACGCGCAGCCCCAGCCGGCCGCTCTGATGGAGCGCCTGCAGGGCAATAAAGGAGGTCCGTCCGTCGAAGTCGTGCACGCCCGTCAGCCCCAGGCGCCAGCACACCTCCTGCGCGCTCGCCATCGCCTCTGTCACTTCGGCCGCCGTGGCCGGGGGAATCTTCCGCCCCACCAGATCAAGCGCCGTCTCGAAGAGGATGCCGGTCGGCTGCCCTGCCTCATCCCGCTGAATCTGTCCCCCTTCGGGGTCCGGCGTATCGGCGTAAATTCCGGCCAGCCGCAGCGCACGACTATTCACCCAGGCAGCGTGGCCGCTCTTGTGGGTCAGGTAGACCGGCAGGTGCGGGGCGACGCGATCGAGGTCGGCCGCCGTGGGGAAGGCGCCGTCTGGCCACAGATCCTGGTTCCACCCCCGCCCCTGGAGCCACTGCGCCGCATCGATGGGCTTCGCCGCCGCGGCCACCCGCGCCAACGCCTCGTCCAGAGAGGGAACCTCGAAGAGATCGAGGCGCGCCAGATTGAGCGCGTAGGATTGGAAGTGGACGTGGGCATCGACCAGCCCGGGGGTCACGCCCCGCCCCTGGAGGTCGATCCACTCGCCCTCCGGCCCCAGGAGATTGCGCATCGTCTGATCGTCGCCCACCGCCAGAATCCGATCCGCGCCGATGGCAACGGCCGAAGCATGGGGGCGCGAGGGGTCCAGCGTGTGAATCTTTCCGTTCGTGAGGGCAAGCTTTGCGCTCATGAGCTCTTCCTTTTCTGGTGTGGGACAGGTAGGTCGTCGGCGGGAGCGCGTGATTCAGGGACGGATATAACGCAGCACCGTCTGCGGTTTGCTCAGATAGTCGACGCCGTCCTCGGTTACGAGCACGTCTTCTTCGAGGCTCATCACCCCGCGCTCCGGCACGACCACGTGCAGCTCCAGCGTAAAGATATTGCCGACTTCAACCGGAAGCTCACATATCCCCTCGTAACGCTCCCAGCGCGGCCCGAGCACGGTCGCGCCGTCGTGGGCGGAGCGCCCGAGCAGGTGGCCGAACGCGTGTTTATACTCCGGGTAGCCATGCTCGACGATGTAGTCACGCGCCGCCTTGTCGACCTGCCAGCCAGGCACCCCCGGCCGCAGCGCCTGCTCGCCCGCCTTGATGGCGCCGCGCACCACCTCAAACGCGCGCCGGACGTCCTCCGGCGCCTCTGTCTCCCCTTCGTCCAGCACATACCACATGCGCTGGATATCGGAGCAGTATTCCTCTTCCTTGATCCCCAGGTCGAGATGGAGCGTGTGTCCCTGCTCCAGCGGCACGTCTCCCGGGGCGGCATGGCCGATGGCGGAGTCGGGACCGCAGGTGACGATCGGATTGTAAGGCTTGTCCCAGGCGTAGCCGAGGCCCATTGCGTCTATCTGCTCGTGGACGAACGCTGATATATCGCGCTGGGTCATACCCGGGCGAACGAAGGCCTCCACACGGTCGAATAGCTCCTCCGTGGTCGCCACCGCCTGTCTTACCCGCGCGACCTCGGTCGCGCTCTTCCGTCCGCGCAGGGCCGCGTTCACCCGCTCCGCCGATTGCAGCCGCTCCGCATAGGGCGTGCCTTCAAGGATCTGTTGCAGCTTCAGATACATGCCGTGGGAGAGGCCATCTGCGGCAACGTCAGTCGTGGAGTAGTTAATCGCAGTGTGCCGGGGATCGATTTCGGCGAGCGCGGCGCGCAGATGATTGCCCATCCCTTCGTGGTAGCCAACCACACGCTCATAGCTCTCGACGGCGCGCACGTTCTCGGCGTCATAGTAGCCGACGATGGCCACATGGCGTCCGTCGCGGTTGATCAGAAAGGCGGACTCCCATGTCACGTGCATGCCCAGGATCAAGGGCAGCGCCGGGTCCGGCGAAAGTGGCGTCTCCCGGACGAACGTCAGCCAGGTGTCGACATCCAGCTCGTCGAGAATCTCCGTAGCCTGCGCAATCTTCTCCTGCACCAATCTTTTATCGTCGGCGTTCATGTCTCTTCCCTGGGTGTATCTTCGATCCTCCGGGAGCCTTGCCGCGGACGCTCCCACCGGGGAATTGCGCGCCGAGCCTCGCGGAGGGTAGTGGTACTACTCGCCTGTGATGGCTTCATAGATCGTCTGCAGATCTTCATCGGAGAAGTAATGGATGACGACGCGTCCGCCCTTGCCCCGCTTCTGGATGTCGACGCGCGTGCCCAGGGAGCGGCGGAAGGTCGTCTCCAGGTCGCGCAGCTCCGGCGGCAGGCGCGTCGGCTGGCGCGGCTGGGGACGGACCCCTTCTTTCAGCTTACGCACGCGCTCCTCTGTCTGACGTACGCTCAGCCCCTGCTTGAGAATCAGGCCGAGCAGGTGGTTCTGGGCCTCCGGCGTCGGCAGGCCGGCTAATGCGCGCGCGTGTCCGCCGCTGATCTTTCCTTCCAGGACCGCCTCCTGCACCCGCGGTGGCAGGTCCAGCAGGCGCGTGGCGTTGGTGATCGTCGAGCGGCTCTTACCCACCCGCTCGGCCACCTCTTCGTGCGTCAGACCAAACTCTTCGATGAGCTGACGGTAGGCAGCCGCCTCCTCCAGTGCGTTCAGGTCGGCGCGCTGGATATTCTCGATCAGCGCCAGCTCCAACATCGTCTGCGGCGTCGCCTCTTTTACCACCACTGGCACCGATTCCAGCCCCGCCAGGCGCGAGGCGCGCCAGCGGCGCTCGCCGGCAATGAGCGTGTACAGCCCCTCGCCATTGTCATGGACGATCAGGGGCTGGATCAGGCCGTGGCTCTCAATGGAGGCGGCGAGCTCGCGCAGCGCCTCATCGTCCTCGTCAATCGCCCCGCGCGGCTGGAGCGGATTAGGGCGAATGGCGTCGACGGCAATCGTCCGTAACCCCGAATCGGTGCCCGCCTCTGGAGCCTCCTCCGAAGTAGGAGCCGCCTCTTCCTCCGCCTCGTCGGTGCGAGAGAAGAAAGCATCCATTCCACGTCCCAGTCGCCGTCCCTTTGTCATGAGCGCTCGTCCTCCGCCGGCCGGCGCTCCTGCTCAGGCGCGCGCAGCGGCATGTCGTCTCCCTTCAGGAGCTCGGTAACCAACACTTTATAGGCCATCGCGCCCGAAGAATCGGGCGCGTAGAGATTAATCGGCTGTCCGTGACTGGGCGCCTCGCTGAGGCGTATGTTGCGCGGAATGATCGAACGAAACACCTTGCCCGCGAAGTGCCTCCGAACCTCTTCTACCACCTCGCGGCTGAGGTTGGTCCGTGCATCATACATGGTCATCACCATGCCGCGGATCCCCATCTGCTCGTTCAGATAAAGACGCACCCGCTCTAGCGTTTGCATCAGTTGGGAAAGCCCTTCGAGCGCCAGATATTCACACTGCACAGGAATCAGAACGCCATCGCGGGCGGCGGCAAGGGCGTTGATCGTCAGCAGGCTGAGGCTGGGCGGGCAGTCGATGAGGACGTAGTCGAAACGCCCTTCAAGGGTAGCGAGGCCTTTCTTCAGACGGTACTCGCGCGCCAACTCGTTCACCAGCTCCACCTCCGCCCCGGCCAGATCGGGGGTAGCGGGTAGAATGGAGAGCTGAGAATCCGGCTGCTCGACAATTGCTTCCTCGGCGGCTTCCGTTTCCAGCAGTACATCATACGTCGACTTTTCGAGTTCGTACTTGTTAATGCCTAATCCGGAGGTAGCATTCGCCTGCGGATCCATGTCGACGACGAGCACGCGCCACCCATTCGCCGCCAGATAGGCCCCCATGTTGATCACCGTGGTCGTCTTGCCCACCCCACCCTTCTGGTTCACTATCGCATAGATCTTCATTGTCATCTCAGGAGGCTCAACCCTCCCCTTCTCCCGTTCGTTCTCTCTCCAGTTGCTCGCGGAAGCGGCGGAGGCGCGTCACTTTTGCCCTGAGATCGGGCTGGGTGACGCTCTCGGCGGCGACCTCATTGGCAAAGCGCGCCGCCTGGGCTGCCACCTCCCAGTTAGCCGAGGCCCGGGCAGCGCTACGCCGGTTGAGGTGAATCAGGAAAGCCGCCGCGAAAATATCGCCGGCGCCTGTCAGGTTGTCGGCGTCGACCGTGGGGGCGGGAAATTTGAGCTGTTCGCCCTCGAGGAAGACGGTGCAGCCGCCGGCGCCGCTGGTTACAACCAGCAGACGGGCCCACGCGCGGTAGTGCGCCAGTAGCGCCGGATCCGGCAGATCCTCGTCGCTCAGAATGACGGCATCGGCCAACGGTAGATAGTGTTGCGCCGCTTCCCACAGTCGTCCGGAGACGCGCCCGCTCGCATCCCAACCGCGCAGCCAGCCCTGGATCGTCATCCCGATCAGGCTACCCTGAAAGTGGGAGATGAAAGCGGGATCGACTTCCCCCGCCACCGGCGCCAGATGAACGATCGGCGCGCTGGCCCATCCCCGCGGTAGATGAGCGGGCGCGAGAGGCTGCGCCGTATGCCGAACCCACTGCAGCCGCCGCTCGCCCTGATAGCGATTCTCGAAGGTCGTTGTCTGCCCGGCTGGGACGCGATTGACCTTCAGCGGAGCGAGCAGAGAGAGATCACAATCTGCATCCGCGCTCGTCAGAATGGCGGTGGTGCAACCAAGCGCGTGCGCCGCCAGCCCCGCATAGGCTACGGTACCGCCGAGGGTGACGGTCGCGTCGCCTACATCGCGTGTCACATGGCCAATTACGAGATAGTCAACGGGGCTCATCATCGCCGCCAATCTTAACATAGCGCAGGCCAATTTGCGAGAACGGCGCCGCTCCTCTCTCGAGAGCGGGTCAGTCGACGGCACGCACCTATTCCGGGTGTTTATTGCATTCGCGGCCGATCCCGGCTAAGATGTGGCCACCATGCGGAAGATATTTGGCCAGCGGCCGTTACTCACGCTCCCACAGTTTCTGGTGCTCCTCGCCGTGATTGCCGGACTCTTTATCGCGCTGGACCTGAACCGGCGTGCCGAGGCGGGCCGGCTGGTCGGCGTGGGTGAGGAAGAGCTACAGGCAGAGCATGACGCAGAGAGCACGCGGCAGGTCGAGCTTCGGGTAACGGCAACCCACGTCCACAGCAGCGCCTACGTAGAGGCGTATGCTCGGGGCGAGGGCGGTTATCTGAAACCAGGGGAAAAGCGAATTGTCCCTCTGGTGGTGGAGGGAACACCAGTTCCCCCGCCGCAACCAACGGCCACGCCGGACCCAGCCGTCAGCGCCTCCCCTTGGCAGGCCTGGTGGCGTCTGCTGACCGACGCCCCGCTGCCCTCTCACTGAGCGGGTGGTGGCGGGGGGCGCAGCACTGTGGTAGCGGAGCGGTGCCAGTTAGCCTAGCGGCGCCAGTTAGCGGAGCGGCGCCCTCCCCCACACGTACTATTTGCTCCCTCAGAAGGCTATGCTACCATCTCTGCACTGGAGGTTTACATATTATCGCTGCCGGCTTATAATAGGGTCGGCGTCTTCTGGTGCTAGTCACTTGCGGGCGCATGCGTTCTGTTACACGTGCCTAACATAACGCCCGTTCGAAATCTTCAATTCGGTCTACCAGGAAAGAAAAAAGATGAACCGACGTACCCTGGCTATCCTTTTCCTTGTCGGCGGTTTCCTGCTGATGGTTGTCGTCCTCTTCCTGCTGCAGCAAGCAGAAGCACCCCCCACTGATGATGTTCTCGATGCTGGAGAAGAAGCTGCCCAGCAGGACGCCGCCCCGACGGCAACGGCGACGCCGCCGGCTCTGGTCGAGGTCGTGGTGAGCCTGCAGACCGTACCGCGCGGCTGGAGGATGACGGAAGCAGAACTCACCACCGACCTGCGCCGCGCGGAGTTGGTCCCTGATAACGTGATTACCGACACAGAGCAGGCGATAGGGATGTTCGCCCGTACTGATATCTTCCAGGGGGAAACACTCACCGGAAATGCGCTGATCGAAGATCCGACGCAGCTAGCCATTGAAGAGTATGGCCCCTCATCGCTGATCCCGGAGGGCTTCCTGGCTCAGGCCGTCCCGATGGGGCGCCTTTCGAGCGTAGCTTACGGCATAGACGAGGGCGACATCGTCGACGTTCTGATCACCTTCTACATCTCAGAGATAGACGAAGAGTTCCAGACATTGCTCGAGAATGCCGCGATTTTTCCGCTGGCCCCGCAGGCTGAAGAGGGAGAAGCGGAGGGCGAACCACAACTCAATCTGATCGTCATCGATCCTTTCGGGCGCTTCGAGACGTTACCTAATGGCGAACTGGCCTTCATCACTCCGTCTGAAACACAGCGCCCCATCCGCGTCGCTTTCGTGCTGCAGGCGGCGAAAGTGATTCAGGTGGGGCCGTGGAGGCCGTTGGCAGAGGTTGCGGTGCCCACGCCGACGCCGACCCCGGATCCCGAAACGACGCCCACGCCGGCGGCTGGCGAGGTGCCGACGCCCACACCGACGCCGCCCGACGTCCTCCTGCTGGCGCTGACGCCGCAGCAGCAGCTTGTGCTGAAGTACGCAGTGGAAGTGGCAGCCGACATTGACTTTGCTTTGCGCCCCCCCAATGACACCCAGATCTATTCCATTGAAACGGTGGATCTGCCATCCTTCCTGGTGCGGTTTGGTATTGACCTGCCCACCGATTTTGAATTTACAGCCAACCCAGTGCTGGTAACCGTCACGCCTCCGCCGCAACCGGGGGAGGAAGGCGGCCAGTAATCACAAGCTAGTCAGGAAAGCTGCTATGAGACCGAGAACCTTTATTCTGCTCGTCGTCGTTTTGCTCGTCGCCGCCGTCGTCGTCGTGCTTGGCTTTGTCTTCCTGGGCGGCACGGACATCGTCACCAATCTCTTGCCCGGACAAGAGGCAGCGGTGCTCGAAACGGAGGAAGAGGACGTCGAGGACGAGGTGGTGGAAGAGATCGAAGAGGAGGAAGAGGAGCAGGATCTTCTCTTTGTGCCGGTTGCCGTGGCACGTATTCCGATCCCGGTGGGTACTGTCATTGAGGAAGATTTCGTCCGCATTGAGTTGCGCCCAGAAACAAACATTGCGGTGCAGGCGGGCTACGTCTTTACCGAAGAAGAGGATGTGGTGGGGCGCATCGCGCGCACACGCATCGAACCGGGGCAGGAGATCCTGACCTCGATGATCGCCATCGATCCCACCGATCTGGCCGACATGGGGTCCGACCTGGCTCTCTACCTGACGCAGGGCAACGTCGCCCTCGCCTTCCCCATCACTCGCTACTCGGGCGCGGCCTACGCTATGCGTCCGGGCGATCAGGTTGATGTCCTGGCAAGTATGCAGGTGATCGACATCGATCCCGAGTTCCGCGCGGCGCTGCCCAACCGGCTGCAGTTGATCAATGAAACGGCGCTCGAAGACGGGCAGAACTTCCTCTTCGCACCTTTTGCCGCAGGGCGGCTGGAGTTTATCCCCGAACTGGGTGTGGCAGCCTATATCGCTCCCAGCGGCGCGTTGGAGCAGATCGAGCAGGTTCCCCGCCGCGTCACACAGCTGACGATTCAGCAGGCGGAAGTGATCTGGGTGGGGACGTGGGAAGCACCGGGCGAAATTCTGGAGGATGAGGTCGCCCCGCTGGATGAAGATCCGACGGCGGAGCAGGCGCAGGCGCAAGTATCGCCAGACGGGCAGGTTGCCGCCGCGGCCGATACTGGAGACGAAGAAGAGGAGCTTTTTGTTCGGCGCGAGAGAGAACCAGATGTCGTTATTCTGAGCATGCCGCTTCAAGATGCGCTGGCGCTGAAGTTTGCGCTCGACCGGGGAATGAATCTTGACCTGGCGCTGCGCTCCCAGCGCGACAACAGCTTCTTTATTACGACCTCCGTTAATCTGCCGCAGCTTGTGGAACAGGGCGGGCTGCGTTTACCCGACCCCGTCGACTTCGATCTGGTCCCGCGGGCAGACGAAGTTGCACCACCTTCCCTGCCGCCAGTCCCACCTGGCGATCTGCTGCCGTAGTAGTGTAGCCAGTTTTGCTCGCAGTTTGTTGTGAAAGGACCTCGCTGTCGGCGCAGGTCCTTTTAGCATGGTCGAG
>JAWVYW010000041.1:0-26549 GCA_033722535.1 Promineifilaceae bacterium (SeqCode)
AATGTAAAGGAGCAGCAGCGGTACCATCGTCAGCAGCATGGTGAGCGGATCAATGGAGGGGGTGACGGCGGCGGCGAGGACGGCGACGCCCACGATGGCCACGCGCCAGTTCTGCCGCAGCGTAGCGGCGTTGACGACGCCTACACGCGCCAGCAGATAGACGATCAGTGGCAGCTCGAAGCTGACCCCCATCCAGAAGAGGAAGGTCGTCTCGAAGCCGATAAATTCACCCGCCGTCCACTCGACGACGAAGATGGTGGGCATGAAGTTCGCCAGGAAGTCGATCGCCGCCGGTAGCAGGATGAACCAGGAGAAGGCAATACCCATCATAAAGAGCAAGAAGCCGCTGGGGATGAAGATATAGACGAAGCGCCGCTCCTGCGGCTCCAGGCCGGGGGCGATGAATTGCCACACCTGGTAGAGAATCCAGGGCATGGAGAGGATGCCGCCCGATACGAGTGCCACCTTGAAGTAGGTTTCGATCGTTTCCGTAGGCCGGATCGCCTGTAGCTGCTCGCCATAGGGGGCGATTAAGAACTCCAGCAGCGGCCGGGCAAAGGCGAAGCTTACCGCGGTGGCGATCGCCAGCCCGATGACGACCCACGTGAGCCGCCGCCGCAGCTCGTCCAGGTGGGCCAGGATGTGCATCTCTTGGGAAGGTGCGTCCGGCTTGCTCATCAGGACTCTGGATCGTCGGCAACCGGTACCGGAGTGGGCAACCTGTCGGGTTGAAAGACGGTCGCTTCGTCGGCGGCGATGCTCTCTTCCTCTTGTTGCGGCGCGTGTGGTGCAGTTGCGGGTTGCTCGCGCGCTTCCCGAACCGGCTCCTCTTCCTGAAGAGAGCGCTCTCTCTGGAGAGAGGCCTCTCCCCGCAGAACGCGCTCCCCTTCTGCAATCGCCCGCCGTCCCTCTCCTGTGATTCTGTCCGGTCGGAAGCGGAGCTGACGCTGGAGGTCGCTTACCTCACTACGCAGATTTTTCAGCTCTTCCACTGCCGCCTGCATCTCGCGTACATCCTCTGCATCCAGCGCGTCGAGCTCTGCGTTGAGCTGAGCCGTGAACTGCTGCGAGATCGCACGAACCTGGGCGGTAAAGCGACCGAGCCAGAAGGCCACCTGGCGGATCTTCTGCGGCCCCAGAACCACGCCCGCCAGAATAAGGATCATGACGAGCTCTGGTAAACCGATACCGAAAAAGCTATCCATTCGGGGGGTTCAGGCTGCCGGACGTTCCTGGGGCAGATCTTCCTGGGTCTCAGACACGGCGTCAGACATCGCTTCAGGCACTCCGTCAGAGACCGCGCTAGAGGCTCGCACTTCCTTTTCCAGCTCCGTCGCCTGTTCGGCCAGCGTGCCCAGCACGCCGTTGACGAAGCGCGGGGCGCTATCGGAGCCGTAAATTTTGGCCAGCTCTACCGCTTCGTTGATTGCTACTTTGACAGGGGTTTCGTGGCCGATGAGGAACTCGTAGATAGCCATGCGGAGAATGTTGCGGTCGATAACGGCCATCTGGTCCAGGGGCCACTCCGGTGCATAGCGTGCGATGAGCGCATCCATCTCCGGCTGATAGTCGATCACCCCCTGGATCAGGCGCCGCGAAAACTCGATCCCCGCCGTCTCCAGCGGCTGGTCGGCCAGACGTCGTGCCAGGACTTCAAAAGGAGGATGTGCCGCGAGATCGTACTCGTAAAGCGTTTCCAACGTTATCCGGCGAGCACGACGTCGTGTTTTCATGTTAAAGCCACCTGTCTATTGTGCTTTAGAGTGTGCCGCCCCTTCTGTCAGGCCGTTTGACCGTGCGCGTAGATGACGTCCTCGACATGAACGTTGACCGCATCAACCGGAAGGCCCACCATCTTATCGAGCGCTTCCACAACCCCCTTCTGTATCCGACGGCACGTCTGGGGCAGATTCACGTCCGGTTCCATATACACGTAGATATCAAACGAGAGCCGGTTATCTGTGAAATCCAGCACGATCCCATCGTAACGGGTGGCGCGCCGGAACAGATGGCCGACGTCAGAGGGCACCGAGGCCATTCTACGTACCCCTTTTATACCCAAAACTTCCTGACGTACAATGGTAATTAACACTTCTGGCGCCACTTCTATGCGCCCGATGCTTTCCTGTTGTTCTGTCATGGGTCTCCTTTACATTGCCAGGCCGCCGTCGACGCGGATTACCTCGCCCGTAATGTAGGCTGCCTGGTCTGAGGCGAGAAACGTTACCAGATGTGCGACCTCCTCGACCTCGCCGAGGCGCGCCAGCGGGATCAGTTCGAGCGCCTTCTCCCTCAGCTCGTCCGAAAGGTCGGCGGTCAGCGCGGTGGGAAAATAGCCGGGCGCGACGGCGTTGACCGTAATTGCGCGCCCGCCCACCTCTTTTGCTAGCGACTTGGTAAAGCCAATGATGCCTGCTTTAGAGGCTGCATAGTTAGTCTGCCCGCCCTGCCCGGCGAGGCCGACGACGGAGGAGATGTTGATAATGCGCCCGCCTCGCTTCTGGCGAATCATAGGCCGCAAAACCGCCTTGCAGCAATTAAACAAACTCTTGAGATTCGTGTCGAGGACGGTGTCCCAGTCCTCTTCCTTCATCATCATCAAGAGCATGTCTCGCGTCGTGCCTGCATTATTGACGAGGATGTCGATCTGCCCGTACTGTTCCTTGGCGGCTGCAACCAGCGCCTTCGCCGCCTCGAAGTCACCCACGTCGGCCTGCACGGCGACGGCGCTGCCGCCGTTTGTCTCGATCGCCGCCACGACGTCCTCTGCTTCGGCGGCGCTGCGATTGTAGTTAATGACGACCTGCGCACCGTGTGCAGCCAGATCCTGGGCAATGGCGCGCCCGATGCCGCGCGAGGCACCGGTGACGATGGCAACTTTCCCTTCCAAGAGCTTTAAGTCGGGCATCGCTTACAGTTCCACCTCGCTCTCAAAACGCCGCCGCGTCGCTTTGCGGTCAATCCGTTTCATCAGGCCAGTCAGTACGTCGCCCGGCCCCACTTCGACGAAAGTCTCCACACCCTGATCGATCATGTAGTGTATCGACTCCATCCAGCGCACGCTGCCCGTGAGCTGGGCGACCAGCTCCGCTTCTACCTCGGCGGGGCTCGTCATCGGCTTCGCCGTCGTATTGGCGATCACCGGCACCTCCGGCGGGCCGATCTCCGCGGCGCGCACCGCGTCGGCAAACGCGCCGGCGGCAGAAGCCATCAGCGGCGAGTGGGCCGCGATCGTTATCGGCAGCGTGACCACTTTCCGCGCCCCCGCCGCCTCCGCCAGCGTCACCGCTCTTGCCAATGCCTCTTGATCGCCGGAGATGACGATCTGGCCCGGGCAGTTGGTGTTGGCGACCTGTACCGGCTGCCCGCTCTCCTCCCGGGCCTGCGCGCAGGCGTTCTCCACCGCCTCTAAATCGAGCGCGAGGATCGCCGCCATTGCCCCCGGCGCACTCTCGCCGGCGACCTTCATCAGCTCACCGCGGCGGCGCACCAGCATCAGCCCATCGGCAAAGTCGAGGCTACCTGCCGCCGCCAGCGCCGTCAGTTCGCCGAGGCTGTGGCCCGCCATGAAAGCGGGCGCGGGCCAATCCCTCTCTTGTAGAACGCGCCACATCGCAAACGCCGTCACAAAGAGCGCCGGTTGCTGATTAACCGTATCGGTCAGCTCCGCTTCCGGTCCCTCGAAGCAGAGTTGAGAGAGGGGAAAGCCAAGCACCGCGTCAGCCTGATCGAAAACAGCACGCGCAGCCGGTTCGCGCTCGTAAAAAGCGCGTCCCATGCCCACGTGCTGTGATCCCTGACCCGGAAAGAGGTAGGCCGTCTCTGTCTGGCGCACCGTCTAGGGGTGAGGAAGCCTACTCTTCGACGGCTGGAAGAACCTGAATTTTCTTCCCGCTGGCTGTTGTATACGTGAAGCAGACATCACACATGTAGTGGGGGCGCTTCATCTCCCCACACTCCGGGCAAACAACCAGATGCGGAATGTCCAGCTTGTCGTGCGTACGGCGCTTATCGCGACGTGACTTGGAAATCTTTCTCTTTGGTACAGCACCCATGATAAACCTCTGCTACAAGAACCTGTCATGAAAAACGAGACGCTCTCTCACCCGCGCGTGCGACCAGGAGCGGTCCGTCGTCCACTCAATACAAAAAACAAGCGGCACGTATGCCGCGAAGGATAATTATAGCCGGGGCCATTTCACTGTCAAGAGTGCGCCCGTCCAGCCGACGGGCGCTCATGCTCCTTTCAAATGGGATAAGGGCCGGCAAAAAAGATGCCCTGAGAAGGCGCTAGCGCTGTGTTTCGGCAGGCGCCGGTTCGTTTTCGACTGCTTCCACCGGCGGCGCCTGCTCGGCCTGCATTTTGCGCAGGCCATTGCGCACGACGGAGAGCGAACGAAGGAGGTCTTCTTCCAGCTTCGCCAGCACGTCTACCGCATACACGTCGGCTTCGTGGCGCATCATCTCCGCCTCGCGGCGCGCACGCTCTAGAACATTTTCCGACCGCTGCTGTGCGGAGGCCATGATGGCGTCGCGCCGGACCAGCTCCTCCGCCTCCTGTTTCGCCAGATGGCGAATACGCTCCGCCTCTTCCTGGGCCTGGGCCAGAATGCGCTCCTTTTCGGCCTCGACGCGGTTGGCGCGTTTGACCTCGTCCGGAATCGTCACCCGAAGCTGGTCGACGATGTTGAAGACCTGGTCCTCGTCGACGAGGAGCGTGGTCGTCATAGGGATGCGGCGGCTTTCGCCCAGTATCTGTTCCAGCCGGTCAACCAGATGTTGAATATCCATTGCGTCCAACCTCACCTATTGCGCGCTGCGCATCATGCCTTTAAGAATAGTCTGCCAGCGGACGCTTGGCAAACATTGCGTCGCGGTAGCCGGCGATCCACCACTTAATCGCGGAGAGGCACCGCGCCGTCATAGCCAGCGTCGGGGTCATTTTGCTCAAAGCGATCGTAGAGGGCACGCGCCACGTTGTCGGGGACCATGCTGCTGACGTCGCCGCCGAAGCTGGCGATCTCGCGCACCGTCGTCCCGCTAAGGAAGGTATGCTCCTCGCGCGTCATAAACGTCACAATTTCGATCTCGGGCGCCAGCCGCTGGTTGGCGAGCGCCATACGGAACTCGAACTCGAAGTCCGAAAAGACGCGCAGGCCACGCACGATGACCTGGGCCTCCACTTCGCGCGCGAACTCCACCAGTAAGCCGCTGAAGGGCCGGACCGTGATGTTGGGCTGGCTATTGAGGGCCGTTTCGATCATCTTGATCCGCTCGTCCAGGGAAAAGAGGACCGATTTGAGCGGCTGGCGGTGGTCGAAGACGCCGACAACCAGCTCGTCGAAGATGGCGGCGGCGCGGTGCATGAGATTGAGGTGACCGTAGTGAACGGGATCGAAGGTGCCGGGATAGACGGCGCGAATGTACAAATTCTTTCTCCTTGCGGTAGCGTCTAGCTCGCATCGCCGGCTTCTTCCCAGAAGCGGGCGACGCGCTCGTGCAACAGCCGGTGCTCCGGCTCTTCGAGGAGCGGATCCCTCTCGAAGAGCCGCTTCGCCTCGGCCCGGGCCGTTTCCAGTAGCTCTACGTCCAGCAGTGACGCCATGCGCAGCTCTGGCATGCCGCTCTGGCGGCGGCCGAAGAACTCGCCTGGGCCGCGAATCTCCAGATCCTTTTCGGCAAGCTGGAAGCCATCGTTGCTCTGCTCCAGCGCGGTGAGCCGCTCCTCGGCGTCTCCGGTCACTGACTCGGAGACAAGCAGGCAGTAGGACTGGTGTGCGCCGCGCCCCACGCGCCCGCGGAACTGGTGCAGCTGGGCAAGGCCGAAGCGGTTGGCGCCTTCGATGACCATCACCGTGCTGTTCGGCACATCCACACCCACCTCGATAACCGACGTGGAGACGAGGACGTCGGTCTCGCCGCTGTAAAAGTCGGCCATGACCGCTTCTTTTTCGGCGCCGCTCATCCGTCCGTGCAGCAGGCCCAGCTTCAGATCGGGGAAGATCTCCGACTGCAGGCGCGCATGCTCCTCGACCGCGGCTTTCGCCTCGATTTTGTCCGACTCTTCCACCAGGGGGCAGATCAGGTAGGCCTGGCGCCCCTTCTGGACCTGACCGCGCACGAAGGCATAGGCCCGCTCCCGTTCGTTCGGTCGAATCCAGCGGGTGATGATCTCCTGACGGCCCGGCGGCATCTCGTCGAGAATGGAGAGGTCGAGATCGCCGTACATCGAGAGGGCCAGCGTGCGTGGAATAGGCGTGGCGCTCATCACCAGCAGGTGGGGGTTCCGTGGCTCCTGGCCGTTGTCACTCTGCGCGCCCTTGTCGCGCAGTGCGCCGCGCTGCTCGACGCCAAAGCGGTGCTGCTCGTCGACGACGGCCAGCCCCAGGTTGTCGAACTGGACGGCGTCCTGGATCAGGGCGTGGGTGCCAATAAGAATGTCGACAGAGCCGTCGGCGAGGCCTGCGAGCAGCTCCGTCCGTTCGGCGGCGGGGGTGCTCCCGGTCAGGAGGCGCACCTCGATGTCGAGGTCGGCCAGCAGCTTGCGCAGCCCCTGGTAGTGCTGCTCGGCTAGAATCTCTGTGGGGGCCATCATCGCCGCCTGTGCGTCGTTGGCGACGGCAATGACCATCGCCGCCGCGGCGACGACCGTTTTACCGGCGCCAACGTCGCCCTGGAGCAGGCGGTTCATGGGTAGCGTGCCAGCCATATCGCGCCGGATCTCACCGACGACGCGGCTCTGGGCGCCGGTCAGTGCGAAGGGCAGGCTATCGCGGAAGCGGGCGAGCAGTTCATCGCCCTGGGTCATCGGCTGCGCCGGTTGCGCCTGCCACTCCCGCCGCTGTCCGAGCATTCCCAGTTGCAGCAGTAGCAGCTCGTCGAACGCCAGCCGCTTATGGGCGTCGTGCAGCGTCTGTCGGCCTTCCGGGAAATGGGCCTGGAAGATCGCTTCGGGAAGAGAAAGCAGCGTTTGCCGCTCGCGGATCTCCTTCGGCAGCGGATCGGGCACGCGCGGCGCCCAGTGGTCCACCACCTCTTTCATGATCTCGCGCATCTTGTTGCCGTTTAAGCCGGCGGTAAGCGGGTAAACGGGTACGATGCGTCCCGTGCGCAGCAACTCCTCGGAAAGGAGCTCCCACTCGGGCGATGTGAAGACGGGCCGTCCCAGATATTGATCGACGGTGCCGCTGAGTACCACCTGGGCGCCGGCAGGAAGCTGCCGCGCCAGCCACGGCTGGTTGAACCACGTCGCCTGAATCCGCCCGGTGCCGTCGCTGATGATCGATTGCACCAGCGTCTGCTTGCCCCGGAGTCGGCGCGCGCGTGTCTCCCAGATGGTGCCGATGACGGAAACCTGCTCCCCATATTTGAGCCGGTTGATCGGCTTGAGCAGGCTGTAGTCATCATAGCGGCGGGGGAAGATGTAGAGGAGGTCTTCCAGCGTTTCCGCCCCCAGCGTCGCCAGTTTGTCGGCGGTCGCCGGGCCGACCCCTTTGACCACTGTAACCGGTTGCCTCAGCCCCTCTGGATCGGGTGCTACCTTCTTTCGGGCCCGGGCAGGGGAGGGCAAAACCGGCTCCTTCTGGCGCTCTTCCTTCTGCGCTGTGTGGCTTGGTGCCGCTTTTTCTGACGCCGGATGGGCCGTCGCCTGCTCGGCGCGCGCGGCGGGAAGGTGGGTAACGCGCTCCTTGCGCTTCTGAATGCGCTCCTGAATATCGCTAATCGCCCGCGCCCGCGGCTCCGGTCCCGGAAGGTGAGCGTAGTTCTCCAGCGCATCGGCGATCTGCTCGACCAGCGCGCGGTCGACCTCGTCGACCGCCTCGGCCCGCGCGCGGGTAATCCAGAAGGCGATAAACTGGCGAATCCCGCCGACCACGGCCTGATTCTTATAACCCTGTTGTGCTTCTAACTTGAGAACGCGTTCTAGCTGTTTAAACGCTTTTACCATGCACGGTGATCCCTGGCGTGGGAGGCGACCTCCCCCACAATCTGTTTAATCGCTCGCGCCATTATACCAGAGGGCGCGTTTCGCCTCTAACTGGAGGTTGCTCCTGCTAACTTGTAATACAGGCGATTCCCAGTGCACCGGGGCCGGTGTGGGCGCCGATCGCCGGGGTGACCTGCAGCGCCAGCGGCTGTACATTTTCGGGGAAGAGGTGGGACGCTTCCTCACGCAGCTCTTCAACCGCCTCCGGAGCGTGTGTGTGGAGGAGGACGATATCTTCCAGCGGCCCGAGCGCCGCGACGTGCTCGATCACGTTCTGCCGCGCGCGCCCGCTGGTCCGCACCCGGTCCACCACCTCTACGTCTCCTTTGTAGACGCGTAGAATCGGCTTGATCCGTAACAGGGTGCCCAGCCCGAACTGCGCCCAACTGACCCGACCGCTGCGGCGTAGAAACTCCAGCGTGTCGAGCATAGCCAGCACGTAGGTCCGGTTCACGCGCTCTTCCAGAAAGGCCAGAATCGTCTCGGCCGGCACGCCCGCTTCCGCACGCCGGGCCGCGGCCAGAACCAGTAGCCCCAGTCCCATGCTCAGCTGCTGCGAATCAAACAGATGAACGGGCACCTCGGCTGCCTGCGCCCCCAGTCGGGCTGCATTCAACATGCCGCTGAGGTTGCTGGCGAGGTGAATGGAGAGTATTTCTGTGGCTCCCTCGGCGGCTAGCTGGTTATACGTCTCGGTGAAGGTCCCTACCGGGGGCGCTGCCGTCGTCGGCGGTGCTGAGAAGGAAGGAAGCTCCGCATAGAAGCGCTCGCGCGTCAGCTCGACCTGATCGAGATAGCTCTCGTCTCCGATATTCACATACGCCGGCAGCACGGTGATACCATACTCGGCGGCGAGCTCCTCTGTTACATCGCTGGTGCTGTCAGTTACGATTTTGAGCGCCATCTTCTTTTCCTGTTGTCGGCTCTGCCTCTACTCAGCCCCCAGAATGTACAGATAGTGTGGCTGTCCGCCGGGCAGGATTTCCACTTCCAGATCGGGATAAAGGAGTTCGATCTGCTCGCCCACCGCCGCGGCATCCGCCTCCGTCACCTGGTCGCCATAGTAGAGCGAGAGTAGCTCCCGCTCTTGGATCGCCATGGCGGCCAGCGTCTCCTCCAGAATGTCGTCGAGCGTGGCGCCGGCAGTCCGCAATTCGCCGTCGACCAGGCCGATGATCTGCCCCTCTTCTACCTCGACGCCGTCAAGCGTCACCGAGCGGGTTGCCACCGTTATCTCGCCGCTGGAGACGTGCTCGCGCGCGGCGTCCATCGAGTTTGAAATCCCTGCCAGCGAGCCGTTGGGGCTGAAGGCGAGCAGTGCGCTGATCCCTTCCGGAGCCGTGCGCGTCGGCACCACGGCGACATCCTTGGCGCACAAATCACACGCCGCTTCGGCGGCGAGGAAGATGTTCTTGTTGTTGGGCAGAATGATGACTTTGTCGGTCGGCACCTGTTGTACGGCTTCCACCAGCTCTTCGATGCTCGGGTTATTGGACTGCCCCCCGTGGACGATCGCCGCCGCGCCCAGGCTGCGATAGATTTCGGCTAACCCGGGTCCGGCGGCGACGGCGACGATGCCCACGTCTCCCGTCGCCGGCGCTCCGGCGGCAAGTGCTTCTGCAGGGGCAACCGTCTTAACAGCGTCGGCGGGCTGCACAGAGGCAATCGGCTCGTCAGGGCGGGTCGGCTCCATCGGAGCAGCCGTCTCCGCACCCGGCGCGATAATCCCCTCCATCTGCATCTGCATATTTTCGACGACGACGTCGGTGACGCGCCCCAGGCGGCTGCCATACGTCAGCGGCTCGCCCGGATCTTTTACATGGATATGAACCTTGATCGTCCGTTGGTCGCCGACGACGACGGTGGAATCGCCCATGGCGTCGATCTGATTGCGCACCGTACTGACGTCCAGATTCTCGCCGACGAGAATGAACTGGACGTCGTAAGGGAACTCCAGCTCTCCTTCGGTCGGCGCCACGCGCGCCTGGGCCGGCTGCGCCACTGCCGCTGGCCCACCGGCGGGCTGCGTCGGTTCCAGCGTTATCTGGTTGGTGGCGTAGCGTAACATTCCTTCCAGGATCAGAACCAGCCCTTTCCCGCCGGAATCGACGACGCCGGCCTGTTTGAGCACCGGCAGCAACTCCGGCGTACGTGCCAGCGCCTGTTCGGAGCGCTCGACCACACGCTCTAACAAGAAGCGTAGGTCGGCGCTCTTGACGACGGCATCCTGCGCCTCTTCGCTCGCTTCACGGATGATGGTAAGGATCGTCCCCTCGACAGGGCGCATCACCCCCTTATATGCAGTGTCAGACGCTTCGCGGAAGGCACGCGCGATGTCATCCGCGGTGGCGACCTCTACGTCGTGTAGACCCCGGGCCATCCCCCGCCAGATCTGGCTCAGGATGACGCCCGAGTTACCGCGCGCGCCCATCAACGCGCCATGTGCCAGCGCCTGGGCCACACGTCCGGCGTCCGTCTCGCCGCTGTCCTCAACCTGCGCAAAGGCGTTGCGCATCGTCAGCAGCATGTTGGTCCCCGTATCGCCGTCCGGCACCGGGAAGACATTCAGCGCGTTGACGTGCTGGTGGTGCTCCTCCAGCCATAGTAGACCGGCCTGAAACAACTTTCTCAGCTGGCGCCCGTTGCAGCGCATCCACTTGTCAGGGATGTTCACCGTCTCGCTGGTCTCTACTTCACTCATAAAACCTCTCCTTCAACTGAAAGCCGGGTGAACAGAAAAGATGCCGGCCTTCCAGGCTCTCCTCTAATCGCCGTCGCCGCTGATTCGCAGCCCCTGGACGTAGACGTTGACGGCGCTGACAGGGGCGTCCATCGCTCGCTCGACGTGAAATTTTACTGTATTCTGAATGCTCTGCGCGACGACCCGAATGCGCGTACCATATTCGACGATAACGTAGACGTCGATCACAATTCCCTCGTCGGTAAAGGAGACGTCGATGCCGTGGCGCGGATCGCGCGTCAGCAGGTAGGTGATACCGTCGACGACGTTCCGGCTTGCCATCCCGACGACGCCATAGCATTGGTGTACGGAGCGCGTGGCGATGGTTGCGATGGAAGAGGGCGAGATATTGATCTGTCCCAGTGACTCTTCGCTGGTGGACATTGTTAGCTCCTCAGGATCTCAGTCCAGGCAGTGAACCTTATAATTGGCTTGGATTCCTTGCATGAACCACGTTCAGTCCCTATAATTTTATACACGCGGCGACCATTGCGGTCGCTTTTACTTTGTATGGTACGATGAGGTGAAATTATGGCGAAATGTGAAATTTGTGGCAAGGGGCCACAGTTCGGCCAGAACGTGAGCTTTTCGCAGAAAAAGACCAAGCGGCAGTTCAAGCCCAACATTCAGCGCGCTACCTTCTACGAAAAAGGGCGCAAGATCCGTAAGTACGTCTGCACTCGCTGCCTGAAGACGGCCAGCAAGGTCTGATTCCGTAACTTTAAGCTCATTGCTCTTTTTGAAGCCAGCCACACGGCTGGCTTTTTCTCTTTCTCGTAGTCCGCCGGACCACGCTCCCTTCATCTTACCGCACCTCCGAAGCCAGCACACGTACCGCGCCCGCTGTCAGTAGCGCGCGGCGGACCTTCGCTTCACCTTCCGTCTCGGCAGGAACGAGGGCGATAATGTTCCCCCCGCGCCCGGCGCCGCTGAGCTTAGCGCCGCAGGCGCCGGCAGTGAGCGCCGCCTCGACCAACCTATCCAGCTCCGGCGACGAGACGCCCATAGCGCGCAGGTGGCTCTGGTTCTCGTTCATCAGTTGCCCCAGGCGCTCCGGCTCCCCTTCCACAAGGGCGGTGCGCCCGGCGCGGGCGATGCGCCCGCAGGCGGCGAACAGCGCCTCAAACTGTTCTGGCTCTGCCGCCCAGCCGCGGCGCACATCACCCACCACCACCCGCGTCGAGCTGCGGACGCCGCTGTCGGCGATCAGCAGCCGGATCGGGTCGGCGATGGGAAAGATCTCGATCTCGTTCTCGGGCGTGCCGCGGCGAAAGTAGACCGGGCGCTCGTAAGCGACGACGGTGTTGTCGATGCCGCTGGGGGTGCCGTGATGGATCTTCTCGACCTCGTACGTGAGGGTGGAGACCTGCTCGTCGGTCGCCAGGTCGGGACGCCCGAGGTGGCGGGCCAGCGCGCGCACGAGTGCGGCGGCGGTCGCGGCGCCGCTGCCCAGGCCGCTGGCGATGGGGATGGCGCTGCGCAGGGTGATGGTCAACCCCGGCAGCCGGTCGAGGCCGGCCGCGTCCTGTACCTGCCGCACCGCTTCCCGGAAAGGGTCGCTTTTATCCTCGCCCCCCCGGCCCAGTGCTTCGTCCAGCCGGCGGTCGTAACCGAGATCAGGGAGGATCAGGCGCACGCTGCCGTCGGCGCTGTCGGCGACACGGGCGGTGGCGCGCACAGCCGGCACCGGGACGGCAATCGCCGGCTCGCCGTAGACGACGGCGTGTTCACCGAAAAGGATAATCTTTCCTGGCGCCGATGCTTCGCTCTCTAACAAGACAGGCTCCTGATATCTGCTATCATAGACCCGCTTTTCTATCACGATTGTTAAGATGAGTCGAGAAAGGGAGCATCGCCCCCTGAAGGAGCAACCGTGGAACAGTACGCGGACTTTCAACACATTTTATTTGAGCGCCGCGAGCACGGCGTCTTATGGATGACGCTCAACCGGCCGGAGGTGCTGAACGCGGCCGATGCGCGCCTGCATACCGAGCTGGTCGAGATCTGGGACATTATCGCGCGCGATCCGGAGGTGCGCGTCGCCGTCATCACCGGCGCCGGGCGTGCCTTTTCAGCCGGCGGCGATCTGAAGCTGGTCGAGGAGGCGTACCGCGATTTCGACGAAGTAACGCGCATTCTGGAAGAGGCGCGGGACCTGGTCTACAACATGCTTCGCTGCCCTAAGCCGCTTATCTCCGCGATCAATGGCCCGGCGGTGGGCGCCGGTCTGGTAGTGGCCCTGCTGGCCGACATCAGCATCGCCGCCGAGAGCGCGCGCCTGGCGGACGGCCACGTGCGCATGGGCGTCGCCGCCGGCGATCACGCCGCCATCATCTGGCCCCTGCTCTGCGGTATGGCGAAGTCAAAGTACTATCTGCTGACCAGTGATTTCGTGAGCGGGCGCGAGGCGGAGCGGATCGGCCTGGTGAGTCTCTGTGTTCCGGACGACGAGCTGCTGGAGAGGGCGGCGGAGGTGGCGGAGACGCTGGCGACCGGGCCGCAGCACGCCATCCGCTGGACGAAGCGTGCGCTCAACCAGTGGCTGCTGCAGGCGGGGCCGATTTTCGACCATTCGCTGGCCCTGGAGATGTTGGGCTTCTTCTCGGAGGATATGATGGCCGGCGTGGAAGGACTGCGCCGCAAAGAAAAGGCGCGCTTCCCGTCGGCCGGCGCGCAGGAGTGACCCTGACGTTCGGCCGCTGCCGGGGGCGAGCTATGGCGCGCGCAGCGTCACGTCGCCGGCTGAAAAGGAATGCAGGCGCCCGGCGGCATCCTCCACCAGCAGCCGCCCCCACTCATCCGCCCCCCGCGCGATGCCGGTTACCATTTGTGTCCCCTCCGCGGTCTCTATTCGCACCTGCACCGGATGGTCGCGGGTGATCAACCGGCGGTTCCAGGTTGTGAAGGGGCTTTGGCCCCGTTCTGCAGCCTGATAGTGCATCTCCAGCCGCTCCAGGATGGCCAGCAGCAGGGGGAGGCGCGGAAAGGGGCGCCCGCGAACGGCGAGCAGGCTTGTCGCCGGGGTCGCCGTTGCCGGTAGTTGCTCTGGAGGAATATTGACGTTCAGTCCCAGACCGAGAATCGCCTGCCGGAGGCGCGGCGGCTGCCCTTCTACCTGGCTCTCCAGGAGCAGCCCACCGCTCTTGCCCCAGCCGGCGCCGGTGCGCAGCATCAGGTCGTTGGGCCACTTGAGCCCCGTCGACAGCCCCGTCTCCCCCTCTACCGCCTCGGCGACGGCGACGCCGGCGATCATCGTCAGCCACGGCGCCTGTTGGGCAGGCCACTGGGGCCGGAAAAGCAGCGAGAGCAGCAGGCTGCTTCCGGCGGGAGCCTCCCACCGGCGCCCGCCGGGGCCTGTCTTGCGCCCGCGGCCCGCGCTTTGAAAGTCGGCGATCACCATTGTCCCCGCCGGCGCGCCCGCCGCTGCCATCTCCTGCAGCCGGTCGTTGGTCGAGCTAACCGTCGGCAGGACGGTGGCAGGTCGGCCCAGCCAGCGCGTCTTCAGCCCGCCGGCAATCGCCTCTTCGGTTATCGCATTACGCCCTTCCATCGCCGTCTCGCTTCGTCCTCTAGTCGCCGCCCGCTCCCTCAGACGCCGATCAGAAAGGTCTGATCGGTGTTCTCGTGGTGAGCGGAGAGAAAGTGTAGCACGAAGAAAATAAATTTTCAGGTACAATGAGGCGGGAAATGTGTGAACCTGACAGGGGTCCTGTGGATAAAGATGGCTCGCTCTCGCTCTAAAACACGCTCTCGCAGTCGCTCTGACGACGCGATTACGTGGGACGAAAATCTGATTCGCGGTCTCCTTCCGTGGCGGGTGGAGCTACTGGGGCTAGTGCTATTTATCCTCTCCCTGCTGACGCTGGCCGCCCTTGTCGGTCTCCTCCAGACCGGATGGCTGCTCGACTGGAGCTGGTTCTGGCGCCAGCTTGCCGGTTGGGCTGTCTATCCCCTTTTTCTCTCCTTCGCCGCCGCGGGCCTGTACCTCGTGGTGCGCCGTCTCCAGCTACCGTTTCGCCTGCGGGCAATGCAGATGGTGGGCATCGAGATGATGCTGCTGGCGGCGCTACCGCTCAGCTACCAGCTGCTTGGCGGCAGCCTGCCTGATGCATATGGCGGCCGGGCGGGCGGCCTCGTCGGCTGGGCTCTGGCAGAGGTGCCGCTGGAATTCCTGGGCGGTTTCCTGACGGCGCTCCTCTATCTCAGCCTCTTCCTCTGGGGTCTGGCGCTCACGGCGCGAATCAGCTGGTACGATGTCGCTGGCGCCCTGCAGCTCCTTTCCGAGCGGTTGCAGGCGTGGGGCCAGGCGATCCAACCGGCGCCGCTGCCCCCGGCGCCGCCGGAGGCGGTACTCGCCCGCCAGCGCAAGGAGCCCCTCTTCGTCGACAGCGCAGCCGAGGGCGTCCCGATCCCGTTCCAGCACATGGAGGACGACCCGCGCTTGCCGGAGATCGAGCTTCTCGAAGAGGGGGTGGCGGTCGCCATGTCTCAGACGGAGATCGATCAGAAGAAGGCCATCATCGAGCAGACACTGCGGGACTTTGGCCTGCGGGGCGAGGTGACGGAGATCCGGCGCGGACCGAGCGTGACCCAGTTCGGCGTCACGCCCGGCTATCTGGAGTCGACCGGCCCCGATGGCGAGCCCAAGTTGAAGAAGGTGCGGGTCAGCCGCATCGCCAGCCTGCGCAAAGATTTGGCGCTGGCGCTGGAGGTGCCTCGCCTGCGCATCGAGGCGCCGGTGCCGGGACGGGGCATCGTGGGGTTGGAGGTACCGAACGCCGACGCCAGCATAGTACGTCTTCGCACCGTTCTCGAATCGGCTGCCTTTGCCGGGATGGATAAGCCGCTGGCGGTGGCGCTCGGGCAGGGGGTTTCGGGGATGCCCCTGGCGCTGGATATCGCCCGCATGCCCCACCTGTTGATTGCCGGCACGACCGGCTCCGGCAAGAGCGTCCTGCTGAACGCCTTCATCACCTGCCTCGTCTTCAACAACACGCCGGAACAGTTGAACCTGGTGATGATCGACCCCAAAAAGGTGGAGCTGATCCGCTTTAACGGTTTGCCGCACCTGTTAGGGCGGGTGGAGGTGGAGCACGACCGCGTCAACGGCGTTCTGCGCTGGCTGATCATGGAGATGGAGCGGCGGTACGAGCGTTTTGCCGCCCTCAACGCCCGCAACCTGGAGCGGTACAACGAAAAGGTGCACCGCCGGGGAGATGCGCGTCCGCTGCCGTACATCGTCGTCTTTATCGACGAACTTGCCGACCTGATGACGATGTATTCAGAAGAGACGGAGCAGGCGCTCTGCCGGCTGGCGCAGATGGCGCGCGCTACCGGTATCCACCTCGTCGTTGCCACCCAGCGTCCCTCCACCGACGTGCTCACCGGCCTGATCAAGGCCAACTTCCCAGCGCGCATCGCCTTTTCTGTCGCCTCGGGCACCGATTCCCGCGTCATTCTCGATACAATCGGTGCCGAGCAGCTTCTGGGGCGCGGCGACATGCTCTTTCTGCCGCCGGAGGCGGGCGAGCCGACTCGCGTGCAGGGTTGCTTTGTGAGCGACAACGAGATCGAGCGTGTCGTCTCCCACTGGCGGCAGGTGATGCCCGATTTCACGCCGGAGGAAGCGCCGTGGGAGAAACTGATCGCCCGTCATGAAATGATCTCCGAAACGGACGACATGCTGGAAGAGGCGATCGCCCTGGCTCAGGAGCTAGAGACCATCTCTACCTCTCTCATCCAGCGCCGGCTGCGCGTCGGCTTCCCCCGCGCGGGCCGGCTGATGGAGGCGCTCTACGAGATGGGGCTGGTAGAGGACCCGGCGCACGGGGGCAAGACGCGGCGGACACTGGTCGACGAAGACGACGACCCGCTGGACGAGTACCTTACTGAGCAGCTTTGAGGCCGAGCACCTTTACGCTGCCCGTTGCTGTCCAGTCGCCGCCGCTCAGCCCATTCTACGCCGGCGCCGGTTCCGGTGCGTCCGTTGCCTCATCCGCCGGCCGGCCATAGACCAGCGCCTGAAACGCTGGATGGTTGCGGATGAAGAGGAAATCGGCATCCTGGCGCACCCAGCCGAGATCGACCTGCTTCTTCTCCAGCGCGCTCTTCAGCAGAGCGACCGCCCGTTCGGCCTCGCCGGCGATCGCCTCCAGGCAGGCGCGGTTATAGTCGTTGTCGTCGTCCATCAGTTCACGCGCCGTGGTAATCGCCTCTTCATAGGCCTCGTCCTGCTCCAGGCGGCGGTAGAGGCCGGCTAGGGAGCCATGGGAGAGCGCGTCATCCGGCTTGAGGCGGATCGCCTCCTGGAAGGCTTCGACTGCTGCCTCGATCTGCCCCAACGCGTGGTACAGGTCGCCCAGATTGGCATAGACCGATGCATGCTGAGGGGCCAGCTTCCGCGCCTCCTCATACGCAGCAAGGGCATCTTCAAGGCGCCCCTGATCTCCATAGACGTTCCCCAATCCGTGATACGCGTCTGCTGCGCCCGCATCGATATCCAGCGCGAGCTGGTACGCCTCTTCGGCCTCCTCCAGATGGCCCCATTCCAGATAGAGGTCCCCCAGTCCGATATGGGCGGCGACCGCGTTTGGGTTGAGGGCAACGGCTCGTTTGTAGGCGCGCAGCGCCTCGTACATCCGGCCCAAACCACGGTAGACGTGCCCCTCACCCAGCGCCGGTGCGGCAGAGTGCGGGTTCAATCGTGCCGCTCGCTGGTAAGCAGCGAGCGCCTCATCCGTTCGTCCGAGACGCCTGTAGGCATCCCCCAACCCACAGCGTGGGGCGCTATCCCGCGGGTCGAGTGTAATCGCCTGCTGGAAGGCCTGCAGCGCCTCGTCAAGGCGCCCCAGACTGGTATAGAGGTTGCCGAGGGACGTAAAGGTGCGCGAATGGGTTTTATCGATGGAGAGAGCGTGCTGGAACGCACGGAGGGCGTCTTCGTGCCGCCCGGTAGCGGCGTGAATGTCGCCGGAGCCGGTCAGCGCCGGGACGTTGTGCGGGTCTAGTTCCAGGGCGCGCCGGTAGGCATCCAGCGCCTGGTCGGTAAGCCCCTGTTCAAGCAGGACGGCGCCGCGTCCCGCATGGGCCACAGCATCTTCCTGGTCCTGTTCGAGGACCCGTTCGTAGGCTATGAGCGCGTCCTGCAGGCGGCCACCACGCAGGTACAGCGCGCCCAGTGTATTGTGCAGTTTAACCAGTTGCGGTTTCAGGGCGATGGCGTGTTCGGCAGCCGTTTCAGCCTCCTGTACACGCCCCATGGCGACGTAAACACTGACCATCCCCAGGTGTGGCTCGGCGTAGTCGGGCCTCAACTCGGCGGCCCGGCTGTAGGCCAGAATTGCCTCGTATGTCCGCCCGACCCGATGATGGATTCTGCCCAGTTCGGTAAGCGCCTCCGCACTGTCGGGATCCAGCCGTAACGCTTCCTGAAAGGCCGAAAAGGCCTCGTTGATCTGATCCAGCCCCAGGTGGGCACGTCCCAGGCCGATGTGTACCGTCGCTTTACCCGGTGCGACAGTCAGGGCTTCGTCAAAGGCAGCAACCGCTGCTCCGTACGCTCCCTGATGCAGGTAGAGCTGTCCCAGGGGCTCAGAAACGCTCTGGAGAGGAGCGCCCAGTTCGCGCGCCCGTTCGAGGGCCGCAACTGCTTCTTGCGGCTCGTCGAGGGCTTTCAAAGCGGCGCCAAGACCGGCGTGGGCGGCTGCGCTGTTCGATCTCCGCTCGAGAGCACGGCGGTACGCGGCGGCTGCCTCCTCGGGTGCCCCCAGCGCCAGATGCACTGCTCCCAACCCCTCGTGGATCTCGGCGCGCTCAGGTTTTAGTTGTGCGGCTATCTGGTACGCTTCGAGGGCGCGACCGAGCTTATCCTGGGCATGCATGATGCCGGCGAGCCCATAGTAAGCATCCGCCTGCTGGGGATCGACGGCGAGTGCGCGCTCGTAGACCCGCGCCGCCTCCTCGAGCCGACCCAGATTGCTATAGGCACTCCCGAGGCCGGTGTGGTAGATGGCGGTGCCTGGGGCGAGGGCCAACGCCTGTTCATACGCCGTTGCCGCGGCGTCGTACTGCTGCAGTTTGCTGTAGACGGCGGCGAGACCGGCATGGATGGCGACCTGCCTGCTGGTCGACGCCTCCCCCGCGCGCTCTAGAACAAGTGCATCCTTGAAGCTCTTGACGGCGCTTTCACACTGACCGGCGTCAAGATACGCGTTCCCCATTCCAATCAGGGCTTCCGTCAGCCCCGGTCTGAGGGCTAGCGCTTTTTTGTAAGCATTCACCGCTTCGCGGGCCCGCCCCAGCTCCTGGAGCGCATCGCCGCCGAGCATGTAGGTCGCAGCCCGGTCGGGCAGCAGCTCTACGACGGTATGATAGGCATCGAGTGCGCGCCCGGAGCGTCCCAGCGCCAGGTAGCAGCGACCAAGCTCAAGATAAAGGCTCTCATTCACGCCGTGCGCCAGCGCCGCTTCATATTCGGCGACCGCTTCCTCATACCGTTCTAGCGCCTGGTAGGCACGCCCCAGATTCTGATGCGCGAGGGCGTTGTCAGGATCCAGCGCCAGGGCGCGCTCGTAAGCGGTGGCTGCGGCATGGACCCGCTCCTGGAGCGCCGCCACTTCGCCGCGCCCCAGATGGGCGACCACGTTCTCCTTGTCCAGTTCAATGGCGCGATCGAACGCGCTCCTCGCCTGCTCTAGCTGTCCAAGCGCCATGAGGCTGCTGCCGAGGCGCCGCCAGCCGTCGGCATCATTTACGGCGGCACGGAGTCCGCGCCGGAAGGCAGCCACGGCGTCCTCGTGTTGCCCCAGCAGGGCATACACAGCGCCGAGCCCCTTATGGGCCTCTGCATTATCCGGTGCTAGGTGCAGCGCGCGCTGGTAGGCTGCCAGCGCCAGCTCCGGGTTGCCGAGGGCAGTGTTCACCTGCCCGAGGCCGACGTAGGCCGACGTGTCATGGGGATCAGCACGAACGGCGCGCTGGTAGGCACTGACAGCCTCCTTATAATGCCCCAGCGTCGCTTTGACCTGGCCCAGACCCTTTAACGCCTGGACATCGCGTGGGGCATTGGACAGCGTCACCTCATAAGCGAGAATCGCTTCGTTATACTGTCCGAGCGCCTCATAGATGGCGCCGAGATAGGCATCGACCTCAAGATCGGGGTCCAACTCCATCGCTTTTTGATAGACGGCCCGCGCTGGGGCGTGGCGTCCCTCGTTGTAATGCAGGCGTGCCAGCCCGCGGTGGGCAGTCGCCATCTCTGGCTCACTTTCTAACACCTTCTCATAGGCAGTGCGCGCCTGCCCGAATGCCCCGAGGGCGAAGTGGCAGTCGCCGATGGCGGAGCGGACAGTGGTCTCGTCTGCTCCGGCGCTGAGGGCGCGCTCGTAAGCGTCCAGCGCCTCCGCGGGACGACCACCGGCGGCGTACAGTGCCCCCAGACGCATATGTGGAGACGGCGCCTCCGGTGCGTGAGATGAAGCTTTCTGAAAGGCCTCCTCCGCTTTCTCCGTCTGTTTGAGGGCGGTATAGACATCGCCGAGATTCAGATAGAGGCGGAAGGGATCCGTGGGATGAGCAAGCGCCTGATGATAGGCAGCGCGCGCTTCGCGGAAACGGCCCAACTCCAGGTACTGGTCACCCAGCGCCTGATAGGGAACCGGCCACCCGGAATCGAGCGAGAGGGCGAGTTCAAAGGCGGTGACCGCCTCTTCGGCCTTTCCAAGTGATACGTAGAGCCGGCCCAGCCCGGCATGAGGAGCTGCCCAATCGGAGCGCTGCTGGAGGGCGCGGCGATAGGCAGCGCGCGCCTCATCCGGAGCATCTAGCAGCCGGCACGCCTCGCCGAGCCCATAGGCAATCGCGGCATTATCCGGATCCAGCGCCAGCGCCTGGCGATAGCGCTCTGCCGCCTCGCTGTGCTGGCCTGCCTCGCGCAGCAGATCTCCGAGACGCGCCAGTAGAGCGGGTTCGTGAGGGGCCAGCGCCGTCGCCTGCCGGTAGGCGGCGACGGCGTCTTCTAGCCGTCCTAGCGCGTCATAGACCTCGCCCAGGCCGCTGTGGGCCGCGTGCTGCTCCGGGTCCAGACGTAGCCCTTCCTGGTAGGCGGCGATCGCCTGCTTGTACGTCTTTTCCCGAGCCAGTAGTGCGCCGCGCCCGATATGGGCGGCTGCGTTTGTTTCATCCAGAGAGAGCGCCTTTGCAAACGCGCCACGCGCCGCGTCGAAAGCGTCGAGATGGAGGTGTGCGCGCCCCGCTCCGCTGTAGGCACGGGCGTCGCCGGGTGCGAATTCCATGGCCTGTTCATAGGCGGACAGCGCTTCCTCAGGCCGTTCCAGCGCAAGGTACGTTTCCCCCAGCTGGAGATGTGTCTCGACGTCGGCTGTATTCAGCCGGGCGGCATGACGGAAGGCTTCAAGCGCTTCACGGTAGTTCCGCTCCGCCAGTAGCAGGGTGCCCAGCCCGCGGTGCGCGGCTGCATGTTGGCCCGGTTGCTCCAATGCCTGGCCATACGCGTCGCGTGCTTCTTCAGTTTGCCCCAGGGCGGAGAGGGCATGGCCCAGGCTTGTCCAGATGCTGCTGCTCTTCCGGCCCGCGCCGATGGCCTGCCGATAGGCAGAGGCCGCGTTCTTATAGCGCCCCAGATTGAGGTAGACATCGCCCAGATCGGCGTCGGAAAAAGCAAAGTCGGGCGCGCGGCGCACCGCCTCCTGGTGCGCTTCCAACGCGTCGGCATAGCGACCGAGCGCACGGTACACTTCGGCCAACCCGGCGTAGGCAGCGGCCGCTTCGGGGTCCAGCTCCAGCGCTTCGTGGTACAGCTCCAGCGCCTCCTGGTACTTGCCCTCGAGGCGGCAGACGTCGCCAAGCCCGATCCGCGGTCGGGGAGCGTCGGGGTCCAGCTCCGCAGCCCGCCGATAGGCAGTCCGTGCCGCTTCCCTGTCTCCCAGAGCAAGATGGTAGACCTTGCCCAGCCCGTAGTATGCGGTTGCGTCGCGGAGATCAAAGCCGATTGCGCGCTCGTAACTCTGCAGCGCTTGTTCTGTCTCCCCCAGGAGCCAGTAAGCATCGGCCGATGCACGATGGGCGAGCGCCAGGTTCGGCCGCAGCGCCAGCGCCTGCTTAAAGAGGGCCAGCGCTTTCTCAGGCCGCTCCTGTTCAAGGAACATCTGCCCCAGCCCGAGCAAGGGCGGCGCGTAGTCAGGAGCGAACTGATGCGCCTGCCGGTAGGCGCTCTCCGCTTCTTCAAAGCGGCCGGTTGCGCGATAGACGTTGCCCAGCCCGTTGTAGGCGTTGGGGCTCTTTTCGTCGATGGCCAGCATGTGACGGTAAGCTTTCTCCGCCTCTTCGAAATGGCCTAATGCCAGATGAAGATCCCCGAGCCTGTGGTAGGCCTGTGTATATTGGTCGTCCAGGGCCACCGCCTTCTCGAAGCGCGTGATCGCCTGTGCCCCATCGCCGCCGGTCAGGGCGAGAATGCCCAGCAGGTACCAGGCGCGCGCGCGCCGCGGGAACCAGGTGACTACCTTCTGGAGCAGCTCCTTGACGCGAGGATCGTAGGCCGGTCGGCGTGCGCCGTCGGGCCACAGCAGGCGCCGCGCCAGATCTTCATAGGCTGTGGCCAACTGTCTCTTGAGCAGCCGATGGTCGGGCGTAAGAAACTGCTCAACCCGCTGCAGGCTGGCGAGTCCCTCTGTGTACGCGCTACGGTGCAGGTGAGAGATTCCTGCCCGCAGATCCAGAATCGCTGCCCGCTCCTCCGCTCCTTCGCCTCCCAGCCAGCCACGTCTCTTTATCTGACGCAGGGCGCGCAGCAGAGCGGGCTGTTTGCTCATCTCGCCGGCGCCGTCGAGGAGGGTAAGAAGCTGTTGCCCCTGCTCGCTTAGCGCAGGCCGCCACTCGGCGGCAATCTGCACAAGGCCGTTTTGCAGGCTGGCGCTGTAAGCGAGCCCTTCCACGAAGCGCGGTACCAACCAGCGCCAGGCGGCGACTTCGTTCACCCAGAAGAGGGCATCGGCGAGGCGGAGGACGGTGCTTATCCAGCTATCGTCCTGGCACCGGGCCTCGATTTCAGGGAGATCCTGCTCCAGCGTCGCCAGCCGCTTTTGTAGCTCCTGGACGGCCCGTTCATTCAGCTCGCGGACCCGCTGGCTGGTGCGGCGAACGGGTGACTTGAGATACTCGCGGATAAAGTGCGCCGGATCATCATGCAGACGGGCGCGGGCAGCGTGAACAGAGGCGTAGTCCCGCTCCAGCCGGCGGAGGCGCGCCTCCAGTCCGGCCGTTCCTTCCGCGCTCACACCCAGCATAGCCCGGAGAATACTCACATCCCCCTCTGCGAGTGCCAGGGCGTACAGGGCGACCTTGTCCTTTTCCACAACCACGTGTTGTAGAAAGCGGTCGGTCATCTTTTGCACGATCTTGCTTCCCGGCGTGCGCGCCGTGATTTCTCCCCCAATATCGGCCAGCGTCGCTCCCGTCTTCCAGATTTCGGCCGCTTCCTCCACCGCAAGTGGGATACCGCGCGTCATCTGGCTGAGCAGCTCCGTCTCCGCCTGGCTGATCGGTCTACCGGGAACGCGAGCCTGGAAATAAGCGCCGATGTCGACAATGGCCAGCGGACGCATGTGGTACGCGAGGAGGCGGCGCGGGAAGTCGTCGGCATACCCTTTGAAATACTCGTGCCCGAATTGCCGGCTGTGGAGCAGATTGTTACGGTCGCTGATGATCCACATGACGTGCGGGCCAGAGGCACGAATTACCGTGCGGAGCCAGATATCGGCCCGATCGACCAGCTCGTAGTTATCGAGGACCATGATCAGCCGCGTGCGGCGGGCGATCCGCTTCAGGCCGTGGCCCAGCGCCAGCGCGAGCTGTTCCTGAGGATTGAGGAAGTAATCAAAGTGGGTCGACTTGAGCGCGACGCGCAACTGACCCTCCAGCGCCCCCCGCAGCCGCTGCGCCTGTTCCAGGCCCACGTCAATGCCGGCGTCAAGAAAGGCCTGCACCAGCTCTTCCCCGGCGTCGCCGATCATCGGCAGGCGTAGATGGATTATCTTCGCCAGTGCCTCGACGCCGATACTTCGCACGACGTTGGGCTCATCCCACTCGTTGTCAGCCGCCAGAACCTCTGCCACCTTCCGCGCCGCTTCCTCACGCTGTTTAAGCGCCTTGCGATAGTGCGCAAAGGATCGGAACCACTTTTTGTTGCGTATGGCAGCAGCATAGATGGTGTCGAAGATGGTGTCGCCGCCGATCTGCTTCTGCCCCACCTGCAGGCTCGGGCGCTTTTTCCGCTCGTCCTCCCAGTCGATCCACAACAGCTGAAACTTATCGGCGAACGGCGCTTCGTGCTGGGCAATCTCTACGAAACGCTTGACCAACGTCGTCTTGCCCATGCCGCCGTCCCCATAGAGAAGGCAGACGTAGGGCAGCTCTTCACTTGTAGAGGGGGGGGCGAGTAGCTCAGACAACGCGGCACGAAACTGCTTTTGCTCTTCAACGCGCCCGACGAAGAGCTTATTGTCCACGGTGAGCAGTTTGGCGTCGGACATAGCAATCCTCCCTTACAGACCCGGAACTGACGCGCATCCCCTGTTGCATGCAGCTGCATCCGCTTTCCCGGCGACCGTAAGAGCGGGTAAGCGGCGACCAGAAGGCCAATAACGCCAGCCAAGAACCGCGATATTTATTTGCTATACTTCCGTTAAGATTCTTTGATGGTACCTGCCGAACTGAGCGCTGTCAACCCCGAATGCGACCAATCTTCGAACTGGCCTTTACGGCTCTTCAAAATCTGCTATACTACTCCGTAATACTTCTGATGTAGTATCCACAGTTATATACAGTTGTCCTGTGAGGCAGGCGCCCTTTGCATCATGAGCTCTCCTTCGTGCCAAGAGCTCGGGATGACATTCAGGCCACGCTCCGTGTGCGCCCTCTCCCCGTTCTCCTCGCCGGATAAGCCGAGTCCCAGGAGGGCGGCAGATGTTAAGACGGAAGCGGGTCTATCGTTTCGCCTCGATTCGCGTGGTTGGCATCGGCGGCGGCGGTGTTGCTGCCATCGACCACATTATCGAGCGGCACCTCTACGGTGTCGACTTTGTAGCCGTCGATAGCGACGTGGAGAGGCTAAGCCGGAGCGGTGCACCGGTAGTCATTCCCGTCGCTTCTCCAGAACTTCGTCTCGATCTAGATCCTCACCGGCAGCCGCGACACGATTGGAAACGTGGGCTGCGGCGGGCAGTCGCCGGATCCGAGCTAGTCTTTCTGGTAGCCGGCCTCGGCGGGCAGACCGGCTCGGAGCTGGTGCCGGTGGCGGCGCGCATCGCGCGCGAGTGCGGCGCCCTCGTCATTGCTCTGATGACCTTCCCCTTTGCCTTCGAGGGGCAACGGCGGCGGGTGGCAGCAGAGAAAGCTGTTGCCGACTTAAAGCGCAAGGTCGATACCCTCATCGTCGTCCCCAGCGATCGCCTCCTTGCCCTCTCCGACGGAGAGTTGGTCTTTCATGAAAGTTACCGGCTCGCCGGCGACCTCTGGTATCAGAGCGTTCAGAGCCTGCATGAGCTCGTCAACATTGCCGGCCTGATCAACGTCGACTTCGCCGACGTACGTTCGATTATGTCCATCGGCGGCGCAGCGATCATTGCCAGTGGGGAGGGTCGGGGCGAGTCACGCGCACTGGAAGCAGCAGAGCAGGCAACTCACTCATCGCTTCTCGAAATCACCGTCGACGGTGCCCGCGGTGTTTTGTTTAACATCACCGGTGGCCCCGATCTGACTCTGGACGAGGTGCACCAGGCGGCTGCCGTTATCCAGGAGCGCGCTCATCCGGAGGCGAACATCATCTTCGGGGCGCGGATCGACAGCAGACTTCGGGACGCGCTGTCGCCGGAACCGGTGCGGATTTCCTTGCTGGCTACCGGATGTGGCTTTGGGCCTCCGTCCCTGTTTCAACCCCGTCACCTGGAGCAGCCAGTCATTCCGGTGCTGGCTGCCTTACAACAATAGAGGAGAGTAGACGATGGATCGCCGTTCGCAAAATTCGGAAGTCGGCGTTCAGAGCAGTGCCCACGCGCTGGTGAGCGCCCTCGGGCTAAGGACAGCGTCCCCCGAACGTGAGCAAGAAGTTGACGCTAACGGTTCAGAGGGCGCGGTCGCAGGGCTGATCGAGGGCAAAGGCTATTTCATATGGCGCGTTGAACAGGTGCTGGCCCGTCCCGGAATGGGGACACCGCGCGAGGCAGCGCGGCAGGCTCGTGACGCGGGCATCGAGCACGTCATCGTGAAGGTCGCCGACGGCGACGACGCGTATCCGCTACAGAGCAGAGACGCCGATGGCCACAAAGAGGAAGCGACGGTCGAACTGATCGCCGCTCTGCGCCGCGAAGGCATCCGCGTCTGGGGTTGGGCCGTCGCGTATGGCGAGGGGCCTGAGCCGGAGCGGCAGGCAGCCGTCTTTGCCGGTCGCGCGCGCCAGCTATCGCTCACCGGCCTCGTCGTCAATGCGGAGAATCATGGCGAGCGCATCTGGTTCCGCCAGCGCGGAGAGGAGCAGGCGCGGCGCTACATGCGTAAGCTGCGCGAAGAGCTGGCGGAAGTAGAAGGGCTGATCATTGGCTTTTCTTCGTATCGCTACATTGAATATCAGCCCTCTTTCCCCTTTGCGGCCTTCATGGAGGAGGCTGATATTGCCATGCCGCGCATTTTCTGGGTTTCACGCGGCGAAGGGGACGCAATTGCCGATTTGCGGCGGAGTTACCGGGAATATAAGGAGGCGTTTCCGCGCAAGCTTTACATTCCAGTTGGAGCGGCGTACGGAGGCAG
>JAWVYW010000042.1:0-26356 GCA_033722535.1 Promineifilaceae bacterium (SeqCode)
AGACGTGCTTTTACTCAGGAAAAAAGGTTTCCTGGTGATTGGAGCGACGAGGCTACACCCGGTCCCATCTCGAACCCGGCAGTTAAGCTCGTCAGCGCCGATGGTACTTGGGGCGCGAGCCCCTGGGAGAGTAGGTCATCGCCAGGTTGCCTTTTTCTGCTTTCTACCTACCAGCCACTCACCTCAAACAGAAGCTGGAGTAACTGTCTGCGTTCCGCTGGCGTCATCATGCGCGGGCGCGCGTAGTGTTCGATCAGCCCCGTCCACAGTTCCACGCTCATCAGTCTCCCGTCGTAGATGATGTAGGTATCTACGAGCGTCTGCCGCGTCCCCGGCCGATCCATCTGATCGAAGAAGAGGTTGCCCAGGCCGTAGTGAATGAACGTCCCGTTGTGAAAGTCGAACCCCTGTACATGGTGGCCGTGGCTGCCGCTGACGGCTGCCGCCCCCGCCTCTGCCAACGCGTGGAAAGCCTCGACCTGCGCGACAGTAGGCTTGTAGTGATAGCCTTCCCAGTACTGTTGCGTGGCAATGACCACGTGCCCCTGGTCGCTTAGCTCCCGTATCTGGGCGTAGAGCGCCTGATAGTCGCAGGGTAGCGAACCGCCGGCATCCGCCGTCGCCCAGCCGCCCGGCGGCCCCACTGGGTTACAACCGACGAAGGCAATCTGGTTGCCGTTGTGCTCGACGATCAGCGGCGCCTGCGCCTCTTCGAGATTGCGCCCGCCACCAAAGGTTTGCATACTAGCATCTGCATATAAGTCGAGCGTGTACGGCACGTACTGCCGGCCCCAATCATTGAGGTGGTTACCCGTCAACTCTACGACGTCGATGCCAATATCCTCAAGTAACGCGAGATACTCGGGTTGGGAGCAAAAGGACGGCGGCCCGATGTAGTGTGGCTCGGGGCAGTCGGGGACGAACGATACCTCGTTGCTGATGTGTGCAATATCCGCCGCGCGCAGCACCGACCGTACTTCCTCGCCGGGATAGAGGGTGTCCCGTATCTCCATCTGGTAGGCAGTCGCACGGACCAGCGCCGTTACGCCCGTCATAGCCACCCGTGTAAGCCGTTCCTCGACGCGATTTGTCTCCGGCCCCGACCAGAGCTGACGGAAGCGGGCAAGCGCCTGTGGCTCACCGGCGAGGCCGACGCGCACCGTGAAGGGATAGGCGGCAGGATCAAACGCGGGATCGAGCGGCGACTGCCCGCCGCTGCGTAAGACCTTCAGCGATGGAGTGAGCTGGTGGAACGGCACCAGCGACCAAGCGGCTCGTTGCGCCCACAGACGGTCGACCAGCGCCTCCTGCCCGGCTACAAGCTCGCCGCTGCCCGCCCCCCACCGATGCTCGAGCAGCGAAGCCGTCTCTGCCGTCTGAATTGCTTGCATTCCTTCGCCTGCACGCCATGACGCTTCCAAGCTCTCCATTTCTATTGCGTCTGCCACGGTAGCAAACGGCACCACCACAGCGTATATCCATTCCGCCAGTGGTTCACCCTCCCCCAGAACGAGAAGCACGTCCGCCGCTTCAGACTCGCCCCAGACCATTGCCGACGGCGCTTGCTCGACAGCAGCGCGGGCAGCCGCTACCAGTTCGGCCGGCACGCCCTCTTGCGCGCTCACGACCAGCGGCGCGCTGGTCGCGGTCGGCGCCGGCGTAGACGTTGGCGACGCCGGACGATCGCCGGTAGCCACCGTTGCCGTCGCCGTGCCGCGAGAAACCTCTGCTGCCACAGTCGGCTGCGGCTCTGCAGAATCTGCGCCCACAGGGGGTTGTGTGGCCGGCGGGGCCGCCGGGCCGGCGTCCAAGCGGCAGGCGAGCAATAAGAAAAGAAAGGGAATACTTAAAAGTACGGTTCGAGCAAGCTGCAAGTGTGCCACCCCCATCTGCGGTTATCTCGCACGATTATCATCGCTTCTGATAAGGGCGCAAGTACCGAGTGCCGCGTTGGGTCGAGAGAATGATCTCTAGCCGGTGGCTCCAAGCAAAACGGCGGCAAACCAGACCAGAAAGTCGTACTTTAGCAGCTGGCTCAAACGCTCCAATTGGCGGCCCGGGACGTCTCGCTTGACGCTCAGAATGACGTAGGCGATCACGGGAAAGACACCAAAAGCCACGATGTAGGCATAGATCGGGCGGTAGACCGGCAGTATCTCCACCAGCATCGGCGGCGCCAGTCGCTCACAAATATTGTAGATGCTGCACAACGAGAAGCGATCCTGGTACAGCTTCACCAGATAGGGCACCATCATCACCCAGACGGTGACGCCGGTCACGATGTAGAACACGATACGCGCCGCGCGCTTGCCCCAGACGGTGGCGATGGTGCGACATTGCTGGCGCAGGTCTCCCTCATAATCGGCGATCGTCTTCAGCACCTCGCGACCAAGGATACCGCTCATAATTATGATCGCCAGCCAGAGTGTGGGGCGCACATTTCCCGCTGCCGTTCCGCCGAAGATAACTGTCATGGCCGATGTGGTAGCGACTGTCATATTCCCCATTAGTACTGTGCTTTTTAGCTTCCACGAGTACAGGTAGAGGGCCAGAATCGAAAAGAAAGTGATCAGAAAGGCAGGCCAGTTAATAAAGTATGCCACCAGCAGCGCGAGAATATTTAAAACCAGCGAGAAGAGGACGGCCATTCGCGGCCTGATCAGTCCAGAAGGCAGCACCCGGTGCGGCTGGTTGATACGATCTATTTCGACGTCGAGATAATCATTCCAGGCATTGCCGGCGCTCGTTACCAGCAACACGACCAGCCCGGCTAACAAAACTTTCACCCACTCTCCCGTGCCGGCGACATAGCCACCCATGAAAACGGCTAGCGCTCCGCTCAAGGCGTTGAATGGGCGAGCAAGCTTGTACATTCCCTTGATTTGGCGAATCATCTTTCCACCTCTTCTGTCCGGCAATAGCGCTGTCTGTAGCACGACCTCATGAAATGTAACCCCAGAACGACGAAAAGGATACAATAGCTTCACACCAGCGACGCTTTTCTAAGTTAAGTAGCGGAGACATTATGATTACCAGCCTGGCAAACAGCCGCGTTAAGCAGGTCCGTCGCCTGCAAACGGACCGCCGGTATCGGGAGCGTGAAGGTGCCTTCGTGATTGAAGGCTCCCGGTGGCTCTCTGAGCTACCCTCGCTTCCCTATCTGCCGAAGGCCGTTTTCTACACCGAAGCCTGGCAGCGCAGACCGGAGCACGCCGCTATTTTACAAGATCTTGGCGCTGTCGCTCAAATTGTCAGCGAGAGCGTAATGGAGGCGATGAGCGACACGGAGAGCCCTTCGGGTGTCCTGGCTGTTCTGCCTATGAAAACAAAGCCACTTCCGACGCAGCCCACGCTCCTCCTAATTCTCGATCAGATTCGCGATCCTGGCAACCTGGGTACGATGCTGCGCACAGCAGCCGCAGCTGGCGTAGAGGGAATCCTGCTGTCTCCCGGCTGCGTCGATCCTTACAATCCAAAAGTAGTCCGCAGTGCGATGGGCGCTCACCTACGTCTACCCTTGCTTCAGGTAAACTGGACGGAAATTAGCGAGCGGAGTGACGGCCTGTCCGTCTGGTTGGCGGCGGCGGATGGCGCGCTCCCCTACACCGACGTGAACTGGCGTACCCCCTCGGCGCTGATTATCGGCAGTGAAGCACACGGCGCCGGAGACGAGGCAAGCACGTTGGCAGGCGGTACAACCTACATCCCGATGTATGCAGAGACCGAATCGCTAAACGCGGCAATGGCCGCCGGTATCATGCTTTTTGAGGCGGTGCGCCAGCGCCGGTGACGCTTCCTTTCATTTAAGCTCGAGCTGCAACTGGGTCTGCTGTTCCTCTTCTGGCTCTTCCTCGTAAGTAAAGCGCCGCTGGCACTCTGGGCAGCGACCGTCAAGGTAGTAAAGCTCGACGTCGATCCGGTTGCCATATGATTTGTGCACTAGATGTCGGGTTTCGTGGTCCCACATCAGCGGCAGCCAGGAATCACTTTTATTTTCGGCCGCCTGCTCCAGCGCTTGCACGCCATGCAAAACGCGGTAGCCGGCAAGGAAGAAGCTGCAACGGCCGCAGGCGACGAAGTTGTCGAGCACCTGCTGCAAGGCCGTACTGTTGTTACTATTTGAACGTCTACGCCGGGAGGAATTTTTGGTCACTGCCACTCGATTGTCTATACTGCCTGTGCCGACTGGCGGATGAAACGACGCTGTTACTTACCGTCGGTGCATCCGCTTACGGGCTATACGATAAATGCGATTGTAACGTAGCCAGTTGTTACGGCAAGTGTGAGACACAGTGATAGCTTCTTATGGAAATTAGGTCTGTAACATTATTTTCCGATCCCGCTCTCCCATGCGCGGCTGCACACTCCTTCTTTGAGGACGCGCGGCAAACTTTTTCTGTACCGGTGCAGTCAGCCCGGGTGGCGCTGCCGCCCTTCCCCGAATGGTGGCCGGGACATGAAGGGGCTGTCGCGTATGCGACCGCGCTCGCCCATCATTGGGGCGAGGCGGGTGCCGACTATTTGAGCGTGGGACCGGTGCAACTTCGCCATGACGAAGGCTGGCTCGCAATGCTGCCTGAGATCCTTGGCGTCGCCGATATGATCTTCGCCAGCGCCGAGGTGGCCGATCAGAGCGGGCGCATCGACCTCAGTCGCGCTGCCGCCGTTGCCAGAGTCATTCAAGCCGCCAGTACCAAACAGCCCGATGGCTTCGGCAATCTCTATTTTACGGCCCTCGCAAACTGCCCACCGGGCTCCCCCTTCTTTCCCGTCGCCTACCACGACGGCGGCTCCCCCGGATTTGCGCTCGCCGCCCAGGCGGCTGACTTGGCGCTAGCGGCTGTCATAGGAGCCGCAACGCTAGAGGAGGCGCGCCGGCGACTGGTGAAGACCATTGAAGAGGAAGCAGAGCGGCTCGGCGAGGCCGCGCGCCGGCTGGAGGAAGCGCACGCGCTTACTTACCGGGGCATCGACTTTTCACTGGCTCCGTTCCCTGATCCCAAGAACAGCCTCGGCGCCGCCCTGGAGGCGCTGGGGATACCCGCCGTAGGGGCAGCCGGTTCCCTCTTTGCCGCGGCCTTCGTCACCGAGGCCATCGACCGCGCCCGGTTCCCCCGCTGTGGTTTCTCTGGGCTGATGCTACCCGTGCTGGAGGATGGCGTGCTGGCGGCACGCGCCGCGGATGGTACGCTGTCGGTGGGCGATCTGCTGACATATGCCGCCGTCTGCGGCGTCGGCCTGGACACCATACCTCTTCCCGGTGCCATCAGCGTCGAGAGCCTGACTGCCATTCTGCTCGACGTCGCCGCCCTCGCAGTCCGCCTGAACAAGCCCCTGACGGCGCGCCTGATGCCGCTCCCGGGTCTAGAGACAGGTGATCCGGTCACCTTCGACTTTCCCTACTTCGCCGACAGCCGGGTGATGAATGTGGCAGGCGATGGCCTTTCCGGCCTTCTCGCCCGCGGGGCGACGATATCTCTGCGCACGCTCCGCGATCCATCTCCCCCGCTCAGCGCAGCTGATACTGGTTAAAAAAGGCAGCAAAGCTATGAACAGCAACAGTACGAGCAGGCCCTCGACAGAGATTAACAACAGTCGACAGCGCAATCTTAAAGAGCTTCTTCAGGCCTGGGACGAGGTCGTGGCCGGCACGGCGCTGCCTCAACCTCCCGCGTACACTGGGCCTGATGTAACGCTCAGCCGACTGGTGGAACACACCGAAGATGTAGCGCCAGGCACCGCTTTTGTCGCCCGCGTGCGGGAGGCCAGCGACGGCCATCCGTACATCCCGCAAGCGATCGAGAAGGGTGCAAGTGTAATCATCGGCCAGCGTGCTCCCGAAGATCTCTCCGCTCCCCTTCCCGAGAGGGTGCCCTACCTGCAGGTACCTGACACCGCCGTCGCCCTGGCGTGGCTCTCAGCCGCATGGGAGGCGTTTCCATCCCGCGAGTTGGTCGTCGTCGGGGTTACGGGAACTGATGGCAAGACGACCACGTGTAACATACTATACGAACTCATGCACGCAGGTGGGCTCCGCGCAGGGTTGTTGAGTACGGTGCGCGCCGTGATTGGGGAAGTTGAAGAACCGCTGGGGCTTCACGTCAGCACCCCGGAAGCACCCGTAGTCCAGCGCCTGCTTCGGCGCATGGTCGACGCAGGGCTCACCCACTGTATCCTCGAGGCCACCTCCCACGGCTTGGCACAACATCGTGTCGGCGCCGTCGATTTTGATGTGGCTGTCGTCACCAACATTACTCACGAGCACCTGGACTACCACGGAAGTTATGAAGCCTACTTCGAAGCGAAGGCCCGCCTCTTTCGCTATCTCACCGCGCTGTCCCGTATTGAGGCACCACAGGAACCGGAAAATCCCTTCAAGAGGCAAATCGTCAAAACGGCGGTGCTCAACATAGACGACGATTCCTATCCAAAGCTACTCACCGTTCCAGCCCCGCGTCATATGACATACGGAATCGTGCGGCCGGCCGATATCGCGGCCGAGGATATCCGGGAGAGCGAAACCGGCAGTACCTTTATGCTCCACCTCCCCACAGGTGACCGCTCCGTCACGCTTCCCCTCCCTGGCCTCTTTAACGTCTATAACGCGCTGGCTGCAGCGACCTCCGCCTCTGCGTTGGGTCTCTCTCCAGATGTGATCCGCGACGGCCTCCAAGCGTTGTCGACAGTGCCCGGTCGCATGGAGCGCATCGAGGAGGGACAGCCCTTCCTGGTCATCGTCGACTTTGCCCACACGCCGAACGGACTGGAGCAGCTTCTCAACACGGCGAGGGCGATGGCCGGTCCCAGCAGCCGGATCATCACCGTCGCCGGCAGCGCCGGAAAGCGGGATGTGGCAAAGCGGCGGATGTTGGCCGAGATCGCGGCGCGCGACGCCGACTACGTGGTGCTGACGGCGGAAGATCCGCGCACTGAACCAGTGCAGGAGATTCTGGAGATGATGGCCGAAAGCTGCATCAAGGCCGGCGCCGTCGAAGGCGAAACGTTCTGGCGAATTCCGGACCGGGGGCGGGCAATCTACCACGCGCTCTCCCTGGCACAACCGAAAGATATCGTCCTGATCTGCGGCAAAGGGCACGAGCAGTCGATGTGCTTCGGAACGACTGAATATCCGTGGGATGAACGGCAGGCGACACGCGCCGCCCTACAGGCGCTGCGCGAAGGAAAGCCCGCGCCCGACCTCGGCTTACCGACCTACGGAGAGGCGGAGGGGTAGGCTCAGTCAGAGAGAGGCTCCCCTACCCGAAGCGCGTACAGCCCCAGCACGAGCCCAAAGACGATGTGAGCCAGTCCCACCGGGAGCGATCGAGACTCCGCCGCCAGCGTAGCGGAGACAAACGGGAAAAGCCAGAGCTCGGCGACGATCCACGAGATGAAGGCGTAGATCACGGCCGTCCACAGTGGCACAAGCCGTAGCAGGGGCAGCCGGATGAGCAGGGCGTAGAGGAGGCCCATGGCGGCCGACGTCAACTCGTGCAGTAGAAAGCCGACCATCACCGGCGTCAGATTGAACGTCTGACCGCCAGTGTAAGCATCGGAGCTGAGAATGACGGTAGAGATCAGCTGAGGCATCCGCCACGTCCCGTCGCCGGTCACAAGGCCCCAGCCCATCATCCACAAACTCATAACCGCGCCGGCAATCAGCCCTGCTAGAATTCCCTGCCAGAGCGTGATCGCAACACCTTGAGATAAATTATCGCTTACCGTATCCACCGCTTCATTCCTTTAACTGTGAACGGCTCGATTCGCACCCTAGTTCGTTCTACTGTAAAAGGTCTCTCTCGACAAACCAGAAACCGCCGATCCAGTCGCGTTTCCCTCGTGAGCGTGCAGCCGCGCCCGCCTTACAGATGAGCGGGAGGAGCTCCTTAGGTGAGAAAAGCACAAAAGGTTCGCGTATGGCTTTTCCCTTTTCGGCAGTGCGTGTTATAAAGTGTCGAGATCGACGATCCTAATCCGATGGAGCTAAAACCGATGTTAGATCAGATACGCACTCTTGTCAGCCGCACCCGGCGCAACCACGGGCTGGAGCACGCGACGATTCATGTTTTGAGCGAGAACCACAAGAAGTTTAGCGCCCAGGGCCACTCCGATTTCCGCGGCTTTCACCTCAATATCTATGGCGACATCAACGAGGATGATGTGCGCGCGGCCGTGGAAGAGGCCCACCGCCGTATGAAGGAGGGAGAGCACCAGCTCGCCGTCCACCCCAACTGCGGCACCGTGCTCCTGACCACCGCCACACTGGGAGCGCTCGCCTCGCAGTCGGCATTCGGCCTCGAGCAGCGCCGGCAGCGCCGTCCGAACATGGACGTCTCCGTCTTTTTTAACGGCCTTCCTTCGGCCATTCTTGCCGGTGTTCTCTCCCTGATCATTTCCAAGCCGGTCGGTATGGCGATTCAGGAAAAGTTCACGACCGAAGGAGACCTGGGCGACATGACGGTGACGCGCGTCCGCAAAATCAACGCGTCGATCGTTACCCGCTTCTTCCAGCTCCTGCTGGCACCCGGCAAGGATCTAAAAGTCAACTCTTATAAGATCGAGACCAGCGGCTAAGACGCACCATTCGGCGGTTGCTCGGGGCAGAAGCGATGTTCTACATCTTCCACGGCGATGATACCCTCTCGCAGAAAGAGCAGCTGGCGGAATTGACGGCAAAGCTCGACGATCCATCGATGCTGGAGCTCAACACGACACGCTTCAGCGGCGCCCTCTCCTTTGCAGAATTACGTCAGGTCTGCGATTCGATCCCTTTTCTTAGCAAACGGCGCCTCGTGGTTTGCAACGACGCGCTCTTGGAGTCCGGGCGCGACCTGACCGACCGCCTGGTGGACTACCTGCCCCACCTGCCGGATACGACCCGCCTCTTTTTCCTCGAGTCACAATCGTTGCGCCGCAATCATCGCCTGCTGACGCTGGCGGAAAAGCTGGACAACGGCTACGTGCGGGCGTTTAAACGGCCGGAGGGCCGGGCGCTTGAGCGGTGGGTCGAACAGCGGGTCCGTGAGGCAGGCGGACGTATCACACCACGCGCCACCCAGGTGCTGGTGGGCAACACCGGTAATGATCTGACGCTGCTGGCAAATGAGGTCGAGAAACTGGTGCTTTATCGCGCCGGCGAGGGAGAGATTAACGTCGACGACGTCGCCCGGCTCTGCCCCTACGCCGCCGAAACGAGTATTTTCGACCTGGTCGATGCGTTGGGCAGCCGCAATCGGCAACAGGCGGCGACACTGCTGCAGCAAAAACTGGACGAAGGAGCGGATCCATTCTATCTGTTTGCGATGATCGTGCGCCAGTTTCGCCTTCTCATCCAGATCAAAGAGATGGCAGAAGAAGGGCAACGCGCACCGGCGATCGCCCGCGTGCTGGGGATCCACAGCTTTGTCGCCGGCAAGTTGTACCAGCAAAGCCAGCGCTTCAATCTTTCGCAGCTCGAGCGAATTTACGCCCACCTTCTGGAGACAGACGTGGGGGTCAAGACGGGGCGGGCGGACATGATCACCTCCCTAAACTTGCTCGTAGCGGTCCTTGCCGTCTGACCTTTCCCGGCGGAGCGAGAGGCTACCACGGGTGTAACAGGAAAACGTGCACTCTTATTTGACGCCGGAGCAAAAGTAGGATATGCTCGAAGATGTTAGGAAGATGTTGCACGTTATGCTCCGGAAGTAAGGGTCGCCGCCGAGCTTTGCAAGTCTTGGCGGTGCTTTTTATTTTATGGTAGCGCGTGCCGGTAGCCGGAAATACCGGCAGATTAAGTAAGGAGTGTTTTTTCAAATGAGTGAACGTGAAACTGGTACCGTAAAATGGTTCAACGAGCAGAAGGGCTACGGCTTTATTGCTCGCGAGTCGGGCGACGACGTCTTCGTCCACTATTCCGCCATCGAGGGCGCGGGCTTCCGCACCCTGCTTGAGGGCGAAAAGGTTGAATTTACGGTAGAGCAGGGTCAGAAGGGGCCGGCAGCTGCCAACGTGCAGCGCGTCTAAAGAGACAGAGCCACAATACTACCCGTCGAGAGGCCTCCCGTGGGGAGGCCTCTTTTTATTTCTCCTCTATTTTCACCCCGGCAAACAGATCATCTTCCCACACACCTTTTTCCGGCGAAGGGTAGGCGCGCACGAAGTACTCCGTACTCAACAGCCACTTTCGCAACCACACCGGTAAACTGCGGCCAAATCCCCCCGTCCCGCCTCCCTGGCTTTCATGCTGGGCGCTGGCCTCCTGCTTACGCTTCCAATAGCGATCGATGTTAATCCTGCCATGAAGCTCGCCGCGCGGCCGTCCCAGGCGCGTCAGATCGATGTCGTTGTTGCGACCAACCCGCGTAGGATCTCTGCCGCGGAGACGCATGCTCAACGTGTACAGGCGCAACCGGCGACCGGAGATGGCAGTGAAGTAGAGACGCTGAGGCTGATATGGAGCGCCCGCCCGAGGGAGAGCATCTCCGTCCCCCGCGGCGTGAAAGGCGCGCACCGTGACGGCGTGTGCCTTGATGTGATCAGGATGAAAGTAGCCGCCCGTCTCATCGTGGGTGATTACCACCTGCGGGCGAACGGAGCGAATCAGGTGGACGATGCGCGCCGCCGCCTCTTCTTCATTTACATTGACAAAGGCCTCTGGGTGCTCGCCGGCAGGGTCGCCGATGTAGCCGGAGTCCCGATACCCCAACATGTGGAGTTGGACGCCCAGAACGCCAGTTGCCCCCTCCAGCTCCTGCCGCCGGATCTCGGCCAATCGCTCGCGTGCATCGGCATATGCCTCTATCACCGAGCCGGCGGCGCCATCGGTACAGATAACGACGTGGACGTCGGCCCCTTCGTCAGCATATCGGGCAAGCGTGCCCCCCGGACCAAATGATTCGTCGTCAGGGTGGGCCAGGACGGCCATCAATCTCCGCTTCGCCATCTCTCAGCGGCTCCTGTAACCGCGCCCACGCCTTAACGCCACTGCCGGTCGTTACCGTGAAAGTGTTGCATCGTCGGCAGCAGTGGAATCGGCTGCACTGTGGCAAACGGATGTTGGACGCCCGGTAGTACGAGCAACATTCCTTGTGGCGGAATGCGGCTGAGGCGGGATGCCTCCGGAAGGCTCACCAGCTCGTCACGGTCGCCCACGCTGACCATAATTGGCATCTGGAGCTGGCGGACCATCCGCTCGCTCAGCCCCTCTTGCCCCAGATGGGCGATCAGATCGCCGGCCTGCCGTACCAGAGCGCGCCAGCGGCTGCCGTGCTCCTGGGCCAGGCTATCGGCGTATGCAGGCACTTTCTCCGCCATCAGGTCAGGATCGAGCTGGCTGCGCATCCTGCCTGCCGCCTCTTCGGTCCAGTAAAACTTTGTCGCGTGCATGAGCAGCGTCGGCACGCGCCCCGGCTGTTGCAGCGCGAACAGTAGCCCCAGGTAGCCGCCAAGGCTATACCCGGCAACGTGGATCTCGTCGAGGTCCAGATAATCGACCAGCCCCGCCACATCCGCCGCAAGCCGCTCGATCTGTAGCGCCTGCGCCTGATTCTCCGAATGACCGTGGCCGCGCAGATCCATGAGTACGACCCGGAACTGCCGGGAGAGCGGGTCGACAAAGCCGCGCCACTGGCTGCTGATCGATCCGAGAAGCCCAGGCAGCAAGAGCAGCGTCGGTCGGTCTGCTCCCTGTCCGTACACCTCGTAGTTGATGAGCGTGTTGTCATCGCTTTTCCACGTTGCCATTCTTCCCTCCTTATCCTCTATCCGCTTGCCACGGCGAGTCCGATAGCATGCGTCTCTGTATGTGCGAGGCTGATCGACCATTGACGGAGGCCGAGTCGCTCCGCCAGCTCGCGCGCGGCTCCATGCAGCTTCAATTCCGGGCGACCGCGCCCGTCGCAGACCACTTCGATCTCCACCCAGCGCACGTCCCCAATCCCCGTCCCAAATGCCTTGGCGACTGCTTCTTTTACCGCAAAGCGCCCCGCCAGACATTCGACCCGACCCTCACAATGTTCCCACTCCTGATCAGTAAAGAAGCGGCGCCGAAAACGGTCGCCATGACGCTCAAGTGCCTGTGTGATTCGCCCAATTTCGATTAAATCGACGCCGGTAGAAAGCATTGCCGCTAAGACCCTCGCTCCAGTTCGCCCGCGTCGGCAAGCGGCGGGCCGGCAACGGCGAGGGCGATCTGTTCTGTGCTCAGGTACTTCTCTGCCGCTGTCCGTACATCTTCGGCGCTGATGGCGTTGATCAGATCGGGAAAGCGCTGCAGATAATCCAGCCCAAGCTCGAGCAGCTCCATGTCGCTGATCATGCTGGCGATGCCATCGTTCGTTTCGAGGCTGACCGGCAGCGAGCCGGTGCGATAGGTCTTGCTGTCTTCCAGCTCCTCTTCCGACACGAGCTCCGTCTGCATACGCCTGATTTCGTAAAAGATGCTGTCCAGCGCCTGCTCCACCTTATCCGGAGCGACGCCGGTACTGACATACCACGGAGAGGGCCCGAGGCCACCGTTGAGGCGACTATAGACGTAGTACGCGAGCCCCTGCTCTTCGCGTACGCTGGTGCCCAGGCGACCCATCATCCCAAACACACCCAGAATCGTGTTTGCGAGACTGAGGTCGAGGTAATCTTCGGCGGAGCGCCGTGGACCCGGTAACCCCAACACAATGTCGGACTGCGTCTTATCCGGCAACGCGACGTAGTCGTGGAGGGTGACGACCGGCCGCGGCGCGGGGGGAATGGCCGGCGGAGGTACCCAACGCTCATTGCGCCAGTCGCCAAACGCCGCCTCGACCCGCTCGACCGCTTCCTCTGCGCGAACGGCTCCGACAACTGTAATTGCCATTCCGCGCGGACCATAAAATTTCTCGTGAAAGTTCAGCAGATCGGCACGCTCGAGAGCGGCAACCGTCTCTGGATACCCGCGCAGGCTGTAGCCGTAAGGATGGTCCTCATAGAGCAATTCGCGAAAACGGAGCCCCGCCATGCGCCGCGTATCGTTCGCTCGCATCTGCAGCCCGGTCAGCGTCTCCCCGCGAACCTGCTCTACCTGAGCAGAAGGAAAGGTCGGGCGTCGCACTGTCTCGGCAAGCAGGTCTAGTATCAGGTCCAGATCCTCCGCCAGCCCACCCCCCGAGAAGTCGGTGACATGGCGTCCAGCACTCAAACTAAGACCTGCTCCCACCGATTCCAGCGCGTCATAAATATCGTCAAAAGAGCGGCGCTCGGTGCCACGGAGAAGCATGGAAGCGACAAAATCGGCCAAGCCGGCCTGCTCGCGCCCCTCGCTGAGGGCACCGGCGCGAACATACCCTTCTACCACCACGGACGCCGCGGTAAAGTTTTCATAGACGAGCACGACGATCCCGTTTTCGAGCGTATAACGGTGAATCGTCGCTGGCCCAGGATAGATTCTTTCGGGCATTATCTTCTCCGTTTTCGTCCCACTCGCGACCAGCGCGGCTGGCAAGCGGGATGCGGCGTATAGCATGTAGTAAAAGGAGCGCGCACGCCTTCAGGTGGAGGCGCGCTTCAAGACGACCAGGGTGAGATCATCGCGGTAAGAGACTCCCCCACGAAAGTCATCGACGGCGGCGAGAATCGCCTCCACGATCCCCGCTGCGGAATCATCTGCCACCCGCGCCACCGTCTCCTGTAGCCGGTGCAGGCCGAACTCCCCCATTTGCTCATTCATCGCTTCTGTAACCCCATCTGTGTAGAAGACGAGCACATCACCCGGCGCCACTTCGACGACGACATCCTGCAGCGCGATATCGGCGATGACGCCGAGTGCGATACCGTCGGCATTCAAGAGGCGGAAGTCGTCGCTCTCGTTTCGGTACCACAAGGGAGGATTGTGGCCCGCATTGGTATAGACGAGGTTACCGCTGCCGGGTGTAAAGACGGCATAGAAGGCAGTCAAGAAGAGCTCCGCCTGACTGTCTTCGAGAATTAATTCGTTGGCCTTCATCAAAGCCGCGGCGGGAGAGTCACTGTCGGCGGCGACATTACGGATGGTCGTGCGACTGAGCGCCATGAAGAGGGCAGCCGGCACTCCTTTATCGGCCACGTCGGCAATGATGACAGCCAACGTAATCGAGCCATCCCCACGGCGCATACGGAAATAGTCGTAAAAGTCGCCACCCACCTGCCGCGCTGCTTCATAGTGTGCGGCAAATTCCCAGCCGCGGAGTGCGGGGTTGCCCTCGGGCAGCATGCTAAGCTGAATCTGCCGCCCTACTGCCAGTTCTTCCTCCAGCCGGTGGCGCTGAATCTCCTCCCGGTGCAGGCGCGCCGTCTCCAGCGCGATCGCTGCTTGATTGCCCATTAGCTGTAAGAAACGCAGCTCACTCTCTTCCAGCTTACGTGGCTGGCGCGCATGGACGACCATCGCGCCGATAGAGCGGCCACCGGCGACGAGGGGCACGATAGCCGCCGCTCGAAATGCTTCCTGCGGCAGCCAGTCGGCCATCCACAGCGTCGTCTTCTGCCGGTCGACCTCGTGAATCACAACCGGCTCCTGCTTCTGCATTACACGTCCGGAGCCGCTACGCATGTCGGCCGGAATACGCCGCTCGGCCCGGACAGGATCGCTCAACCAACCAGATGCAGCACAAAAACGGAGATAGGAAGGGTCCTCTTCGTCAGGCAGTACGAGCGCGCAGGCATCGACCTGCAAGAGAGTGCGCACGGCACTCACCAGGTAGTCGATCAGATCATCCAGGTCGAGACGCCCCAGAAGTTGATTGGTGAAGTCGAGCAGAGCAGCCTGCTCATGAATCCGCCGCTCCTGCAGCATATCAAAGAGCCGCGCCCGCTCCAGCGCCGCGCCGATTTGCGCCCCCACGTTTGAAAGGAGGGCCAGAATGCGCGGGCTGAACGACTCCCAATTTGGAGCAGCCACGTTGAGGATGCCGAGGGTGCGCTCGCCGGCACGCAAGGGTGCGGAGGCGTGGACGACCAGGCCCCGCCGATCCCCGGAAACGTGGCTGAGACGGCTGCATCGCACTTCATTGTAGGCCTCTGTCAGACGCCCACTCAGGCAGAGCCCCTGACAGTCGCAGCTGTGGTCCCACGCTTCTGCGCTATCCAGTGAGAGGGCGGGCGGCAAGTTGTGGTGCGCGACCAACGTAAAGCCGGGCCCCCACCAGCGTGAATGGTCGCTCTGATCACGGACAAAGATCCAGCCGGTCTCCAGTCCCGCCAGTTCGATCAACTGTGCAAGGGAGCGCTCGAGGGCGCTCCGGACGTCGACTGCCTGGTTGAGCACCGCGGCGATCTGGTTAAGCGCCTCCAGATCTTCAATTAATGTATGTTTCTCTTGATCCAGATCGGAGTTCATTGGCCGTACGTGGCGGGGAGATACCAGCCGACCGTGCGCTGCGACGGACGTAGATAGCGGCGGCGGACGCGCTCTACGTCGGGAAGGGTGACGGCATGTAGCTGCTCGAGCGTCTCTTCAAACCAGTGATAGTCTCCGGCGACGATCTCCGACATTCCGATCATCTGCCCCTGACCAGTTACACTCTCGCCAGCCATCACGAACTGTGCTTTGGCCCGCTTTAGCGCCCTGTCGAGTTCAGCCTGTGTGATCGGCTCTTGCTCCAGCGATTGAACCGTCGCGTCCAGAGCCGCCTCGATCTCCTCCAGAGACCGCCCAGACTGCGCCACCACGCTGAGGCGGTAGAGGAAAGGATCGATCGTGGGCGTCATGCTTCCGCTTGCGTGAACGGCTAGACCGGAGCTGACCAGCGCCTTGTAGAGGCGGGAGCTCTTATTGGAACCGGCACCGGCAAAGAATCCCAGGCTACTGCCACCGGCGAAGGCAGCGTTCAACAGCACGAGCGGATAGAAATCTTCATCTGTTGCCGCCGGAGCGCGATAGGCGTGAACCAGGTAGGCGGTGTCTCCCGGACCGTGAACCGTGACCCGTCGCTCTCCCTTTTGCCGGGGTTCCTGCCGCGCCACCGGAGCGGCTACCTCACCCGGCGCAATTGCACCAAACTGCTCCTCAATCCGAACCAGCATATCGTCCGGCTCGAAATCGCCCACGACAACGACGACGGCATTTGCCGGCGCGTAGTAGCGACGATAGTGACCGTACAGTTCCTGACGGGTCATTGTCTGCAGATCTACTTCATCGCCGATTACTTCGTGATGGTAGGGATGGACGCGAAAGGCTGCCGCCTGGAGCTCCTCGTGAAGCAGAAACATAGGCTGATTTTCATACATATGCCGCTCGGAGAGGATAACTGTCCGCTCCGAGTCAACCGATGTCTCGTCCATGAATGCGTTGACCATTCTATCCGACTCCAGGCGCAGGGCGAGATCGATTTCATCCGACGGCATCGTCTCGAAGTAGGCCGTAAAGTCAATCCAGGTAAAGGCATTAAAGCGTCCGCCAACGCGGGAGACGGCGCGGTCGAGTGTTCCAGGAGGAAAGGCCGGAGAGCCCTTAAACATCATGTGCTCAACCCAGTGGGAAGCGCCCGTCAGACCCGGTGTCTCATTGCGGCTGCCCACCCGATACCACACCCAGAAACTCGTCACCGGCGCATGGTGCATCTCTTTCAACACCACTGTCAGACCGTTTTCCAGGCTGGTTCTTCTTACCGCTTGTGTCATGCACTTCTCCAGGAGTTGTGTCGCAGGACAACCGATGCACATTATAGCGTTCGGAGGCCCAAAAGGCGAAGCCGAGTTGACATAGAAGAGCCGGTGAGTGATAATAAGTTAGTCGGGCGGCTATCGTCCGTTCCACTGTTAGCCAGTGAATCTTTTCATCCCTATCTATCAGGAGTGACTTCTTCATGAGTTCGCAAGAGCCTGCCCTGGAGCAGGAGCATCAGGACTACGAAAGCCCCGCTATCATCTATGAAGGGAAGATCACCACGCGTGCCGGCACCCCGATTAGCTCGGAGCCCGAAGACGCACTCGATCTGGATGCAGACGAGCTGTTCGGCAATCCGTAGCGGGTAGCTAGAAAGGGTCTAGCATCGATACCTTTGCCTGACTACGACGGCTGGCGGAGCCGCCGTAGCGCTGCTTCTTTGTGAGCTACTGCATCGATCCCGCGGCAAGAGGGAGTTCTCCGGGAGAAGGAAAGGGCCATCCGCGAAACTCTTCACACCCGTTCGTATCCCTCCAATAAGGCACGCGCTCCAGGCTATACCCTGAGGCGATGACCGCCGGACATGATGGGGTGTTCGGGTACAGCCCAGTGCCGTAGGCGACGACGTCGACGGCGCGCCCAGCTGGGTCCCGCAAAATAACCTCATCCCCCTCGTTTCCCAATTGAAGAAAGGTCGTCACCTCACCCCAATGTGGATGATCGATGAGGTTGGGAACCCGCGCATCGCTCTCCAGAATTTCGAAATCGGGATCGGCGCCGAACTCGGCGCGAAAGGCGACCGCCGTCGTCGCGACCACCAGCACCGACTGAGCCTCCAGCAGGGTGCCGGCGGGGAAAAGGCGCAGATCCTCATAGTCAGCCGGAGAGACGGCGTCGCCCACGCCCCATCCACTCAGATCGATTACATCGTTCGTCGGGTTGACAAGCTCGATAAACTCTTTGTCGTCCCGACCAGCCGGATCGTAAAGCACCTCGCTAATCAAAACGTGGTGGGCACGTCCGCGCTCTCTCTTTAGCACCACGGGCAGCTGGACGCGGTAGCTCCAGTCGCGCTCAAAGAGGCGCGCGAGCATGGCGAAAGCGCCGTCCGACTGCACCTGCAGGGCGACTTCGCGATTTCCCTTGGCGGCCTGTTCTGTACCATTGAGGCTGCCGACGTGAATCCAGCCTCTTCCGTCAAGTTGCAACAAAACCATCTTATTGTGAATGCCCATCCCGGTGGGGTTGCCCACCTGGCAGGCAAGTCGATATCCCTGCTCCCGTCCCACACGATTAATGTAGTCGCACGTAGCACGGTTGCTAAGTGGACTCGCCGGATCGTCATAGTAACCATCCAATAACAGCCGGACCCGCGCGCCACGGCGGGCGGCAGCGATCAGCGCCGCAAGACGCGGATTGGGATCACTCTCTGCACTGCCGGACGACGGCCCCCAGTGAAGGCGCTCGCTTAGCTGCTGGACAAGCACCGTGTCACCTTGCCGCGCACGCCGCAGCAGGCCGAGCAGTCCGTCGGCGTCGCGGAGCGCGTTTTCCGGCGCATGGAGCAGCTCAAAGGAAAAAGCGCCGCTGAAGACGCCCGGCTCGGTGAAGAGGTTGGTGTAGCTGATGCCGCCGGTGGCGGTAATGGGAACAAAGTCGGCTGGCGGTGGGCCAAAGGCCGGCTCCTCCACTCCCCAACGGATCAGGTCCTGGTGCGATTCGGGATCGAAATCATCACGGAAGAGCGCCTGTAGCCGTTCTATGATGCCGCGCGCATTGGTGACAACCACCGTTCCTCGCCGCCCCCACGTTCCGTCGGACTTTTCATCGTCAGGCATACTGTTCGGGCTAAAATTTTCGCTGCTGATCAATGCCCGCTGGCCGTCGACCAACATGTACTTGGCGTGCAGATAGCGGTACCTATCCTGGATAGACAGCTCATCATCACGATACATGAACCAGCAGGCGCCACCGGCCGCCTCTATCTGCTGGCAAATGTATTTCTCCTGGTCGGCAAGTCCGCCGACAGGGGCGCCCTCTAAAAGCACGGTCACCGTCACCCCGCGTTCGGCGGCGGCGACAACCGCCTCGGCGATACCCAGATGTTCGAAGGTGAAGCTCGTCATCTGCAGCGTATGGCGGGCGCGGTTGATCTCGTCGACGACGATGGAGAAAGCATGATCGGGAGCGACGGCGACGGTGAGCGTGGCCGTTTCCGTTACCCGTGCCGTAAAGAAAAAGTCGTCCACAGACCAGCCCGGATACTGCACTTTGCGCCCGTCGATGATGTTATCTCGCGCCTGCGCCCAGTCGCTCGCCGTGTTGGTGTCGGCAACCGGGCGACCGGATGCCTGCGCCCGCCGCCGGTAGAGGATCTGGCCCTCCTCTGGAAACAGCCGGGAAACCGTGTACGGCTCAAGAGCGGCCCCCGACCAGCCGTCCCGCCCCCACCGATCCTGAGGCACCGTTGCCGGATCGCCCCCTTCGTAAACCAGCGCATCGAGTAGGGTTCCGTCCGCGCCCCAGAGCATCACTTCGTCGCCGCTGTTCCCGAGCACTGGCCAGCTGCCAGCTGCCTGGGGCACTGTCTCTACACTCTCTGCGAGCTCGTAAGCGGGATAAAAGCCGAATTGGCGGTAAAACGCATCCGCCTGCCGGGCGATCCACAGCGATTCACCTGGCGCCAGCAGCGTCTCCTGGGGAAGCAGCAGCTCGCTTTCGCCGTCGCCCAACCGCCAGCCGCCCAAGGAGACCGGCTGCGCACCGGGATTGTAAAGCTGCACCGCCTCGTCGGCGTCGCCCAGTTCATAGCCATCGTAGAGCACGGCGCCGAGGAGCACCCGCAGCCCATCCTCGCTCTCCACAATCGTCGTTGTGCTGGCGCTGTTGTTGCCCTCCGCGGACTCCGTTTCGCCAGCGGCAGCGACAGCGTGGTTGAAGAGCTGCGTGCCGAGCGGAGCGTCTACGGTAACGGTCAGCCAGACAGTGAGTGCAGCGCCGACAGACAATGTATTTGCCGACCAGACGACTATGTCGGGCGTCACCACACGCCATTGCAACTCACTCTGCTGCCCGGCGAAGGTTGTGCCGCCAGGGAGCGTATCGGTGAGCGTAACATCGGTCGCAGTGAGGGAGCCGGTGTTGCTCAGCACCAGTTTGTAGAGAAGCGGCGCACCCGTGGTGACTGTTGGCGGCGCGAATTTGCGCAGCACGAGATCGGGGCTTTCTACCGGCGCCGTGTCGACCCAGGCACTATTTGGCTGCCGGGGCGTCCCGTTCAGCGGCTGCCCGTGGGCGTCGAGGCCATTACGCACGGCACCGTCGTTGGCGGTCCAATTGCCATCTCTGTCGAGCAGTAAAGGATCACGCCGCTCCAGCGTCCGGTAGTCAGGAGAGCCTGCACCGGCAGGCCAAGCACCGCCATCCCCGTTGGCGCTGTCCTGGACCCTCCCATCGGGGTCGAGCAGGCGCAGGCTATCACCGGCATTGTCCAGCGCGCCGGTAAAGAAGAGATCGGCGGGGATGTCGGCGACTGTCGTATCGTCGGTGCGCTCGAGCAAAAAGAAGCTATGAGCGGGAATGGTGCCCGCCAGCGGCACGTGGATATCGCCGTCGCCGTCGACTAGGGTCCAGCCGGCGAGAGCAATTGCGTTGGCCGTCGGATTGTGCAGCTCGATCCATTCGTCGGCGCTGCTCGCGTCCGTCCCCGCCCAGGCGACCTCGCTAATAATCACCGAACTGCCGGGAAGGACAACGTCGGCCCGCGCGGGCAGCGCAGCCAACAGCCAGAGGCTCAGGAATGGAGCCACAACGGCGAGAAGTAACCACAGAATGCGCCGCGACGGCAACGCGCCCTCCTTTACGCGAGCATAGAGAAAGCGGAGATGATGGTCAGGTTCACGCGAGCGCCGGGAGCGGCGCAGACAGTAGCTTCACGAGGCGCCGGGCGTTCTTTGCAGTAGCACGCCTCCGAATGCATCCGACGCCTCAGTGACTGGGCAACGAAAGGAGTTAGAGTGTGTAGCTCTCTTCAAGATCGAGGATGACAGGCTCAATATCGCTTTCGCTCTTGATGCCTTCTGCCCACGCCTGAGCGTCCTGCTCGATAAGCGGCCACGTATTATAGTGGCAGGGGATGACGACGCGCGGCTTCAGGTAGTCGACGACGGCAAGATGAGCATCGCGGGGGCCCATGGTGAAGTTGTCGCCGATCGGCACGATCGCCAGGTCGAGCTCGGCAGCACGGCCGATGAGGGCCATATCGGAGAAAAGTGCGGTATCACCGGCGATGTAGATCCGTTTGCCGCCGGCAGTGACCACGTAACCAGCGGGATCGCCGCCGTAGCTGCCATCGGGAAGGCCCGAACTGTGGAGGGCGGGGGTCATGTCGACGCGACCAAAGTCGAAGTCGTAGCCGCCGCCAATATTCAGCGGATGCGTGTTGTCATGCCCCTTGCCGTTGAGCCAGTTGCAAATTTCGAAGATGCCGATGACCTGCGCGCCCGTCCGCTTCGCCAGCTCCACCGTGTCCGAGATGTGGTCGCCGTGGCCGTGTGTCTGAAGGATAAAATCGGCTTCGACGTCGTTGGCCTCGACCTGGGCGACGGGACTGTTCGGGGCGAAGAAAGGATCGACGACAACGTGCGTGCCAGCAATGTTCAGTGAGAAAGTCGCATGTCCATGCCATGTCACCTTGATAGCCATTGTTCCTCCGTGTGCGTTGTCAGCGGGTTTGTTTAGCCGAGAGAGCGATCGCCGCCCATAGGACGACAGAGCAATTATAACGGCAAGCGGAGCGCGATACCAGAAAAAAGAGGCGCAGTTGCATCCTGCGCCTCTCTCGGAGTGACCTTGTGGAAAGTGAAGGTTATCGGCGACTTAGTTCAGTCCCAGCCGGTCGGCGGCTTGCCGGCACAGGCTGGCGCCTCCCGCTTGCAACCAGGCCTGTACCGTCGGACTCTCGGTCAGCCCGTTCTGGATGTCCTGGTAAATGCCCGTGCTCCAGCGGTAGTAGCGCTGCGTCTCGTTGGCCCACTGATCCCAGCTGCTCGCCGCGGCGCGATGGCCGCCATTGTAGCCGGCAAAGGCGCGGCCGATGTCACCATTCGTCTGATTCAGCCGCTCGACAAAGTACGTCAGCCCACGGTGGGCGTTCGTATCTGGGTCGACCATAACCTCGCCGGCAGCGAAGTGAAAGGGCATGACCTGGAACAGCCCCTGTGCGCCCGCGTGTGACGCGACATCAGGATGGCCGCACGATTCGATCTGCATGATGATGGCCGCCAGATTCGGCTCGACACCGTGGGCCTCTGCCCAGCGCACGATCTGCGGCTCCCAATGAAGCACTTCCCGCGTGAAGACCGGCGAGAGGACACCGGCAGCAGCGGGGCCTGAGCTCAGCTGGAGGTCGGCCGGCGGGGCAGCTGCCTCGGCGACGGCGGCCTGAGCAGTGCCTGCGTCCTGAGAGGCATCAGGCGACAGCGCCGCAAAGGGAGCTGCGGCGCCGTCACCACCCCCTGTCGCCGCGAAGACGTAGGGCAACACGCGGCCGAAGAGCAACGCGCTCGTCAGCACGGCGCACAGGAGGACGAATGGCATCCGTCGCTGGGCCGCAGGCCGGCGCCGCCACCGTTCTAGAGAGGCTGCGATCGGCGTCTGGACAGGCCACACTTCGGCCGGATAAGGTTCTTCGTACCAGGCCATCGTTCCCCCTTATACGCGCTTGTTGCGGCCGCTGGCGCGAATGCCGGCGGTGCGACCGGGTACTGGCGGGCGCTGGCGCACGCGCCCGTTCGGGCGCGGCTTTTCCTCGCGCCGCGTGCTTTCCTGACGATGCGTCCTCCCCTGACGACGCGTCGTCTGCCGGTGCGGCTTGCGCTTCTTCTCGTTTAATGTTATCGGCTGTACCGCTTGCTCACTTCTCTCTTCGCCGTCGTGCTCGATCTCCAGCTGCGGGATAGTCGCGGCGACGACCGTGTCCGCGTTGCGGTTCGCCGCGGGAGCCTGCGCCGAGCGGCGCCGGTTCACGAACGCCGGCACCTCGTCTGTCGTCGGCGAGAAGCCCTGCATTGCCATCCGCGCGCCGGCGACAGCGGGCGCCGGGCGGGCGCGCATGGGCTGGCCCATCGGCCGTGGGCGGTCTGCCGACCGCGCCTTGGCGGAGCTTCCCTCAGAGGCGCCCCACTCCAGCAGCTGTTCTCCGGCCACGGTTAGGGCACCGATAAAGAGAATGCGGGTCAGCCACACGAGGACGGCGACGAAGATCGGAACCACCTGAAGTAGCTGCTCGCGGCTCAAAACCTCGTTGCCAAAGTCGTGGTTGAGAAGGGTTAGCGAAACCGCCCACCACGTCATGAGCGCGTTCATTGTCGCCCCGAGCAACCATGCGCCCATCAGGTACCAGACTTCCTTTGGCTGCTCCCCATCCGACTCAGGGGTAAACAGATGAACGAGACCGGCGAAGTCGATGGAGCAGAAGGCAACGGCGAGGATTGAAGCCCAGCCGATGCCAAGAAAGCTCACCGGCCCGAGCAGATTACGCAGCGCGTAGCGCGTCGTATCGAAGTTAAACATCTCGAACGCAAAGAGGGCGATCACAAGAATCGCCCCAATGGCCGCCTGTCGCGGCAATACACCCCGATGTGTTGTCAGGCGCTCGACCAGTCCGTCACCAAAATCTGTGGGTAGTACACTCTGTCTCATAGCAGTTCGCCTCCTCCATTGCGGCGAAAGGCCGGGCTGTGCCACCGGCACATTCATCAGCTAAACAGCACGAAAAAAGATGTCGCCACTTCGTCGCCTCCCTCTCGACGCCGCGACGATCTCACGAAAAGAGGGGCGGAACCGCCAGAGGTCGCGGTCCGGCGGTTCCACCGATGGGAGGGTTAGAACACCTGTTCTAAGAAAGAGAATAGCACACCTGTTCGGGTGAGTCAAGGGGCAATCTGATGATCTGCTATATCTGAAGCAGCGTGCTGGGGCAGCGCCGTCAGGCGAGGTTGGCTTTGACTGCCTGGGCCACGTTGAAGGGGATGCCGGGCACGGCGCCGATCTCTTCGGTCGTCGCCTCGCGGATGTCGTCGAGCGAGCCGAAGTAGTCGAGCAGGATCTTGCGCCGCTTAGGCCCCACCCCGGGAATGCTGTCCAAGATGCTGGCTGTTCCTGCCTTGGAGCGGCGGCGACGGTGGCCGACGTTAGCAAAGCGATGCGCCTCGTCGCGCACGCGCTGCACCAGATAGAGCGCCTCCGAGCGCGGCGGCAGGCGCACTCCGTGCGACCTGTCGGGCAGGAAGAGCTCCTCTTCCTGCTTGGCCAGCGCCGCCACCGGAACCTCTTCCTCCAACCCAAACTGCTGCAGTACCTCTTCCGCAACGGCAAGCTGGCCTTTGCCGCCGTCCACCAACAAGAGATCGGGCAGCAGGGCCCACGCCTGCTCCTTTTTGCGGCGGCCGATCTGGGATGGGTCGGTTAGCTCGCCCGCCTGAGAGTCGCGGTAGCGCTGGAAGCGCCGGTCCAGTACCTCGCGCATCGCGCCATAGTCGTCGTTGCCCACTGTCTGCACATTAAAGCGCCGGTAATCACTCTTGCGGGGCACGCCCTGCACGAAGACAACCATTGAGCCGACCGTCTGCCGCCCCTGGGTGTGGCTGATGTCATAGCACTCGATACGCGCCGGGGGCGCCGGCAGGTCGAGCGCATTTTCGAGCAAGTTGATCGCCTCGACGTGGCGCGAGCGGTCGGCCGACCACTGCTGGCGCAGCGTCGCCAGTGTGTCGCGCGCATTGCTCGCCGCCATCTCTACCAGGTCTTTCTTCTTGCCGCGCCGCGGCACACGGATGGCGACCTTCTGTCCGCGCTTCTGCTGTAGCCACTTTTCGATGATCCGTGCTTCATCGACCTCGTGCGGCAAGAGCACCTCTTTCGGAATATGCGCCGCCTCATCGTAAAACTGGGTCACAAATTCATGCAAGACCGCTTCGTCGCTTTCGTCTTCCGTCCCCTCAAGCAGGAAATACTCGCGCCCTATGAGGCGCCCGTGGCGAATGAAGAAGATCTGCACACAGGCATCCCCCTGTTCGCGCGCAAAGGCGATCACATCCTGATCAGTACTGGCTGCGGCGATGACCTTTTGCTTGGCAATGACAGTCTCGATCGCCTGCAGGCTGTCGCGATGTTCGGCCGCCTTCTCGAAGTTGAGCTGCTCAGCCGCACGCTGCATTTTGGCCTCGATGTCCCTGACCACACCCTCCGACTTCCCTTGCAGAAAGTCCATGAGCTGCTTGATCATCGCCCGGTACTCCTCGCGGCTGACGGCGCCGATGCACGGCGCATTGCAGAGCTTGATGTCGTAGTAGAGACAGGCGCGCTCATCCTCGCCGGTAATCGTGCGATCGCAGGTCAGATAGGGAAAGATCTTGCGCAGTAGGTCCAGCGTCTGGTGCACGGCCCAGACAGAGGTGTAAGGGCCAAAGTAGCGCGAGCCGTCGCGGACCATCCGCCGCGTGACCGTTACCGTGGGGAAGGGATCCTGCCAGTTGACCTTGATGTAGGGATAGCGCTTGTCGTCCTTGAGGCGAATATTGTAGCGTGGACGGTGCTTCTTGATCAGCGTCATCTCGAGCAAGAGCGCCTCCAGCTCAGAGTCGGTGGTTATGATCTCCACGTCGTGGATGCGCCGTCGCAGGTGTAGAGTCTTCGTAGAATCGACGTTGTTGGCAAAGTAGGAACGCACCCGTGCGCGCAGATTCACCGTTTTGCCGATGTAGAGAATTTTTCCCTGCTCGTCCTTGTGAATGTAGACGCCGGGCCGCGCCGGGAGGTTGTCCAGCAGTTTCTGTATTCGCTGTGGAGGCGTATAGCTCATCTGATTTCAGCCATTTGTCCTTACGTCTGCGGATAGTTAAGCGGCGCCAATTGTAGCAGGAAAAGATTAGATATTTGTAGTCAGCCGCCGCTCGCGGGCTGGTGGAAGCGCGCCGCCTCTTCGCCCGCCGTGCTCGCGCCGAGCTCGCGCCAGCGGAAGCGCGCCAGCCACGCGTTCTCCACATCGGCGACGCCCTCGACGGCGTCGGCAATGAGCGCGCCGAGCACGGGCGCAAACTTAAAGCCGTGCCCGCTGCCGCCGGTTGCGACGCTCAGCCCCTCCACCTCTGGGTGGCGGTCGATCCAGAAATGTTCGTCAAGGGTGTCTGTATAGAGGCAGCGGCGGGTGTAGACGATAGGCGCGTTGACCAGCGCGGGAAAGGTGGCGCGCAGAAAGGCGCGCAGCGCCTGCTCGTCGGAGGCGGTAACCACCCGCTCATCTCGCTCTGGATGCAGGCGCACGCCCGGGCCATGATTGGCGATCTTGATGACTTGTTCGGTGGGATGAAAGGGGAAGCCGTACCAGCCTGTGCGGCTGACGTCGGCGGTAAAGACGACGAAGGCCGGCGTGGAAAAAAGCTCGGGATTGTCCGGTTTGAGGTGAAAAACGGGGTGCCCGGTGGCCGCCATAACGCTCTGCAGCTCGGGGAGCAGCAAGGGCGTCCAGCTTCCGGCGGCGAGAAGAACGTGATCCCCCTCAACCTGCTCACCCTCCGCCAGACGCACTCCCCGCACGCGTCCGCTTTCGCGCAACAGCTCACCCACCGGCTGCTCTGGTCGCACGTCGACGCCCGCTCTAATCGCCTGGCGCAGCAGCGCGGCGACGACGCGCCCGCTCTCCGCGTAGCCGCCATGGGCGTGGTAAAAGCCATCCACATAGTTACCGCGCTTCCAGGC
>JAWVYW010000043.1:0-26151 GCA_033722535.1 Promineifilaceae bacterium (SeqCode)
CCGCCGATCTGCCCCAACGCCCACGCGGCGTGCCCCCGCACAAGCGGGGCTTCGTCCTCCAGGAGTGGCACCAGCGCCGGGAGCGCCTCGACGCTGCCCCAGTTTCCCGCCGCTACACAGGCGTTGCGCACCAGCCGGTCGCGCTTAATCCTCTGGATAGGGCTGCCTTCGAAGCGCCGCTTGAACCCATCTTCGTCCAGCGCCAGGAGCTCCAGCAGGGGCGGCGCGGCGGCGTCCCAGTTGCGGGGACGGAAGGCCAGCTCCTGACTCTGCGGTGCGAAGCGGTTCCAGGGGCAGACGACCTGGCAGACGTCGCAACCATAGATCCAGTTACCCATCAGCGGGCGCATCTCCCGTGGGATCCATTCCTTGAGCTCGATCGTCAGGTAGGAGATACAGCGGCGGGCATCGAGAACGTAGGGCTCGGGAAAGGCGTCGGTGGGGCAGGCGTCGAGGCAGCGGGTACAGCTACCGCAGCCGGGCATCGGGCGCGCGGGTATGTCCGGCGCCAGGTGCGCCGTCGTCAGCAGCTCGCCGAGGAAGAACCACGAGCCGCGGCGCGGTCCGATGAGCATCGTGTTCTTGCCGATAAAGCCGAGCCCGGCCTTCGCCGCGTGGTCGCGCTCGAGTATGGCGCCGGTGTCGACGTAGACCTTGTCCTCCACCTGCTCGCCCGCGGCGCCGCGCAGCCATTCGGCAAGCGCCTCCAGGCGGGGCGTCATCACGTCGTGGTAGTCGGCGCCCCAAGCATAGTTGGAGATGCGCCCCCTGGAGGGATCGCGGGCAATCTCCGGCGGCAGCTTAAGCGTTTCGTAGTCTAGCCCAACGCAGACGATAGAGCGCACGCCGGGAAGAACCACCTGCGGGTCCTTGCGCCGCGCCTGGCGATCCTCCCGCGCCATCCAGCCCATCGTCCCGTGATAGCCCATTTCGAGCCAGCGCAGATAGGCGTCCAGGCGGCGGCTGGGTCGCGCGTCGACCACGCCCACCATGCTGAAGCCCAGTGCCCGCGCCTGCTCTTTCAGGGCAGCGGCGAGCGCTTCGGCCTGTGACTGTGAGACAGCCACCGAGCGTGAATCGGCGGCCGCCTCTGAGGCTGTCGTCTTTTGCCTTGTCGGTTCAACCATATCGCAAACTATGGTATAATGCGCGCGTATAATCGACGTTGGAGAGGTCCCTAAAGCAGAGGAGAAAAGCTTCTATGTTAGATGTCAACACGGAAACATTGAGACGGGTCGATCTGATTACAGTCAGCGGACGTGTGGACAGCAACACGGCGCATGAGCTGGAAGAAAGGCTTCAGGAGTCGATGGACAAGGGGCGGTGCAATCTAGTTCTGGATATGTCACGTGTAGAGTATCTCAGCAGCGCCGGTCTGCGGATTCTCGTCTCGACCCTCCGCCACTGCAAGCGCAAAGGCGGCGATGTGCGTATCGCACTCCCGTCCGAGCGAGTTTCAGAGGTCATGGCGCTGGCCGGTCTCGATACGCTGTTTGAGACCTACGAAGATATCACGCTGGCCGTTGGGAGCTTTTAAACCGCCTACACACGTCGCCGTCGACGGACTCTCTATGGGTAGAAAAGCCAGCCTGACCGTTCCCGGTCGCTACAGTCAGATCCAACGTCTCTGCAACTTCGTAGCAGAGGGCGCACAGCAGGCAGGATTTGACGAGGACGAAATTTTCCGCGTCCAACTGGCATGTGACGAGGCATGCACTAATATTATCGAGCACACCTACCAGGGAGAGGATCAGGGCATGATCACCGTGAACTGGCGCATCGAGACGGAGCGCTTCGTCATTAAGATCGAAGACAGCGGCGAGCGCTTTGATCCAACCGATATTCCACCCCCACCACCGGTGCCGCCCCCTGTAGACCCTGTAGACGATGATTTCGATATTCAGGTTGGCGGACTTGGGGTTTTCTTTATGCGTCAGTTGATGGATGCCGTGACATTTTCTTATGAGGAAGGGGAAGGGAACGTCCTGACGATGATCAAGCAGCGACCGGCGGGGCCGAGCCAATGACAATCTGGCAGCGCACGCTAGCGGGCAACCTCGTCGTCGTCGGCATTGAGGGGCGCCTAGACCAGTCACTGACACCGGAGCTGGAAGTTGAGTTGGACCAGGTACTGGTCGCCGGTCGGCGCGAGATCATCATCGATATGTCGGCCGTCAGCTATATTAATAGCGGCGGTCTGCGCTGTCTGGTAACGGCCTGGCGCAGAGCCACACAGCAGGGCGGGCGCCTGGCGCTCGCCGCGATGACGCCGCGCGTCGATCAAATTGTCTCGATGGTCGGTTTTGACAAGGTCTTTGAGATATATCCCTCTCCCGGCGAGGCGCGGCGTGCCTGGGAGGAAGAGGAATGAACCGGCTGCCGGCGCGGCCCGCGCCGCGTCGATCGCAGGGCCGGCAGTTCGGCGATGTTCTTACAGGCGACTGTTTATCAAGGTGAGCTGTACGGCTCGACGTTAGGGGCTGTCCTCCTCCTCTTTCTCGCCCTCTTTCTTGCCGCCCTTCTCCTGTTTTTGGTTCGCCGCCGTTACCGGGCGCGCCAGGCGGAAATTATGGTGCGGGTCACGGAGCTGGCGGCGCTAAGCGAGGCGGGACGTGCGCTTGTCGAGTCCCAGCTAGATGTGCGCGCCCTCTCAGAGCTGATTGCCGCCGAAGCGGGAAAGATTATCGACACACGCACCTTCCAGCTGGGGTTATTTAAAGGGGACCTCTACCAGATCGTCTACTGGACAGTCGACGGCAAGCGCCGCCCACCGACCCTATTCGACCTCGGCGACGATGGCGGCCTCGTGGGGTGGGTGCGCGAGCACCGGGAGCCGCTACTCATCGCCGATTTCGATACGGAACTAAATGAGCTGCCGGCGAGGCCACGCTACCTCAGCGACACTCCGCCGCTCTCCGGCCTGTTCCTGCCCCTGATCAGCGGCGACGAAACGCTGGGCATCATCGCCGCCCAGAGCAGCGAGCCGGCGCACTTCAGCCAGGACGATGTGCGGCGCCTGACCATTCTGGCGAACCAGGCGGCTGCCGCCATCGCCAACGCCCGCCTTTACGAAGCAGAGCGTACGCGCGCGGCACACCTGGAGCTGGTCGGCGAGATCGCGCAGACGGTTAACGCCAGCCAGGATCTCGAGGAGCTGTTCGAGGTGGTTGTGCAGCAAACGTGTGAGACGTTCGGCTTCCACCCGGTCAGCATCTTTAGCGTTCAGAAGCCGTCGGGAGATGCGATCATTCAGGCCAGCAGCGCCGGCGGCATTGAGGCAGGCGACGTCTGTGTGCCGGCCGGAATGGGCTTGATCGGCTCCGCCGTCGCCGCCCGCCAGACGGTCATCTCTAATAATACGGCGGAGGATGAACGCTTTATCGGCAGCGTGCAGGGCTTTCCCGGTCACCAGACCCGGTCGGAAATTATCATCCCGCTCATTGTCGACAGCCAGCTCCTGGGTGTGCTCGACGTCCAAAGCAACGTACCCGGCGCTTTCACCGCACAGGAACAGACGGTTCTGGAAGCGCTGGCGGCGCAGACGGCGACGGCGATTCATAAGATGCGCCAGATCGCCACCCAGCGCGAGCAGGCGTGGGTGACGACGGCGCAGCTACAGGTGGCGGATGCCATCCGCCAGAGTAGCGGACTGGAGGAGCTACTGGAGGCCATCACGCGCCTGGTGCCGTTACTCGTCGGGGTGGATACCTGCACCATTCTGCTCTGGAATCAGGAACTCAGACTCTATGAAGGGGTGGCCGCCCACGGCTTTCCGCCGCAGGTCGAGGAGCGATTCCACCGCATCGAGCTCCCTATCGGAAGCTGGAGTGCGTTGGATGCCGTCCATGTCGGCATGATGCGGCTGAGCACCAACCGTCTTCCACCCTGGTGCAGGGATGCGGCAACCGAAGAGCGTGAAGAACAGTGGATTCTCTATCCGCTGGTGGCCAAGGGGCAGATGACGGGTGTCATTGTGGTCGACGAGCCCCCCCCGCCGTCGCGAACCCTGCAGGCGGAAGCATCGGGCGGATTCGGCGAGCGTCAGGATGAGATGCTGCGCAATATCGCCAACCAGACGGCGCAGGCGGTCGAGAGCGAACAGTCACACATCGCCCAGCAGGAAGAGGCGTGGGTGAACACGGCGCTGTTGCAGGTGGCCGAGGCGGTCAACAGCCTGATCGACCTCAACGAAATCCTGAGCACCATTATCCGCTTCATCCCCATGCTCGTCGGTGTCGAATCTTGTCTGATCCTCATCTACGATGAGGAAACAGATAGCTTCTACGCCGGCCCGAGCTACGGACTGGACGAGATGGAACGGGGCCTACTGGAATCGTTTGCCATCGAGGCCTCCGAGCTACCGCCGATGGAGCCATTGGACGTGTCACCTCCGACGCCGGGCACGACCATCTATCGTGTGAAGCTGCCGCCGTGGATGCGTGACGTCATGGGCACGGAGAGCGCCAACGTCCTGCCGTTGTACGCCCGCAACCGCCTTGTCGGCGCTCTGCTCGTCGGCCCGCCGACTAGCCAACGCCCGCTGCTCGGTCGCCGGCTGCAAATTCTGACCGGCATTGCCCAACAGGCAGCCATCGCTGTGGTCAACGATCAGCTCTATCGCGAAGCAGCCGAACGGAACCAGCTGGAAAAGGAGCTCGACCTGGCGCACCAGATCCAGGCCAGCTTCATCCCCCACGGCAGCCCTGACATTGCCGGCTGTACTGTCGCCAGCTTCTGGCAGGCGGCGCGTCAGGTCAGCGGCGATTTTTACGACTTTCTGGAACTTCCCGACGGACGCTGGGGGATCGTCGTCGCCGACGTGGCCGACAAGGGGGTTCCCGCAGCCCTTTTTATGGCGCTATGCCGCACCGTCCTGCGCACCATCGCCTTTGGACGCCATGAACCAGCGCCCACCCTGGAACGGGCCAACCGGCTCATATGGAATGACACAACCTCCGATCTCTTCGTGACCGTCTTCTACGCCATCTGGGATCCCGCGACCGAAACGCTGGTCTACGCCAATGCCGGCCACAACCCGCCCCTCCTCCTGCGCGCCAGCGGAAAGAGCAGCCTTCTTCATGGCGATGGCATCGCCCTGGGCGTCCTCGAGAGCGTCGCGATTGAGCAGAGAGAGGTACGCCTGAAGCCGGGCGATCTCGTGCTCTTCTACACCGACGGGGTGACCGAAGCGGTAAACGAGGACTACGATGAATTTGGACTGGAGAGGCTGCGCCTGACAGCTGCCGCCACCCGCCGGCGGGAAGCGCCGGCAATTATGGCTGCAATCACTGAGGCGCTTGACGAACATGCCGGTGGCACCGCACAATCGGACGACGTGACGCTGGTGGTGATGAAGCGCCACGAACAGCTGACCAGGCAGTCCGCGTGATGGTACACTGAGAGAGACGGATGACTACCTCTGTATGACAAAGGAGATAGCGATGAGCGACAACGAAGAAGGCAATGTCCGCGAAGCCCCGGTGCGTGGCCCCTCTCCGCCCCCCGGCAAACCGACTCAGGATGAACAACTGCTTAATCCGCCACACATACAACCCACCCCTTTCAACGAAACGGATACCTGGCGGGTGTTCCGGATCATGGGCGAATTTGTCGAGGCATTCGACACCCTCGCCGGGATGGGGCCTGCCGTCTCTATCTTCGGCTCGGCGCGGGTAAAGCCGGACCACCCCCAATACCAAGCAGCCGTGGAGGTCGCACGCCTGCTGGGAGAAGCCGGTTATTCGATCATAACCGGCGGCGGCCCGGGTATTATGGAAGCGGGCAATAAAGGCGCCCGGCTTGCCGAGGCTCCCTCCATCGGCCTCAACATCGAGCTTCCCTTCGAGCAGGGTTGGAACCGCTTCGTGGGCATTCCCATCAACTTCCACTACTTCTTCATTCGCAAGACGATCTTTGTCAAGTATGCGCAGGCCTTTGTCATCTTCCCGGGCGGCTTCGGGACGATGGACGAGATGTTCGAGGCCCTGACCCTCATTCAAACGGGCAAGATTCAGAACTTCCCCGTCGTCCTCTTCGACTCCGATTACTGGGCCGGTCTGCTCCAATGGCTGCGCAAGATCATGCTCACCGAAGGGAAGATCGCGCCGGAGGATGTCAACCTACTCATGGTGACCGATTCCCCGTCTGAAGTGGTAGAGTTCATCCAGAAGGCGACTATCGACGATGGCGAGGCGCGGCAGCGCCGGGAGCAAGAGGAGAGAGCGCGCGAGGTGACCCGCCGCGTCTATCGAGAAAACTTTTCTCCTTATGAGTAAATCGTTCTTCGCAGCCCGTTCCCTTTGTTGCGCAGGCAGCGGCGATATAATGCGCCTGCTTCTAGCGATCAGAAGACGATAATGGCATCAGCACCCTCCCTACAACTTCGCGCCGCGGCCGACACCGATCCCGGTCGCGTCCACACCATCGACCAGGACAGTGCTCTGGCTGTGGTACGTTCCGCGGCGAATGAAACGCCGGCCGGGCTCTTTGTCGTCGCCGACGGTGTGGGCGGCCACCAGGCAGGCGACGTCGCCAGTCGCCTCGCCGTCGAAACCATCCGCCACGAGCTCACCTGGCTGCTGGAGCAAAACGATCTCGAAGAGACGCAGCCGCTACCGGCGGTTCGAGCGGGCGATGCCCCTGACGTGAAACTGCAACGGCGACTGGCGCGGGCAATCGAGCGCGCCAACGAGGTCATTACCCGCTACGCCCGGGAAAATCCGCACGAGGCGGGCAATCTCGGCAGCACCGTCACCGCCGTCCTCGTCGAAGGGGATCGGGCGGCGGTGGCCAACATAGGCGACAGCCGGACTTACCTTCTACGCGACGGAGAGCTGCACCAGATCACGCGCGACCACTCCTATGTGGCCCGGCTGGTGGAGGAAGGGCAACTCCGGCCGGAGGAGGTGTACAGCCACCCGCGGCGCAACGTGATTACCCGCTCACTCGGCCACGATTACGAATTAGAGCTCGACCTCTGGACATTGCGACTACAGGTGGGAGATCGCCTCCTCCTATGTAGCGACGGTCTGTGGGAGATGGTGCAGGGCGCGGAGCAGATCCGACACTATCTGCAGCAAGCGGAGGCGCCGGAGGCAGCCGTTGGGCAGTTGATCAGCGCCGCTAACGAAAAGGGAGGCTCGGACAACATCGGAATCGTTGTGGTGTATGTCGAAGCTTCGTGAACCATGCCCCCAGCCCGGATTTAGAATGGCGGAGCGCCTGCCTGTAAAGGTTTTACTTCTGCTCGGCATTCTCGTCGCCGCCACGCTGACGGCGAGCTGTGCCGCCACCAGCATTGCCGAGGCGCCCCCGCCGTTGGTGGAAGTAGAGCAGCTTGAAACACCGACCACTGTCCCGACGGCGGTCGCTCCGAGCCCGCCCCCGACGCCAACACCTCCGACCGCACACATCGCAGCCGCTGAAGCAGGGGACGGGGGAATAACCGACACGGCAGCCGACGCCGTGGTCGAGTGGACGATCGATCCCGCAGCCGATCGTGGGCCGTTTTCCGGTAGCGACACGACTCGCTGTGGCCTGTTGCTGCCCGTCGTACCCCCGCCAGACGGCGCCGAGCCAGCTGGTACGATGGAGAACGTCGGCGTCGCAGCGCCACCCGCAGCCGCGCTGCCCTCCCTGCTGGACGTCCCCGAAGCAGCGCGCCCGGCTGTTCGTCGCATCCTCGAGGCGCCTGAAGACGTAGCGCTCGTCGCCTACGAGCTGGGGGACGAGGAACAAGGATTAGCGCTGAACGGCGACGCGCCGATGCCGTTGGCCTCCGTAGTCAAGGTGGTACACCTGGTCGCCTACGCCGCAGCGGTGCAGGCGGGCGAGATCAATCCCGACAGCCTCGTACTCCTCTCCGATCTGGAGCAGTATTACCTCCCCGGCTCGGACCTCCGCGCTCACGAAAAAGCGCTGGCCGATCTACGCGCTGAGGAACGAATTGTGACAGCGCCCGATGGCTCGCCGGCGGTGCTGCTGCGGGATTTGCCGCGCATGATGACGGAGTACAGCTCGAATGCGGCTACCGACTATCTGCACCTGCTGCTGGGCCAGAGCCGAATCGAGCAGACGATCATCGACCTGGGACTCACCACGGCGACCGCACCCTGTCCGTTTCTAGGCCAGTTTCTCCTGATGGGCTCCGGCGACAACGCTCTGGCCTCCGTCGCGGAGCTGCTGGGCGATCCGGAGCTGTACAGCCGCGCGGTGATGAGCATCACTGTGGCCTACAGTTCCGAGCCAGCGCTGCGCCCCGACGCCGCGTGGCGCAACCGCCAGCAACGCCCCGCACTCGCCGCACAAACCCTCTTCAGCGAGCATTTGAGCGCTAAGGCGAGCGCGGGCGACTATGCGCGGCTCATGGGGCTGATCGCCGACAACCAGCTCGGACCGTGGGAGCAAAGCGTGCGCATCCGCCGGTACCTGGAGTGGCCCACCCACTTTACCGCCAATCAGGAGCATCTGGCGTGGTTAGGGTACAAAGGCGGCTCCCTTCCCGGCGTGCTCACTGTCGCCTATTATGCACAGCCGTGGAACAGGGCGCGGCCCATCGTCGCCGTCCTCTTCTTCCGTAACCTACCGCTGGATACGTACCGCGACTGGCGCCACTCACTCCCCCACGACGAGCTGGCGCGCTGGCTGCTTTACGACCGGGAGGCGCTCCCTCTTCTGCGCGAACTTACTGCCCCTTGAATGGACAAACCGGCTCTGCTTAATTGCTGTCGCAGCGTCTCTTCGTCACGTCCCAGTTTCTGTTGTGGGCTGAGCGCGAGTGATGTTCAGCAGACGCGCCTCAGTCCTTCCAGGCCGTCGCCTCGTCCAGCGCCTGCTTTTCCTCATCGCTGAGCTGGATCTCGGCGCCCTTGATCGTATCCTCCAACTGCTCGATGCTGTTGGCGCCGATGATGGCCGCGTCGACCGTAGGGTTGGCCAAGACCCACGCGATCGCCGTCTGGGCGATGGTCGCATCGTGCTCTTCGGCAATCGCTTCCAGCTTCTCCACCGCGTCAAAGCCCTGCTCGTTCATGTAGCGCTTTTCGATGCGCTCCGCCCGCTCTGAATCAGGCAAGGGCTCTCCGCGCCGGTATTTGCCGGTCAGAAAGCCACCGGCGAGCGGGCTGTACGGAATGACGCCGATGCCGTACTTTTCGCACAACGGCTGCAGTTCACGCTCGAACTCCTCGCGGTGCACGAGATTGTAATGGGGCTGCAGCGTCTCGTAACGCACCAGGTGGTTGCAGTCGCTGACCCACAGCGACTCCGTGAGACGCCAGGCGGGAAAGTTGGAACAGCCGACGTAGCGCACCTTCCCCTGGCGCACAAGGTCGTCTAAAGCGCGTAGCGTCTCTTCCTGGGGTGTGTTCGCGTCATACGAGTGCGTCTGGTAAAGGTCAATGTAGTCGGTCTGTAACCTTCGCAGGCTTCCCTCGACGGCATTCATAATATGGTGGCGGGAAAGGCCCTGGCTGTTCACGTCCTCACCCATCTGGCCGCGCACTTTGGTGGCGACGATGACTTCATCCCGGCGGACGTCGCTCTGCTGCAGCCAGTCGCCGATAATCTCCTCCGACACCCCACCCGGGTTGCCATCTACCCACTTTGAGTAGATATCGGCCGTGTCAATAAAGTTACAGCCCATTTCCACCGCACGGCTCATGATACGGTAGGCGCTCTCGGCGTCAGTGCTCCACCCAAATTGCATCGTTCCCAGGCAGACGGTCGAGACCTGCAGTCCGGTCCGCCCCAGATAACGGTATTCCATTATTTTCCTCCGTTGCAAAATCCTGTCAGGGATTGACCAAGCCGAGCCCTGCTACTCTGAGTGCACTCCGCCTACGGACCTGCGCCCAGACCGCTTGCAGCTGGCTGTGTCTGTTCGTCGGCGGGCTGTTGGCCGGTCGCGGGCTCCTCAGCCGCCGGCTCCTCTCCACCCGGGGGCTCTTCCGCTTCCGGCGCGCCTCCCTCCGGAGGCAACACGCCGTCCTCAAAGCGCTCCTCCTCATTCAGAGCATCACCGACGTAGGGCTCGTCAAAGTTAAAGTAGTTGTACACGGCGCGCGATATCTCGCGCAAGATGGGAAAGCTGACATCGGCCTGGAGCCAGTCACTGTTCTGGTGCAGGTACTCCACCAGCACGTAGTCCCCGCCGGGAGAGAGGACGATGCCCGCGTCACCGTGGGTCATCGGAATCCAGCCGTGCTTGTGGGAAACCGGCACTTTATCCGGCACACCAAAGCGTATCAGGTTTCCCTCTTCGTTCAAGATCATCAGATCGATCACGTACTGGCACTCTTCGGGCGTGATCTCGCCGGGGTAGACGACGAGTAGCGTACCCCCACCCTGGGCGCAGTGGTAGAGCATGCCCAGGAGCGAGCCGATATCCTCGGCCGTCGTCTGGCGCGTGGGGTCCAGGTAGTAGGAATCGACCTCCTGGTGGGCGATGGAGTTGGCAGGCGTCTGGTAGGTCGTGCGACGGTGCGGCGGGGGAATGGCGTCATAGGGAACGGCCATGAAGGTATTCTCCAGCCCCAGGTTCCACATCGACTCCGTTAGGATGTCGGCGCCTTTATAGGTGTTGTTCTCCCCGGCGACGACGTGCAGAAGCAGGTTCGCCGCATAATTACTGGAGCGCACGGCGGTCTCGTAGAAGAGCTGCTCCTCATAATCGTTGAGCGGTAGCTCCAGGTGCCGCCATGCCTCGATGAAGATCGGGATCTTCAAGATGCTGAGCCCGGAGAGGGCGACATCGGCGTTGATATTGATCTCTTCTCCGGTCTGCAGGTCGAGGATGAAGACGCTGCCCAGGCCGTCAAAGCTGTTGAGCTTTGCCCGGATGACGTTTTCCAGCAGATCCATGGAGAGCTCGGGCGCCTCCTCTTCGATGACCACGAGATGGGCCACCCGATCATCGGGCCGGTAGAGGGCCGCCTCGACCAGAGGCAGGCTCGCTTCGACGTCGGTGACGTAACCGCCGCGGCCCTCTTCAAAGACCGCTGTCTCTGAGAGGATCTGCGGACCCTGCGGTGGTTGATCGAGAAAATCGGCAATGACGACCAGCATCTCGCGCAGCAGGGTCGGATCGTAGCCTGCCTGCAGGGGCACCGTAATTGGGCGCCAGGTCCAGCCGAGGACGTAGTAGAGGTAGCCAACCCAATAGTTTTGTTGGGCGACCGCTTCGTGTGCGCTGGCGAGCATCGGATCAACTTCGAGATTGAAGCCGACGTCAGACGGTTTGAGTTCGATCCGCTCTTCGCCGTGGTAGACGGCAACCGGCTCTGTGTAGCGTTCGCGCAGCAACTCGCCCGCTTCTTCGGCTGTCATTCCTCCAACGTCCATGCCGGCGATAGTCATCTCCGCGGGAAAAAAGCGGCGCGACTGCTGGTAAAAGAAGAGCTGGCGGAGGAAGAAAAGCAGCGTCGCCAGCACCAGCAGCGTGAAAACGCTTCTCCTGATCTGCTTCCAAAAAGATGATTTGCGTCTCACCGGACCCTCGTGCCTTCCAGGTAGGGGTTGTCGAAGTTAAAGTAATTATAGGTGGCGCGGGAAATGTCGGCTATCAGCGGCGAGCTCTGCTCCCAGGGCAGCCATTCGCGCTGATAGAAGATCTGCACGATTACGTAGTCGCCGCCGGGAGAAAAGACGATGGCAGCGTCGGCGTGAGTGTCGCCGACCCAGCCGTGGCGATGCGCAATTTCTGTGCCGGGCGGGACCCCTTCCTCCACTAGGCTCCCAATTCGATTGCCCTTCATGAAATCAATTACCTGCTGGCACTCCGCCTGCGTGAGCTGGTCCGGGTAGGCAGCGCGGAGCGCGCCGCCCCCTGTCTCGGCACAGTAGTAGAGCATCGCGAGGATGGCGCCCATATCTTCGGCCGTCGTCTGGATGGCGGGATCGGGCTCGATGGCTAGCTCAAGTGCGGTGTTGGCGGGTGTCTCAAAGCTGTGCGGCAGGCCAGGCAGCGCGGGCTGGCCGTACGGGAGCGCCATAAAGCTGTTTTTCAGCCCTAGTTGCCAGAGCGAGTCGGTGAGCTGGCGAGCACCAACGTAGGGATTGTCCTGTCCGGCAATCATATTTAGCAGCGCCGTCGGGCCCCCAGGTTCGGTGGTCAGAAGGGCCTCTGTAATGTGCGCCTGCTGAGTCTCCGTCGGCCCGGCATCGATGAAGCGGAAGGCTTCGATCACCAACGGCACCTTGAGCAGATCCATCCCCGACATCGCAGCGCCGGCCTCCACACGCACCTCTTCACCCTTCTCGAGATCGAGAATAAAAACGCTGGCCACGCCGTCGAAATCCTGATTTTCCAGATGGTTTACGATCAGCATGCCCAGGAGGCCAATGCGTGGTCGCGCCGCCGCCACCGGCTGCAAGACGAGGCGCGCCTCGCGTTGTGTCGGGCGGTAGAGGGCGTGGACAACCGCTTCCATACTGGGCTCGATCGCCGTCTCCATGCCGGCTTCGCCATACTCGAAGCTAAGCGTCGCCGGGACTGGCTGAGGTGGCTGCGGCTGCGTATCGAAGTTACCTTTAATCGTCTCCAGCGTGCGCCGCAGCACCACCTCGTCGTGCGTTGCGCGCAAAGGCACCATCTCCACCTCGATAGGGCGGTCCCACAAAAAGCCCCAGAAGCCACTCCAGAAGTCCTGCTGCGCGCGCTGGTAGTCAGCCTGGTTCAACATCGTCTCGATGTCGAGTTGAAAGCGGGCATCTTCGGTCGGACGGATCGAGATTGACTGCTCCTGATGATAAAGAACCACCTCCGCCTCCAAATAGCGCTCGTTCAGCAGGTTCGCCGCCTGTTCGCGGGTTAACCCGCCGACGTCGACGGCGGCGACGGTGAGGCCGGTGGGGAAGTACTGGCGAACCGAGCCATACTGGTAGACCTTGTAGAGGAGAAAGACAACGCTGGCCACGATAAAGGTGACAACCAACCACTGTCCCATGCCCGGTGTCGAGCGGCTGTTGTTCATCAAGCTGCCTCCCACTCCACACGCAGAGCGGCGTCAATGGCATTGCGCGTAAACGGCAGCAAGGGCGTCGGCAGCCTGTCGGGCGCAAACCAGCCGGCGGAGATTATTTCTCCGCTCAAGCGCACCGGCGCCCGGGAACCGGGCAGGACGCGCGCCAGATAGGCGATGTTTAGATGGCGCGGCGCCACCTCCTGCTCTAGATGTATCACCGGCCCCATCTCGACTTCCATGCCTGTCTCTTCTCGTAGCTCACGTGCGGCACCCGCTGCCGGCTGTTCGTCTCGGTTCAGCCAGCCGCCGGGAAGGCCCCAGCGCACATACGGGTGAAAAACGTGTTCCAGAAGCAGAATCTGCCCCTCCCCATTTAACACCACCACGGCAATTCCGACCCGATGCCGCGGAACGAAGATGTGAATCCCCATAAGCATCAGGCGCTGCAGCCATCGCCAGCGAAGCGACCTGGCGACGATCTGTTTTGCCGGGGTGGGCATCTGCGGCAACGTCACTCCCTTCCGTATCTCGGTATCTTAAGCAGGACAGTATAACAAAATATAGGGCTCATTTCTAACCGGCGCCGAATGCAGGAGCGGTCCTTCAGATCGTTCTCATGTTGTCTGCTGCCCACGCCAGCTTGGGCAACTTCCCGCAGGAACAGCGTGCAACTTCCGTGCAAGGGGCGCGTATAGAGAGTGACGGAGTCGCACACAGAAAGAGGAGAGTACCAGCCATGCAAGCCAGATTACTACGAAGCGAAGAGGACCGCGTCATCGCCGGCGTCTGTGGAGGGCTGGCCGAATATTTGGGTGTCGACGCCGTCCTCGTACGCCTCGCCTTTCTCCTGTTAATTCCTGCTGGTGGGCTGGGCCTGCCTCTCTACCTCATCCTGGCAATCGTGATGCCCTCAGAGTCTGATGTCCAATCCATCTCCGGCGATCTATCAGAGGGCAAGCCGGTAGAAGGTCTGGCCCGTGACCCTGCCTCCGACGCTCGCCGGCACCCCAATGGCCCGGCCATTGCGGCGGCGCTGCTGATCCTGTTGGGCTTCTACTTCCTCTTCGAAAACCTCGGCTGGATAGACGGAAGCCTGATCTGGCCCCTGGCGCTAATCCTGCTCGGGATTTTCTTGCTGGTCCGCCGCGACGAGAGCTGACCCAGCGCATCAGCGCCGGCTTTGTCAGCGCCGCTCGCGGATGAGCTCGCCAACCGGCGCCATGTCGACGGTCGGTGCGCTACCACTCTCGGGAGCCAGCAGGGGGAGCCGTACGGTGAAGGTGGTGCCGACTCCTACTTCGCTCGCGACACTGATCTCCCCGCCGTGCATGTCGACGATCCATTTGGCGATTGAGAGACCTAATCCGGAGCCACCGTGTGCCCGCGTGCGCGCCTTGTCCACCCGGTAGAAGCGGTCGAAGATGTAGGGTAGATCTTCCTCGGGAATGCCGATACCACTGTCGCTGATCTGCAGAAGCGCTTCGTCACCCGTCTTGGAGAGGGAGAAGGCGACCGTTCCTTCATCTGGCGTGTATTTGATAGCGTTGTCGGCCAGATTGAGGATGAGCTGCTTCAGCCGGTCGGCATCCCCCAGCACCAGCACCTGATCGACCTCTTGGAGTACGACCGTGACCGGCGTGGAGAGCAGCGATAGCTGCCGGTAGACGTCGAGGAGCAGCGTATCGAGCTCGACCGGCTTTTGTTCGATCGGCAGGCTGCCCACGTCGGCGCGGGCAAGAAGCAGCAGGTCGTTTACCAGGCGCGTCATGCGCTCGAGTTCAGCCTGGATGTCGTCCAGTGAATCGGGGTCTGCGCCCCCCATGCGGCGCATCAGGTCCACGTTGCCGCGAATGGTGGTCAGCGGCGTCCGGAGCTCGTGTGAGACGTCTGCCAGAAAGCGCTGCTGCGTGCGAAAGAGATTTTCCAGGCGGGCCAACGTCTGGTTGAGAGCAAGTGTCAGGTCCCCTAATTCATCTTTGCGCCCTGTGTCCGGCAGGCGACGGCTCAGGTCGTCGGCGCGGCTAATCTGCCGCGCAAGAGAGGCGATCTTCTCCAGGGGATGGAAGAGGTGGGGAGAGATGAGGGTGACGACAAAGACGGAGGCGCTCACTGCCCCGGCGCCGACGAGGACGGCAATGACCAGCAAACGATTAAAGGTGTCATAATCCTCGATCACGCGCGCCACCTGCAGATAGCCCACCAGCTCGTCGCCTCCGGCGCGTTCGATACGCAGAGGCACCGTCAGCACGCGCACCACCTGGCTGTCGAACTCCTTCGTCTGCACCATCTCCGTCTGCGCCACCAGCGCCTCAGGAGCGAGCGGCTGATCGCCAAAGCCGCGCAGATTATCGGAGCGCTTCAGCACCCGCCCTTCTTCGTCCACGACCATGACAAAGGTGTTGGCGCGGCGGAAGAGGTTGCTGTCGCCCGTCGGAATGATAATCGAGAAGACATCGCGCTGGCTGTAAACCTGCGCTTGCTCCAGAATGCGCGCAGCCTCCTCCTGGAGGGTGGCGTCAATTTCATTCAGCAGCGTGTACCGGGGAAGAGCGTAGACGACAAGGGTAAAGAGGACGAAAGCGCCCAGGAAAATGACCGTATAGGTGATGGTGAAACGGTCTCGAATCGACATAAGTGAAATGCGACAAGTCGGCCCTTCCGCACAAGATGGTCGGCCACTCCACGCCGCGTTCCACCTCGGTTACGCAGCGGCGAGTGAAAGAGGCCGACGAGGACTACTCTTCACGCAGTACATAGCCAACCCCGCGCACGGTGTGGATCAGACGAGGATGCCCTTCTGCCTCTGTTTTCTGACGCAGATAGCGCACATAAACTTCGATAATGTTGCTTTCGCCCCCAAAGTCATAGTTCCAGACGCGATCGAAGATAACTTCGCGGGTCAGCACCTGGCGCGGGTGGCGCATAAAGAGCTCCAAAAGCTCATACTCCTTGGCCGTCAGGTCGAAGATGTGTTCGCCACGCCGGCCACGGCGGGTGCCCGTGTCCAGCTCAAGATCGGCAAAACGGTACACCTGAGGCTGCGCTGGCTGTGCCCGGCGGAGCAGCGCGCGCACGCGGGCCAGCAGTTCGTCAAAAGCAAAGGGCTTGACGAGGTAGTCGTCCGCTCCCGCATCGAGACCGGCCACCCGATCTTCAATCGCCTCCTTCGCCGTCAGCATCAAAATCGGAGTATCGTTGACTGCACGCAGACGGCGGCACACTTCCACGCCGTCCATGCCGGGGAGCATGACGTCGAGGAGGACGAGATCTGGTGGATTGTCACGCGCCTGCTCTAAGGCTTCCTCGCCATCGGCCGCGGTGTCGACGCGATAGCCTTCGAAAGTCAGGCCGCGCTGGAGAAACTGCCGGATTCGCTCTTCATCTTCTACAACCAGAATTCTGGCGGTCATCGTCTTTCTCCATTCGTTGCAAGGGGCGTCTGTAGCTGCCCGGGCGGGTGCAGATAGTGGCCCTGCGGTCGGGCGCACAGGGTTGGCGCGTACGTGGTGCACGTGTTGAATGCGCGCCGGAACCGCGTACCGGACGGTAAATTCATTTCCGATTATAGTCGGCGCTCTGGGCCACGCAACACAGCGGAAGAAGGCTATTGGCGTCAATTTTACACTCACGATCTTTTGACGGACCAGCAGCGTGAGCGTTACAATTCCGCCATTCTGCCACCCGCACCGTTCTCCGAGGAGAGTTGCCGTGGAACAGCTATACGAACCCGGCCTGGAAGCCATCCGCTGGCTGCAGGCAAACTATCCGCAGTTTGCCGCCTTTATGATCGCCATCACCGAAACGGGGCGGTTTGAGTTTTACCTGGCGCTGGTTCCGCTCGTTTACTGGTGCATCCACAAGCAATTCGGCCGCCAGGCCGCCTATCTGCTGGCGATCGCTTACCTGACCAACACCTCACTGAAGCACCTGTTCCGTACGCCCCGACCGGACTGGCTCGACCCATCCCTGGGCATTGTCGGGGAGACAAGCTATGGCGTGCCCAGCGGACACACGCAGATAGCCACGGTCATCTATCTCTTTCTCGCCTACTGGGTGCGGCGCACCTGGGTCTGGCTGCTCGCCGCGGTACTGATCTTCCTCATGGGCTTGAGCCGCGTCTATCTGGGGGTGCACTTCCCCCACGATGTCTTGGCTGGCTTTTTGCTGGGGCTGCTCATCCTCATCGTCTACCTGATCTGGGTCAACTTCTATCAGGAGTCGTTCCGCAATCGTATCCTCGGCCAGCGTCTGTTGGTTGCAGTGCTGCTACCGCTCGCGCTGGCGACGCTGTACATCGTCAGCCTGCTGCTGCTCGGCGACCCCGATCAGAGCGTGGTCTGGTCGCCGCGGATCGAAGGGGCAGAACTGGCGGCTCTCGAAGATGCCGCGGCGGCGATCGGCATCCTGCTGGGGCTGGGCATTGGCTTCATCCTCGAGCCATCCCGCGTTCATTTCGTCGTCGACGGCTCCTTCGGACGTCGGGCGCTGCGTTACGCGCTCGGGCTTCTGGTGACGCTGGCGATCTGGCGCGGGTTGGCTTTCATCTTCCCCGACACACCACTCTGGCTGGCGCTACCGCTGCGCGTCTTCCGCTACTGGCTGGCGGGAATCTGGGTCGCCTACTACGCGCCCCTGCTCTTTGTGCGCGTCGGCCTGGCCACCGCCTCTCCCGAACCGGATGTCAGGCTGTCTATATCGGAGGGTAGCATTATGAAGGAGTAGGACGGGCAAGAAGCAGCAGGCGCTCGCTCGCTTCGTCAAAAGCCGTCCCATCGTAGTCCCCATACATCGCTTCCAGTTGCCATCCGCTCTCTGCCAGAATGAGCTGGAGCTGGTGCGGATAGTAGTAATGATAGCGAATGGGAATCACCGAACGGTTTACAGCCCCACCTCCAGCCGGCATGCGATCGTAGATCCACGTAATGGTCAGAACCTGTGCCGTCTGATCAAGGGCATTGCTGGCCAGCACCAGCACTATTTCGTCACTCGCTTCGTCGTGCAGGCTCCGTTCCAGCGTCAGAAAGCGGTCGCTGGGCGTCTGATCGATGACGAATGGGTTGGCGAGATCGAGAAAGAGTCGCCCCGCCGGGTGGGCGCTCCGCCGCAGCGCGCGGCAGGCGGCGACGGCGTCGCGGGGAGGCAGATGGAGAAAGGTATTGTACGGGATGAGAAGGAAACGGTAGCGGTCGCCAACCAGGGGAAGCCGGACGGCATCGGCCTGGAGCAGGTTCACCCGCTCCGCAACCGCAGCACCCTCCGCCTGCAGGCGAGCGTGCGCCCGCCGTAACATAGCCGGCGAACGATCGAGACCCGTCACCCGCCGCTCCGCCCGCGCCAGGGGCAAGAGCAAACGGCCGGTGCCGCAACCGACTTCCAGAATGGGGCCGCCGAGTTCTTCGGCCAGCGCGAGGATGAACGCAACATCGGCGGTTAGCTCTGCGTGAAGTTGATCGTAGTAAGGCGCAAGCTGTTCGTAGGCGTCGGCCATCGCGCGTTTATCGGAAGCGTCGGGTACGGCGCCAGACGCCGGGCAGCAGGCGCAGCTTCCCCCAGCGCCCGACGTAGGCGCGGCGGTTGAAAACGTCGTAGTCATGCGCTTCGATGTCGCCGAGTATCGCGCGATAGACGCCGGCAGCCATGCCAATTGCCAGCCGACCATCGTCCGAGAGCATGCCAATACCGGGCCACGCCTCTTCGTACAGACGACGCGCACGCCGGATCTGGAAGTTCAAAAAGCGGCGCCAGCGATCGTCGACCCGGCCCGCGCCCACGTCTTCCTCGCTGAGCCCGTGTGCCGCCAGTTCGTCCAGCGGGAGGTAAAGGCGGCCGGCCTGCCAATCTTCCCCTACGTCGCGCAGTATGTTCGTGAGTTGCAGCGCTACTCCCAATCGAATGGCGTAGGGAAGCGCCTCCGGACCGCTGAAGCCGATAATGTACATGCTCATCAACCCGACGGTTGAGGCAACGCCGTAGGCATAAGCGGCAAGCTCTTCGAACGTCTGGTAACGGGCCGGCTCCATATCGCGGGCGACGCCGTCGAGCAACTGCTCTGCATAACGAACCGGAATATGGTACCGTACACGCGCATCTGTCCAGGCAACCGCCACCAGATCGCCTGCCGGCGGCGTGGGCGAGAGAATACGCTGCCGCCACGCGTTGAACTCCTGCACGACATCGCCGCTGCCTTCATCCACCAGATCGTCGCTGACCCGGCAGAAGGCGTATAAGGCGCGAACGGCGCGCCGCTTCTCAGGCGGCAGCAAACCAGAAGCCAGATAAAAGGAGCGGCTATGCTCGGCCGTCAGCTGTTTGCAATACGCATATGCCTGCTCCAGCAACCCCGTCTCTTCCCGCAATGCCTGTGTCGCCCGAGCCCCTTCTCCGGCCGGCTCTCCGGCGTGGCCCCGGAATGAGTGATAGGCTTCATGCGCCTGAGACAGTAGGCTGTGCTCCCATCCGTGAGTTGGCGAACCGATCATACCGCATCTCTTTCTGCTATTGGATAATTGTCTCTAGCTTACCACACTTGTACAATATTTGTCAACATATATCCGAACATGTTATTGACAAACATGGCCATGCATGCTAAGATTCATAGAGACTGGATAGAGCAGATAAGTGTGTAGAATAACAGCCGCCGGTGAAGGTGGCAATTGTAAGGAATCATAAGAAAGGAAGTAGGCAGATGGAAAGAGATCGTTCAGCTATCGTGATCGGTGCGGGACTTGGCGGCATTGCCACCGCTGCTCGCCTGGCGCGCAATGGCTATGACGTGACGGTGGTCGAAAAGAACAGCCAGGCAGGCGGACGCTGTAACCAGATCTGGCGGGACGGACACCGCTTCGACATCGGCCCTACCCTCTTTCTGATGCCTGAGGTGTTCGCTGAAACCTATGCCGCCGTAGGAGAACGAATGGAGGAGCACCTCCACCTGCATCGCATCGATCCCACCTACCGCATCTACTTCCAGGATGGGCTCGAGTTGGCGCTGACGGCGGACCTGCAGAAGATGCAGGAGCAGCTAGAAGCGATCGAGCCGGGCAGCTTTGGCGGTCTCCTCCGCTATCTGGCAGAAGGGCATCGCCACTACAAGATGTCTCTGAAGCACTTTGTCGGTCGCAACTTCTATAGTCTGCTTGACTATTTCAGCCCCCGCAACCTGCCGCTCCTATTTCAGCTGAAGGCGCTGGTCAAACATTATGACAACATTGACAACTATTTCAGCGATCCCCGTTTGAAAGCGGCCTTCACCTTCCAGAACATGTACCTTGGCCTCAGCCCGTACGACGCGCCGGCCACCTACTCCCTGCTCCAGTACACTGAGCTCGCCGACGGCGTGTACTTTCCGGAAGGAGGCATGTATCGGATTATTGAGAGCCTGGTCGAGATTGCCGAGAGCCACGGGGCGCGCTTTCTGTACGACGCTCCCGTAACGGCAATAGAGATCGCCGATGGTCAGGCGACCGGCGTGCGGCTGGAAGATGGGCGCACACTCTCGGCGGACGTAGTGGTCGCTAATGCCGATCTACCTTACGTTTACGAACATTTGCTGCAGGACGAGGCGCAAACAGAGAAGCTGGCGAAGAAGAAGTATACCTGTTCGGCGATCATGTTTTACTGGGGCGTCGACAAGGTCTACCCGGAGCTCGGCCACCACAATGTTTTTCTAGCCGACGAATATAAGGCTAGCTTTGACCGCATCTTCCAGGATTATACTCTACCCGACGATCCTAGCTTCTACGTCCATGCCCCGGCGCGCACCGATGCTGCCGCCGCCCCCGCAGGCGAGGACACGCTGATGGTCCTGGTACCTGTGGGCCATCTGAGCGACGAGGTCCGGCAAGAGTGGCCGGCGCTGCAGGCACGGGCCCGCGAGACGGTGCTCCACGGTTTGAAGAAGATCGGCGTGGATGACCTCGAGGAGCATCTTAAGTTTGAGATCAGCTACACGCCCCTCGACTGGCAGCGCGAGTACAACCTCGCCCGCGGCGCTGCGTTCGGCCTCAGCCACAACTTTACGCAGGTCGGCTACCTGCGCCCTCAGAACCGGCACCCACAGTACCACAATCTATACTTCGTCGGCGCGAGCACCCACCCCGGCACCGGGCTGCCCATCGTGCTCCTCTCCGCGCGGCTGACGACGGAGCGCATCCTGCGGGACGCGGGCGTCGAAGAAGCCATGCCCGCGCTTCGCCCGGCAGCGGCCTGATCTCGCTGTACATAGGATGAACAAAAGACGGTATAATGGTAAACGCATACCTGACATCACAGACGCAGTAGCAAAGCATGTGCGCCAATGAATTCGCTTGAAGACACACCAACTTACAACCTGAAGGCGGTCGTTCAGGAAACAGGTCTGAAGCCTGACACCCTGCGTGCCTGGGAGCGACGCTACGGGCTGCCCCAGCCGGCGCGCACGGCCGGCGGGCACCGGATCTACTCTCAGCGGGACATCGACATCCTTAAGTGGCTGATCGCCCGCCAGGAGGAGGGCCTGAGCATCAGCCGCGCCGTCGATCTCTGGAATCAGCTTCTGGAGGAGGGCAAAGAGCCATTTCTGGAGATGGCCGCCGAAGAAGAGCCGCCCACGCCGACGGTGCTGGAGGTCGGTGACACGCTGAAGGAGCTGCGTGACTCCTGGATGGACGCCTGCCTCAATTTCGACGAGCGGCGGGCAGAATACACTCTCTCTCAAGCCTTTGCCCTCTATCCGCCGGAGACGGTCTGTATGGAGGTACTCCAGAAGGGCATCGCCGCGATCGGCTGGCTCTGGTACGAAGGACAGGCTTCTGTACAGCAGGAACATTTTGCGTCGGCGCTGGCCATGCGCCGCCTGGAAGCGCTGATGGCAATTAATCCGCCCCCAACACGCGCCGGTCGCATCCTGATTGGCTGCGCGCCGGACGAGGAGCACAGCTTCAATGCCCTTCTACTGACTCTCATTCTACGGCGGCGCGGTTGGGATACGCTCTATCTGGGGGCCAGCGTGCCCATCGAGCGGCTGGCGGAGACGATCGAGCGGACTTCGCCGGACCTGATCGTCCTCACCGCACAGATGCTGCCGACGGCTGCGAAGTTGCTCGGCATCGCCGAGATGGTGCGCGAGATGGAGGTCCCGCTTGCCTTTGGCGGGCGGATTTTCAATGTCGAACCTTCGGTAAGGGACCGCATTCCAGGCTACTTCCTCGGCGAACGGCTACAGCAGGCGCCACAGATCGTGGAGCAGATTCTGACTGCACCTGTATTGCTCGTCGACAAGCCGGAGCGTGCCGAGGAATACGACCGGATATTGGCTGCGTTTATAGCGGGGCGCCCGCAGATTGAAAGACATGTCTGGCAGGAAGCGCCGCGTCTGGGTCTATCAGGCATGCAGCTGGCACGAGCGAACCAGAAGCTGGCCGACGTGATCGTTGCCGCCCTCACGCTCGGAGATCTGTCGCTCTTGAAATCGGATCTCGAGTGGGTACAGGGTCTGATCCACAACGACCGCCCTCACATAACACGCGAGACTCTCCTCACCTACCTGGACGTTTACCACGAAGGCGCCCGCTTACATCTGGAAGGAGAGTCCCAACGGCTTGCGGACTGGCTGGCAGATTTTGTGGATCAGGCTGATGCGGCCAATCAGGAGGAATGAAGCGGTAATGAATGAAAACGAAGCGACAGCGGAAAACAGCATGCGCGTCATCATCACGGGCGGCACCGGCCTCATCGGCCGCGCCCTCACCAATCAGCTTGCCGACCGCGGATACGAGATTATCGTCCTCAGCCGCCACCCCGGCTCCGTTACGGGGCTGCCGGAGAACGCGCGCGCCGTCGGCTGGGATACCTATTCGGCGGATGGCTGGGGACACCTGGCGGATGGCGCCAAGGCAGTCGTCAATCTCGCCGGCGAGAGCATCGCCGGGAACGGCTTTTTGCCTGAGCGGTGGACGCCCGAAAAGCGGCATCGCATCCGCCAGAGCCGCCTCGAAGCCGGTCAGGCTGTCGTCGACGCCGTGCGTCAGGCGGATGTCAAGCCTGATGTGGTGATCCAGTCTTCGGCGGTCGGCTATTATGGTACGCAGGGGGATGAGATCATCACCGAAGCAAGCCCACCCGGAGATGATTTCCTGGCGAATGTGTGCGTCGATTGGGAAGCGAGTACCGCCGCAGTCGAGGAGATGGGCGTGCGCAGGGCGATTATCCGCACAGGTCTCGTCCTCAGCACAAAGGGCGGCTCTCTGCCCCGCGTCCTTCTCCCCTATCGCCTCTTTGCCGGCGGCCCCTTTGGCGACGGCGAACAGTGGTGGTCGTGGATCCACATCGCCGACGAGGCAGCGGCAATCCGCTTCCTGATCGAGAATGAGGCTGCCCTGGGCCCCTATAATCTCACTGCGCCTCACCCGGTTCAGAATGATACCTTCGGGCAGATCCTGGCCCGCGAGATGGGGAGGCCCCACTTCCTGCCGGTGCCGGCCTTTGCCATGCGCGCCCTCTTCGGAGAGGTCGCCACGGTGGTCGTCGAAGGGCAGCGGGTGCTCCCGGCGCGGCTGCAGGAGGCAGGCTACGACTTCCGTTTTACTGAGCTGGCGCCCGCGCTCGACAACTTACTCTAGCCGGAGGCCTATCGCGCGCCCCGTTTTCGCCGTCCATGAGCTACTTCGCCTTTCTCGCCCTCTTTCTCGGACTGCCGATTCTCCTGCTCGCGCTCGTCTTGCGCGGGAAGCAAGAGGCCGGCCGCCCGGTGGTCCGCTTTCTCCCTGATCCCTCACCCTACACCGTCATCTTGTTGCACGTGGTGATTGCCGTCCTCTACACTACACCCTGGGACAACTATCTCGTCGCTACGCGCGTGTGGTGGTACGACCCAGAGCTCGTCACCGGCATCACGTTCGGGTGGGTTCCGATCGAGGAGTACACGTTCTTCGTCCTGCAGCCGATTCTGACGGGGCTGTGGCTCCTCTTCCTGGCTCGCCGTCTCACGGCGCCGGCTGCTCCCTTTCAGCCCCGGCCCGATGTCCGCCGCCGGCTACTCGCCGGCATTGGTCTCGTGTGGGCCGCCTCTCTGGCGCTTCTGTTGAGTGGGTGGGAACCGGGCACCTATCTCGCCCTGCAGCTCGTATGGGCGTTGCCCCCGATCGCGCTGCAGATCGCCTATGGAGCCGACATCCTCTGGCACTACCGGCGCCTGGTGCTGTTTGCGATCCTCATACCCACGATCTATCTCGGCGCCGCCGACGCCGTCGCCATCCAGGCCGGCACGTGGACGATCAGCCCCACACAGTCGCTGGGCATCGAGATCGCCGGTCGCCTGCCTCTGGAAGAGCTACTCTTCTTCTTTTTGACCAACACCCTCATCGCCTTCGGCGTCTCCCTCAGCCTCGTCCCCGAAAGCCGGCAGCGGCTACGCCAGATACAGCGCGCACTTTCACAGATCGTCAGCCGCCCGACCGGGCAGGCGGAGCGTGAGCAGCTTTAGCCCTCTCCTACGCTCGCCCACAGCGATACAGTCTACGTTTTGATCTCCGTTGATATACGCTCACTTGTATGCTACTTTAGACAGTAGATGGTGACGGGCGCGAAGTCTGACCGTCGTTGTGGATAACCAGGAGAAAGCCGCATGAGCGAACCTGTCGTCAAGAGTTGTGAAATATGTAAAGCGCCGATGGAAGAGGCGCTGCAGGACTACCTGATTGAGATGGACGGACAGGAGATCCTCGTGGAGGACGTGCCGATGTGGGTCTGTGAGCAGTGCGGCTACACAGAGGTAGAGGACGACGTTCTCGACGCCGTCGAGGATATGCTCGAGCACATGGAGACGGTCGTCCACGACACAGGTGACGAAGCAAGCGACGCCTCCTGATCCACAAGCGCCTCCGGGCGCCCTTTTACCGCCACAAGAGCAGCAAAGGCCCTCTGCGCTCCTCTTTTACTCGTTTATAACGCCCCGCTGTTATGATATACTTAGCTATGTTTACGCCTGTCCCGGCAGGCCGTGCTGAACCGAGAGCCGAGCAAACATGATAGCAGGTGAGCAATTTATGGATAGTGAACCGACCTACGACGAGAAGCTGGCCGCTTTTGAGGCGCGGATCGAGCGCGGGGAAAAGATTGAGCCCGGCGACTGGATGCCGGACGAATATCGGCGGCAGCTCATTCGCATGATCTCCCAGCACGCGCACAGCGAAATCGTGGGCATGTTACCGGAGGGTGCCTGGATTACCCGTGCGCCCAATCTGCGCCGGAAGATGGTGCTCCTGTCCAAGGTACAGGATGAGGCAGGCCACGGACAGTACCTTTACCACGCCGCAGAGACGCTGGGCGCGACGCGCGAGGAGCTGATCGACGATCTGCTCTCCGGGCGGGCGAAGTATGCCAGCGTCTTCAACTATCCAACCCTGACGTGGGCCGATAATGCGGTCATCGGCTGGCTCGTTGACGGGGCGGCGATCAAGAATCAGACGATGCTGGCGCAGTGCTCCTACGGCCCCTACTCGCGCGCAATGGTTCGCATTTGCGCCGAAGAAGGCTTCCACATGAAGCAGGGCAAGGAGATGGTCATCCTTTACTCGCAGGGCACGCCGCGTCAGAAAGAGATGGTCCAGGATGCGATCAATAGATGGTGGTGGCCGACGCTGATGATGTTCGGGCTGCCCGACGACCGCTCGACCAACAGCGAGATCTTGCTTCGCTGGGGCGTCAAAACGAAGTCTAACGACGAACTGCGCCAGGAGTTTGTCAACGAGATGGTGCCCCAGATCCACGCCCTCGGTCTCTCCGTCCCTGACCCGGAGCTCACCTACGACGAGGAGACAAAGAACTGGATCTACGGCCCCATCGACTGGGATGAGTTCTGGCGCGTGGTCAAGGGAGACGGTCCCTGCAACGAAGAGCGCATGGAGGCCCGCCGGAGCGCGCACGAGAATGGCCGCTGGGTACGGGAAGCGATGGCCGCTTACGCCGAAAAAAGCCGCAAGGGAGAGCTGGCGTGAGTGGCAGCGCCGTCCGGGACGAGGAGTCCGTCCCCGCTCCGGACCGTGATACGCAATGGCCCCGCTATGAGGTCTTCCAGCGCAGCCGCGAAGGCGGCCCAGTGCATAAGCTTGGTACCGTTCACGCACCCGATGCCGAGGTAGCGCTGCAAAACGCCCGCGACGTCTTCGTGCGTCGCCCACAAACGCACACCCTGTGGGTGGCCCCCGCGCGC
>JAWVYW010000044.1:0-26112 GCA_033722535.1 Promineifilaceae bacterium (SeqCode)
AGTATGTAGGCGTTGATTTCAGCGCTCGACTTCTGGCACGTGCTCGGGCGGCCATCCCCTCCGGTACGTTCTATATGCGGGATATCGGCGAGCCCGCCGCTCTGCACGGGCTGGGGACGTTCTGTGCGGTTGCCTCCCTTGCCGTGCTGCAACACATCCCGGGGCGGGAGAGGCGGGTGCGCGTGCTGCGCGAACTACGCCACCACCTGGCGCCCGGCGGGCGCCTCTTCCTCTCCACTTGGCAGTTCATGCAGAGCGAACGACAGCGGCGCAAGATCGCCGCCTGGGGCGCAGCTGACATCGATCCGGCTGCCGTAGAGCCACACGATTACCTGCTAACGTGGCAAAGTGGTGGCTTCGGTCTCCGCTACGTCTGCTATATTGATCGAGAGGAGATGGCTCACCTTGCCGCCGACGCCGGGCTTGTGCTTGTGCATTATTTCCGCAGCGACGGCCGCGAGGGCAATCTGAACCTCTATGGCATTCTTGAGCGGCGTTCTGAAGCGGCGGGTAACGTAAATGAGACCCTGACACACCACAACAATTATGCAGCGACAGGAACCATATAAACCGACAAAGACAGAGATCCAGGCGTCCGAGGGCGAGACGGTGCGTGATCTGATCGCTCCGAACCTAAAGGTGCTCTTCTGTGGCATCAATCCGGGCCTCTACTCCGGGGCGACCGGGCACCACTTTGCCTATCCAGGCAATCGCTTCTGGCCTGCGCTTGCTCTGGCCGGCTTCACGCCTCGCCAGCTGGAGCCGTATGAAGAGGAGCGCCTGCTGGACTACGGCTACGGTATCACCAACTTCGTTGAGCGCGCCACCGCGCGGGCCAGCGATTTGCGCCCGGATGAGTTTATCGAAGGCCGCGCACGCCTGGCAGAAAAGGCAGCGCGCTACCGCCCGAACTATCTGGCGATTCTAGGCATCGGCGCCTTTCGTAAAGCGTTTGGCCGCCGGAAAGTTGAGCTGGGGCTCCAACCAGAAAAGCTTCATGAGACGCGCATCTGGCTGCTCCCCAACCCGAGTGGTCTCAACGCACATTATCAGCTGGACGATCTGGCACGGCTTCTAAAGGAGCTAAAGGAGGCTGCCGAGATAGATGATTCGACCGACTGATGTCGTCTGCCAGCACCTAACCACACCCTGGACCTTCTCCACAGTTGCCGGTAGAGGCGTCGCACTGATAATGAAGAGCCATCCCCAGGTATGGCGAGGGATCAACGGTATTCTCGAACTGGAGCTCGTTTGTATAGCTGCCGGCGCCGTCGTCGAGGACGATCGAGAAGTGTAGGTGCGTAGAAACGGGGCGCGCAGAGCTGCCGTTGTAGTCCCCGGTATAGCCCAGCAGCGTCCCTTGTTCCACAAATATCTCTCGTGTCCCGGGTGGAAATGCGTCGACGATGAAGTCGGTGCCGTCTTGATTCGCCATATGCGTGTAGTAAAGCCAGATCTGGCGGTCGGGCTGCAGGGGGTCAGATGGAACACGCTGAATCAGGCTGCTTTTCCACCCCGGCTCGCGCCTGATGTAGCCATCATAGGCGGCGTATACCGGTGTTACCCCGGGTTCTTCCGGACTGAAGATGTCGATGCCCTGGTGCGGGCGCTGGCTGGAGTAGGGGCCGCGGGGGTCGCCGTAGAGCAGGCCGATAAAGCCGTCGCTAGGCAGGACGAACGGCGCACCCGGGCAGGCATCGCGGCGGGTGGTGAGGAGCGTCTGACGCGTCGCTTCGTTGCCCGTGAACCAGAGAACAAAGCTGCGGCTGCGTGGGGATCCAAAGTCACGCGCCAGGGAGAATATCCCGTAGCTGGCAACCACCGCGGGGATAAGGAGGATGAGCCAGAGCAACTTTCGTCTTTTCATGGCCCGAAGTGTAGCAAACGCTGCCATCCGACGGTAGTCTGCCGACGGTCCAGGGATGAGGGCGTTTCGCTCCATCCTTTCCAGCAGCGACCTTCTCGACTCAGGCTCTCTCTTCCTACTCCCTTTTTAGTTGGTAGAGGGTGAAATCATCCTGGCAGGCAGGGCCATCGGTTGCCCACAGCTTTTCTTCGTCGAGATCGATGATGATGCTTGTGACGGTGCGATAGCGTTCGTCTATCGGCGCCTCCGGATCTTCATGGCGGCAAATATCTCGCGGCGCGGTATTGTGATCGCGCAGATAGCGCTGGAGATCCTCAACGTGCACCGGACGCCGCGCCAGGAGCTCCTCTAGCCGCGCCTGCCGGCGGCAGGAGGTCTGACGGTAGAGCTCATCCGGCGGCTCCAGGACGCTAAGCGCCTCCGGATCGACAAAGTGGTTGGCGTGTACGAGGCAGCCACTCTCCCAGCCAAGCTCATTGACAACATCGGGAGCCGCTTCCAGATTCACCACCTGATCCGGGAGGGCGGCGATGAGATAGTTTCCCGAGCAGGCCCGACCTCCTGCATGGACCACTGCGCGGGCAGCGGCCAGCGACGTCTGGCGGAGAATCTCGTAACAGCGTACGTGGAAGGGGCTTTTCAGACGCGCCCAATCGTCGCTCGTGGTCGTGATGCCGTTGATCGCCAGCCCGAGCCCGGCGCTGTTGAGGCCGATCTTGCCGCCAAAGATCCCCGCTTCTGTAAAGGCAAGCGTAGCGGGGGCATCATCATGGGTCGTGTGGAGAAGCGCTCCCTGTACTTCCGGGATCCAGTCCCAGTTCTGCCCGAGCAACAGGTGGCCGTTGGCGCTCGCCTCAGGTGCGATGGCAAAGGAGGTACAGCCGTCGGCGGATACTCTTTCAATTTGATTAACTGTGTATTGATAGTAGAGAATCTCATAACGTACATTCAGCGCCACAATATCAACCAACGGCTGCCCCGCACCGGCGGCAATCCCGCGCATACCCTCGTAGTAGGCGGGGGTCTGCGTGGCAATCGCTTCCCCGTAGCGCTGCGCACGGCTGAGCACTTCCTCGCGCCCGACCCCGCCTTCGCGGAGGAAACGGTCGAAATAGACGTGAAGGTTGTGGTCGATCTGCTTGCGCAGCGCGCGACCGTGCTGTACCCCCTGTTGATAGGGGCTGCCAGAGAGCTGGACCTGGGGAAGTGTCATTTACGATAGCTCCTTCTTGTAGGCGATCCACGCCGGCTGCTTCACGAACCCCAGGCGCTCATTAATGGCGAGCATGGGCCGGTTGCGTTGATTGTTGTAAGTTTTGATCATCGCGATACCATGCTTTTGCGCGTAGTCAATAACGCGCACCTTAAGTGCAGTCGCTATACCCATCCGGCGATAGTCCGGTAGCACACCGGTAAAGCCAGTACTCAGGGTACCCTCTTCAGCTGCAACTTTCCATACATGGCTTACACCCACATAGCGCTCGCCATCTAGAGCGATAAAGAAGGCGTCAGGTAGAAGATCCGGGCTCTCAAATAGCTCCGTGTAGAATTCTTCGAAAGGTGGATGTGTGTAAGGGATATCCGATGGTTCGCCTTCACCGGCGTCCCTGTCTAGTTCGTGCAGTTTACGCGCGTAGGCTGCATCACGCTCGCGCAATTCAGCCAGCGTCACAATCTTGACTCCGCGGGCATGAAGCTTTTCTTGCACTCCGCCAAACCCTTCAAGGTCCACCTCACGTGGATCGAGGCACGACTCCCAGCTCCGCTCGCTCTCCACAAATCCTCTCGACTCGAGGAAGGCGACGCGTGCCGGCTCATCTTCCCGGGCTTCTGCATGCAGCGCCTCAGGGTGATAAGGAGCAAGCTTTTCCAGCAGCACTTCGTATAGCTGTCCCCGGAGCGTTCCGGCCTCCAGCTCGGGCAGCACCGTTACGTTCAAAAAGAAGCGCTGCGGGTGGTATACCCAGGGATTTTGCCCGCCGTAGGCCACGCCAAGCAGGCGCCCATCTTCCGCCTCGGCGACGAGGCGTACCCAGTCAATACGCTCCGCTTTCTTTTCGTCCCGATGCGCTAACTCCGCCGCCGTGATGGGAGTAAATGGGCGGCTAGCGGTCACGACAGTCGCAATTCCCTCGTAATCTGCGGGCGCGAAGCTCCTAATTCTCATACTCATCTCTTTCTCTCCCAGGTCTTTACCATGACTGGCGCCGGGCACTTTTGTGGTGTCCCTCCTGTGGCTGATTGCGTGGGAAGGATGAACACTGGTGCCCGGCGCGATCCCTGTTTCGCCCCATCAGGCGCTCAACTCCTTGGCGAAGTCAAGGGCTGCAGGCTCCGGCTTGAACCCCAGTTGCAGGTTAAGCTGGAACATCGGGTTATTTTCCTCATTATCGGTGACGATGCCCTGCACCTCATGCGTCTGGGCGTATTCAATGGCGCGCACCTTCATCGCCGTGGCGATTCCAAGCCGCCGGTGACTACGCAGAACGCCGGTGAGCCCCGTTTCCAGCAGCTCGTCAGTCGCCAGATTTTTCCACAGAACGCTCAGACCGACATACGCATCGCCATCCACGGCGACGATCCACGCATCCGGTAGGAGGGATGGCGAGCCTAACGTCCGCTTTTCGAACTGTTCAAAGGGCTGCTTCGTGAACTCGTCCTGATGCGGGACGTCCTGGAGGCATTCCCACTCCAGTTCGTACACCTTGCGCTTCCAGTCAGCGTCGCTCTCGCTCAGCTCGCGCAGCGTGCGGATCTCGATGCCGGCGGCCTTCGTTCGAGCTATACGCTCCGCAAAGCGGCTGGCGTCGAAGGTGCGCGGGTCGAGCCGCGAGACGGGAATACGCATCTGCTGCTTGAACCCCCATTTGTTCAGCAGGTGCAGGGCGGCCGGTTGATTCTCCCGTGTCCAGGCAGTCAGCTTCCGGGGCTCGCGCGGAGTCAGTTGCTGGCGCAGGAAGCGGTAGAGCGCGCTGCCGATGCCCTGGTTCTGGAGCGGCGGATCGACGCTGACGTGGACGAAGTACTTTCCCGGCTGGTGAGCCCAGAATGTTTCGCCGACGGCTGCGAAAGCGACGATCGGTCCCTCAGGATGCTGCCGCGCGATGTGGCGCTCGTAGTGATACTTCTTCTCGCGGTGCTTGTCAAAGTGCTTCCAGCCAGTGGCCGAGGCAGGGTTCTCCGGTTCAATGGCATTATCAATTCGGACAATCGCCTCGTAGGAGGCGTCGCTGTAGTCGAAAGGTTGGATATGCATCGCTATTTCTCCTTTGCCCACCGCTGTCTCTCGTTCGCGTTCGCGTAATTGCCGTTGGTCTGTCGTACGGATCATGATTTCTTCTCCTGAGGAGTGCGTTCCTCTACTTGATTCAACTGTACGCCGAGCTTCTGTAAGGCGGCTGCGACGTCCATCCCCTCGCGGTAGTGAATGACATGAATACCCATCGCGCGGGCGGCGGCAATGTTTTCCGCGTTGTCGTCAATGAAGACCGCCTCCTGCGGCGTTCGCCCCAACCGTTCCAGCGTGCGTTGGTAAATTTCCGTCTCCGGCTTCATCACCTTTTCCTCCGCCGAGCAGACGATGAGATCGAAGGTATCAGCGATGGGATACTTGCCGGAGAGGGTCGCGCGGAGGGCATCGGTCGCGTTGCTGATTACCGCCGTCTGATACTGCTCGCCGAGGCGGCCAATAAGAGCCACCAGATCCTCGTCCAGACGGTCGCCCGCCCAGAAGGCGTTCCGGAAGGAATTCAGCCCCTCTTCGTCCAGGGCCAGATGGCCGCGAATCCACTCCCAGAGCGCTTCGTCGGTAATTGCGCCGGCCTGAGCTTTGGTGCCCATCTCGCCGCCGAATACAATCTTTTCTGATTCCCGTTCAGCCAGATGTAGTCGCCGTTCCCATTCACGCCGGGGGCTGTGATCGTGGGTGCGGACCAGTACACCGCCGATGTCAAAAATAATTGCCTTAATCATGGCTTTTCTCCTAGAATGTCTTATCAATTTTTTCACACCTACGCTCTAACTAAAGGCGTTTCGACGCCACCTGCACTCCAGAGGAGTAGACCGGCGCCAGCCGCCAGCCGATGCTGGAGCCGGTGAGGCCGGTCTTCGTCGCAGAGACTGCAACGAGCAGCCACCTGCCGCACCGGGGCGCCTGGTAGTGGCTTTCTTGCTGTTGGGGGAGGTTGCTCTCGACGGCAACCGGAGAAGGGAGACAACAAAAAAGGCCGCAGGCACCCTGTGGTGCGCTGCGGCCTGTTCTTAACGAAGCGTTATGTCAAAAAGCGGTAGGCGCACCACGCCGGGCCAGGGAAGATCCATCGCCACGGCTATGCTTATGAGTAGTGATGCAGATGGGGAAGAAGTTCATCAATCTACCTCTCGTTAAACAAGTAGCATGGTTACAGGCCACCACACTAAAAGATACTCTAGCATCTGGTAACGTGAATGTCAAGCTCTCGTGCTCATAATGTTATTCTTCAGCAATTCTGTCACCCACTAATTCGTCAGCGATAATGTCACCCTATGAACGAGAGGGTGATATTGAACAGCAAAGAGCAGAAAAGACTCCTGGTCATGAACGAGCTATTGGCAGGAAGGATGACGGGACAGGAAGCAGCGGAGATGCTGGGCCTTTCCTTACGCCACACCCGCCGGCTCTTAGCAGCCTACCGGCGGGAAGGGGCGACGGCGCTAGCCCATGGCAATCGCGGTCGTCAGGCAGGCAACCGCCTCGATCCGGTCGTTGCAGCAGAGGTGGTTCATCTGGCAAGGGGCGAGTATCGGGATTACAACGACAGCCATTTCACAGAGGAGCTGGCGGAACGGCATGGGATTGCCGTCTCCTGCTCTACCGTGCGCCGGCTGCGGCGGGCGCACGGGCTGGGCAGTCCGCGCAAGCGGCGGGCGCCGCGGCATCGACGGCGACGGCAGCGCTACCCACAGGCAGGGATGCTGTTGCAGGTAGACGGGAGCAAGCACGACTGGCTGGAGGGGCGCGGGCCGTGGCTGACGCTGCATGCAGCTATCGACGATGCGACGAACGAAGTCGTCTGGGCCCTCTTCCGTCAAGAGGAGGACGCGACCGGCTATGCGCTCCTTCTGCACCACCTCAGCCAGACGCATGGCCTGCCACTGGCCCTCTACGCCGACCGGCACACCATCTTCCAGAGTCCGAAAGTGGCGACGGTAGAGGAGCAGTTGCAGGGGCTGGAACCGCGCTCGCACCTGGGTCGGCTCCTGGAGAGTCTGGACATCCGTCTCATCGGCGCGCGCTCGCCACAGGCCAAGGGGCGAATCGAGCGCCTCTTTGGCACTCTGCAAGACCGGCTGGTCAAGGAGCTGCGCCGGGCAAGGGCGGGGAGCTTGTGTGAGGCCAACAGAGTCCTTGCGCGCTATCTGCCTCGCTTCAATCGCCGTTTTATGAGGCCGGCAGCCGAACCCGGTACGGCTTATCGGCCCCCGCTCAGCCGCGCCCAGGCTAACGACGCCATCTGCTTCAGCTACTGGCGCACGGTGGCCAGCGACCACACCATCTCCCTTTTCGGGCACGCCGTTGCCTTGCCTGCTCTTCCCGTACGTACTTCTCTGGCCGGGGGCCGGGTCGAGCTCCGCCATCGCATGGATGGACGCCTGGCTGTTGTCTATCAGGGGCAGACAGTGGGCCTCCTGCAGCCGGCCCAACTCGGCCCGCCGCGCCTTGAGGAGTTTGAACCGGCCATCCAGCACCTGAGCGTGCCCGCCCCGGTGCCTGTGCCCCTCTCTCCGCCTGTTGTCGACGGCAGTGCTCCAAAAGTGGAACGGACCTCTGCTAAGCCAGCAGCCACTCATCCCTGGCGACGCGGCTATGACCCGAGATTGCTAGAGAAAAAACAACAACAGCAGCAAAAGAAAGAGCCAGGGTGACATTTTTGCTGAACAGTTAGAGGTGACATTGTCGCTGAATAACAACAGCTCTCGTGCTCATAAATTTCCACGCTCTCCTTCGCCGGGCGTTAATGTAGTTCTGTTACAACAATTACGTGTCTCATAGTCGCAGGGCTTATGTTGAGGGTGTAAGAAGAGCCTTCTATCGTCTCGTCACGGGAGTGGCCTTCGAGAGGAGGACGAACACAATGGAGGTAGGTTGTGACAAAACGCACTAGAATTATTTCGACTATCACGCTCGCATCTCTGACGCTGACATTACTCGCTTTGGTAGCGCTTCTGACTGCCCGCCCGTCCCGGGCGCAGGAAGAGGAGCCTGAAGCGCCGGCGCTTGAAAATGATCGCTTTATCACGGTGCGCGGACAGGGGCGCGTCCTGGCGCAGCCAGACCAGGCGACCGTTCGCTTCGGGGTTGTCACTCAGGCTCCTACGGCGACAGCGGCACTCGAAGAGAATCGAGCGCTCATGCAAGAGGTCATTTCCGCTACAGTGGCCCTGGACATACCCGAAGAGCAAATCCAGACGGAGATACTTCGCCTGGAGCCGCTGTTCGAAGAGCGTCGTGAGCCGGAACCTGTGCTCGGTCCGAGAGAGATCACGGGCTACGAAGCGCGCAACGTCGTATCGGTAACGGTGGAAGATATGGATCGGATTGGTGCCGTATTGGATGCTGCGACGGGGGCAGGCGCCAACGTCGTGGAAGGGATTAGCTTTGAGATCGGCGACCGAGCTGAACTGCTGGCAACGGCGCGTCGGCAGGCGATGCGCGATGCCATGGATAAGGCGGAGACCCTTGCCGACGTGGTGGAGGCCGAGATCGGCGCCGTGCTTGTAATCCGCGAGCAGGGAACGGGTGGCCCGCCGGTGGCCTTTGCTGAGGAAGACGCCTTGGCGCGGAGCGCTGCCTTCCCTGTCCAACCCGGACAGCAGGCGATAGAGGTGAGCGTCGAGGTGACGTGGGAGCTTGAGTCGTAACGGCTAAGATCGAGTACCGGCTAGCGCTTACTCGTCGAGCAGTACCACCGGCTCCTCGTAGTACCGCAGCCGGCTACGCGCCAGTTTAGCGGCCACAAATTGGTTGAACCATGCACGTTTGCTGGCCAGTGGCTCATCCGCTTTCAGCCGTTTCAGATCCGCATTGAGTCGTAAGACGCGTCCTGGGATGATGAAGCGGGTGAGCCCGGCCGGCAGAAGACGGCCTTCGCTGGCTGCCTGAAAAACCTCAGCCGGGGCAAACTGGGGGAAAATGGCCAGCGCCTGCATCTCCGGAAACTGCCCGCGCAGCCGCGAGAGGTCGGTGAGCAGCGTGCGTTCCACGTTGCCCCATTCGTTGTAAGTGTTGACAACGCGGTTCATCACCTCCAGCGCCTCGACTGTGCCTGAGGAGCGAACTAGCCGTGCTCCGCCCTCTCGCTCGAGGAAGTAGCAAAGCGCATCTCCGGCGTCGAGTTCAGCCTGCGCCCTATCGGCCCCCGCTACTTCCATCCGTAGCCCTTCCAGATCCTCGAGCAGCTCAAACAGCTCTTCCGCCGGTCGCGCGCCGGAGATGGCGTGGTACCAGGTGTGCAGCTCGAAGTCATCCCGCTCAGCGGTGACGACCTGTACGATGAGGTGGGGGTAGCCGAGCCGTTTCAAGGCTGTAAAGCGCGTGGCGCCGTCGAGAATGACATACTTGCCCTCCCAGAAGGTTACGATTGGCGGATTGATCAGCTTTTGCTCGTCTTTGAGCCGTTCGGCGAGGCGTGCAACCCGCTTCTCGTCGATCTGTTCGTGTGGTACCACTTGCTCCACAGGCACTACGTCCAGTGAAAGCGTCTCCGCCGGGCGCTTTTCCTTCAGAACTTCAGCCATCCTTTTAGCGACGGCGACCGCTGCATCACGCTCTGTGTCGCCGAGTAGAGAGGTGATGTGTGGGGCGACGAGCACCTTCGGATGCTTGCGGACCACTCGACTCGGTTCGTCGGGCGGTCCGGCGATTGCTTCTGGATAAGCGGGAATAGCCGCACCGGCCAGCTGCCCTTGGTTAAGTGCGGCGAGCAGCGCGGCATCGTCAACCAGGTCGGTGTGGCCTGTATTAATCAGGTAGGCGTCGGGCCGCATGTGCGCCAGCTCTTCGGGGCCGATAAGTACCCGCGCTTCCTCGCGGAACGGGACGTGAAGGGTAACGAAATCCGCCTCGTGAAGAACGTCGAGCAGATCGGATGCCCGGACACCCTCGTCGAGTGCGAGCTCGGGAGTCAGGCGTGGCTGGTTGGCGACGATCCGCATGTCAAAGGCGAGGGCGCGGCGGGCGACCTCACGGCCGGTCGCCCCAAAGCCGATAATGCCCAGCTTCTTACCTGAAAGTCCACCACCAGCGCGCATCCCACCCACTCTTCGCATAGCTAACTGTAACATCAACCTGAGCGTGTGCTCAGCGATCTTTATCGACGTGCTGCCTGGGCTGTTCTGGATCTTGATGCCCATACTGCGTGCGGTGGTAACGTCGATGTTGTCCAGGCGCGTGCCCGCCGAGCCGATAACGCGCAGATTGAGGCCCTCCTCGATAATGTCGTGGGTGAGTCGCGTGCGCGGGCCGACAAGCAGCCCGTGATAATCTCCGACAACGGCCTGAATCTCCTGCCGTGTCAAATCGGGTCGGAGGGCAACCTCCGCCACCTGCCGCAATATTTCGAGCGCCTCTTCGGGCACCGGATCAAGGATAAGGACGCGCGGATGACTGCTCATAAAGAAAGCTCTTTTTTGCTCTTTTGCTGTTGGGCAACCTCATTGGGGCGGCCGCCCGTCCAGGCGCTCAGGTCACTGCAGTGAAGGTGCGAATATCGACGTTGCCACCACTCAGGATGACGCCGACGCGCTGCCCACGCCCGCTGTAGCGGCCGCAGAGCAGCGGCGCCAGCGCGACGGCGCTGCTCGGTTCGACAATGATCTTTAACCGTTGCCAGACCCACTCCAGCGTCTCCAGAATCTCTGTCTCGGAGACGGTAATCATATCGTCGACGTAGCGGCGCATGACCGCCAGATTGCGCTCGCCCACGAAACGCGTCCGCAAACCATCGGCGATTGTGGGCGGCACCGTCTCCAGCGTTTGCACGCGCCCCGTGCGCCAAGAGCGCCCAGCGTCGGCCGCAAGCTCCGGCTCGACGCCGACGACACGACAGTCGGGAGAAAGCGCCGCTGCGGCAAGGGCGCTCCCACTGGCCAATCCGCCCCCGCCGACCGGCGTGAAGAGGAGATCGAGCGGGCCCTCTTCCTGGAGCAGCTCCCAGGCAGCCGTACCCTGGCCGGCGATAATGTGGTCGTTGTCGTAAGGGTGGACCAGCGTCAGGCCCTCTTCGACGACCAGGCGCGCGCTGAGTGCTTCGCGCTCAACTGCTTTACAGGAGACGATTCTCGCGCCATAGCCGGCGGTCGCCTCCCGTTTAATCGTCGGCGCGTCTTCGGGCATGACGATCGTGGCCGGCACGCCCAGAAGCCGGGCCGCCAGGGCGACTCCCTGCGCGTGGTTGCCGCTGGAGTGGGTGACGACGCCCGCCTCTCGCTGCGCTTCGTTAAGCTGGCTAATTGCATAGTACGCGCCGCGAAATTTGAACGCCCCTACCCGCTGAAAGTTCTCGCACTTGAGGTAGATTTTCCTGCCCGTTCGTGCGTCCAGAGTCCGCGACGTCATCACAGGCGTGATATTCACAATGCCCGCCAGATGCTCTGCGGCGCGTCGTACATGGGAAGGAGTGAGTGTTGTCTTCATCGAGTGGGAAACGTGGGCCGGGAGCTGGCTGTGAGCGTAATGTATGCTCGTGGAGCAGGGTCCAGCGCACTTAGCCTTCCGGATTCTCTGGCTCCGCCATCGTCTTAACCATCTCTACCCGCCGGAATGCTTCGAAGTACCCGGCTTCCTGATAGCCGAGCCACATCGGATCGTCGGCGGGAATATTTTCGGCAATGGCGTCCTGGGTCGGATAGAATTCATGAAGCGTCTGCAGCAAGGCTGCGGTGACAGCTGCCCGATCTCCTTCGGGTACATCCACGATGATGCGCGTCATCTGCAGCAGACTCGTCTGATAGGTTACCCAGCCGCGACCGCCATCGTCGGTCTCTACCACGAGAGCCGAGAGAGAATCGACGTTGTGCAGGGACTCAGTCTGGTTGAGCCAGTTCGGCGAATCTCCTCGTTTCTCCAGAAGGGCCAGTGTTGCTTCGCGGCCCAGCGTGCGGACGTGGCGAACGCGAGGGCGTTCTACAATTTCGCCGGGCGTGAGGGCGCGGAATTTTGGTGGACGGCGCGCGACGATTAGGTCGCGTGTTCTGGAAAAGTCCAGGCTTAGAAATAGCTTGTGCGCCGGGTTGTTGCCTTCGATCACTTCCAACCACACTTCAGGCAGCGCCTTGTCGGCGGCGGCGTCGAGAAGAAACTCCATGATGCTGCGGCCTACACCCTGCCGGCGTCCGGAAGGGAGCACCCCGAGCCGGGTAACCCACCCGCGGTCGTCGCGGATGCCGAGCATGCCTATACCGAGAATGTTCCCATCACGGACGGCAGCACAGGAGCAGGCAAGATCGACATCGTAAACGTGGATATAATTGCGCAGCCGCTCGACAGTCATCGGCATGGGGATGATGTAGTCAATGCGCGTCTCATTATACGCATCGGCCAGATCGACCATATCAAATTCACAGGCTGGGATAAGCTCCATAGGGACGATTAGCCAATGAGCTTGGGGATATCCAGACAGCGGTCGCCGAACTAGCTAACCGCAGATAGATATCTCTCGATCTGTTTGGGAAAGTTTCGCACGCTGATCGGCTTGATGATGACCCCATCGTAGTTATAGCGCTCGCACATCTCTTGCGCGATGTCCGCCGGCCAGGCAGTGATAGCTACCATAGGCACTCCTTGTAGCTCCTCCACCTGTCGTAACAGTGTAACAACTGTATGGCCGTCGACATCTGGAAGGCCAATATCTATCAAGACCATGTCTGGACCTTCTTCAATAGCCAGCTGTATACCTCTCTCTCCAGTGCTGGCGTGCAGCATCTGGTAGCCGTGTGCCTGCAGCACACGTTCTACGAGAATTGTATTCTCCAGGCTGTCCTCAATCAGTAGTATGCTGTACATTGGTCTCGATGGGCCTCTGCTGCCGAGATGCCCCGACCTTACCAGAATGGAGATGACTTAGCAAGCAAGAAGGGCGCCCGAGCCATCCGCACGGACGCGGAAATGGCTGGAATTTTCGACCTCTCTCACATCTGTTAAAATGGTGCTCGCCTACGCTCATGTGGCTGCGTGGTACCCTCGCAGGATTGCGCCAGCGTACGGCGTTACTGGCGCCGACGCTAGAGGAGTATATGATGTCGAGCTTTAATCAGATTGGAAAACCGCTACCGTTAAAAGAAGGGGAGCAGAAGAGCGCCGGGCGGACGCAGTATGCGCCGGACCTCCGCCTTCCGGGCATGTTGTATGCGCGCTTCGTAACGAGCCCTTACGCACACGCCCGCCTGCTAACTATTGAAACGGAGGCCGCCCTGGCGGTTCCCGACGTCGTGGCGGTCCTGACCGCCGCCGATTTACCGTCTATTCCGCCGCGGAACCGCTACTCTCTGATGCTTGCCCGCGAGCGGCTGCTCTTTGTGGGTCAGCCGGTGGCGCTGGTGCTGGCGGAGAGTGAGGTGGCGGCGGAAGACGGCGCGGCGGAGGTCTTCGTCGATGCCGAAGCGCTACCGGCGGCGGTCACCATCGACCAGGCGCTCGCCCCGGACGCGCCATCCGTATGGCCTTACGGCGTCCCTTCCGGGGCCAGCGAAGCTGGCGCGCATGGCACGGACGTCGAAGGCGACACAGAGGAGGAGCGCCAGGGGAACGTCGTCCGCGAAAAGCGTTACGGACGTGGCGATATCGACGCCGGCTTTGCAGCCGCGGATATAATCGTCGAGGCGACCTTCACCACAGCCGGCGTTCATCAGAACTATCTCGAGCCGCACGCGACGATCGCCATGCCTGATCCGGTATCCGGCGGCGTGACAGTCTGGACGAGTACGCAGGCGCCGTTTTACGTGCGGGGGGAAATTGCCTCTCTGCTTGACATCACAGAAGGCCATGTCCGAGTGATTCCCACACCTGTTGGCGGGGCGTTTGGTGGGAAATTCATCCTTTATGAGCCCCTGGTGGCGCTCGCAGCCTTCCAGACGGGCCGGCCGGTTCGCCTCGTTCTGACGCGCGGGGAGGAGTTGCTGGCAGCGAACCCGGTCCACCCGGCCCGTGTGTCACTCCGCCTGGGAGCGACCGTCGACGGAGATTTCACGGCGCTACAGGGCAGCGTACTGTTTGACGGCGGTATCTACCCCACTGCGCCAGCCAGCTTTGCCGGTTTTCTAATCGGCAGTGCGTATCGCGTTCCGCATCTTGACATTCAGACCCAGGAGGTGCTCACTTTTAAGCCCTCATGCGGCGCCTATCGGGCGCCGGGCGCCCCGCAGGCGTTTTTTGCGCTGGAAAGCCTGATCGACGAGCTGGCGGAGATCATGGATCACGATCCGTTAGCCCTTCGCCTACGGAACGCTGCTCGTCCAGGCGAGCCGATGGCCAACGGCGATCCGTGGCCGAGCATGGGAATGGTGCAGGTACTGGAAGCGCTTGCCGCTCACCCGACCTGGCAGGAGCGTGAGCACACCCGTGCGGGCGGTCGCGGTGTCGGTGTGGCTGTTGGCGGCTGGCCGGGCGGCACCCAGGGAGCGGCAGCAACCTGCATGCTGAATCGCGATGGATTTCTGGAGGTTCACCTTGGGACGGTAGACCTCACCGGGACCTCAACCGGCTTCGCGCTGATGGCAGCGGAAACGTTCGGCGTCGAGCCGTCGCGGGTGCGCATCGTTCAGGGTGACACGGCGAATGCGCCGTTCGTCGGTGCCACGGGAGGTAGCAAGATCACCTACACCGTCGGTCCGGCTGTCATCCAGGCAGCAGAGCAGGCGCGTATCCAACTGTTAGAAATCGCCTCAGAAGAGTTCGAAGCCGATCCTGCCGATCTGGAAATCGTCGACGGCGAGGTCCGCGTTCGGGGAGTACCCGATAAAACGATCACCCTGGCTGCACTGGCCGAGAAGACGATGGATTGGAGCGGCCGTTATGCACCCATCGTCGGCAACGGTCGCCACGCGGAGACTGAGGCCGCGCCCGGTTTCTGTGCCCAGCTGGCAGAGGTGTCGGTGGATGAAGAAACAGGTCAGGTACAGGTCGAGCGGCTGGTCGTGGTTCAGGACGTCGGCCGGGCCATCAATCCGTTGGCGATTCAGGGCCAGATGATGGGCGGGGCCACACAAGGCATTGGTTGGGCGCTGTACGAGGCGCTGGCGTATGACGAGCAAGGCCAGCTTCTCTCCGGTTCCTGGATGGACTATGCCGTGCCCCGGACGCTACACGCCGCACCGGAGATCGAAACGGTGTGCGTCGAAGTGCCCACTGATCGCGGTCCGTTTGGCGCACGCGGCGTCGGCGAGCCGCCGGTGATTGCGACCGCCGCAGCGGTAGCAAATGCGGTCGCCGATGCGACCGGTCGCCGCATGCGCAACCTTCCGATTACGGCAGAGCGGCTGGCGCGCGCAATGGACGGGCAGGAGTAAGAAGGTGGGCGGTGACGATGGAGATGGATAGCGGGATGGAGCAAGTCGGGTGGCGTGGCTCGACTCGTGCGGGGAGCCAGCGGAAGCAGGCAGCAGATAACGTCTGGATGGGATGGCTAGCGATTCTTGCACTGCCACTGGCCATTGCCCTGGCCCTTGCCGGGCAATGGCTCCTGCTCGAGGGGACGCGTGCGGCCGGGGGCGCCTTGTTGTTTGCCCTGTCTGTGCTCCTTTTTCTGGGGGCGCTGATTCGGGCGCCGATGCCGGTAGAACGGAGTGGGGAGGTGCAATCGCTCCCGAATGGAGGCGAAGCGTCGCGCTGGGTGCCGATTGTCCGGAGCGGCGCGTGGCGGTTGCTCTTAGCCTCGAACTCCGCCGCCATGGCGCTCCTCGCTTATGTGGGCTTCGGCGGTAACGACCTGATGGGTGGCCTCTGGTCCTGGCTCGCCGCCCTCTTCTTATTTCTGCTGGCATTCGGGCAGCAGCCGTCCGGCGGCTTTCGCGCCTGGTTCCGCCGCCACTGGGGCAGAGCCAGCCGCCGCCTGCTGCTGGCGCTCGCCCTTATCTTTCTCGTAGGGATTTTCTTCCGCACGTACCGGCTCGCGGGGGTGCCGGCGGAGATGACCAGCGATCATGCAGAAAAACTGCTCGACGTCAGAGACGTTCTCAATGGGGCGCGGCCGCTTTTCTTTCCACGCAATACCGGGCGCGAGATGGTCCAGTTTTATCTTACCGCAGCGCTTATCCATTTCACGCCGCTGACGACCGGTCATCTCGCGCTGAAGGTCGGTACGGCGCTGGTCGGGATTCTCACGCTTCCCTTCGTCTACCTTCTGGGTAGCGAGCTGTATGGACGACGGGTGGGGCTACTTGCCCTCTTTTTCTTCTCGGTGGCTCACTGGCACGTGGCGATCACCCGCGTTGGATTACGCTTCCCATTTACCGCGGCCTTCGCGGCGCCGGCGCTCTTTTTCCTCTTCCGGGCCTTTCGCCTCAATCGCCGCAATGATTGGCTTCTCGCCGGGCTGGTTCTGGGTGTGGGGTTACATACGTACACGGCGATGCGTATCGTGCCTTTGCTCTTCGCCGTGCTGGTGCTGCTGAAGGTACTGTGGGATGCAATAACTGCCTATCGTGAGAAGAGATTGGCGCCGGAGCCGGAGCGCTCGGAGCAGCAGGCGCGACGTGAAGCAACCGCATTGCAAATCGACTTTTGGCGCAACGCCATCCTTGGCGCACTCGCGGCGCTGCTTGTTTTTCTGCCGCTGTTGCGTTATTGGCGCGAGGAACCGGGGATGTTCTGGTACCGTGCCGGCAGCCGTGCGCTCGGCGAACAGTCCCTGGTCGATTTGTGGACCATCTTCTGGGGCAACGTCAGGGATGCGCTGCTAATGTTTAACTATCGCGGCGATGTCGTACCGGCGAACACCATTCCCAACGAACCGGAGTTGGGACTCGTCGCCGCTGCGCTCTTTGTCCTCGGCGTGGCCTATCTGGCGTGGCGGCTGCTCGCTGCCCGCGAGCGGCGGGCGGCCTACGTCCTGCTCGCCGCCTTTATCCTGCTTCTGCCCTCGATCCTGAGTCTCGCCTTCCCGGAAGAGAACCCCAGCGTTGTCCGTACCGGCGGCGCAATTCCGCTGATCATGCTCGTCGTCGCGCTACCGCTGGCGCTAAGCTGGGAGCGGCTGCGCCAGCTGCCGGGAAGAGGCGGGAGGATGCTTGCCGGCGGGTTGCTCGCGGCCCTTCTCCTTCTCAGCTTCGCCGACAACTATCACTGGTACTTTGTGCGCTACGATGAGCACATTCTACAATCGAGCTGGAATACGTCGGAAATGGGTGCCGTGCTACGCGATTTTGTGGCGGCAGGCGGCGATCTGGGGGATGTTTATCACGTTGCCTACCCCCATTGGGCAGATACGCGCAACATTGCCATTAACGCCGGAGACATAACTTGGCGGAACGCCGTTCTTGACGCCGAAGAGATATGGTCCCACGTGGACGACCCAGATCCAAAGCTATACCTACTCTACCCGGCCGACGAACGAGCCCGGCAAATATTGAACGCCGCCTATCCAGAGGGGGGCTCCTGGCGCTATGATTCGGCGCGCGAAGGGAAGGATTTTATCGTCTTTGAGGCGCCCCGGCGCCCGAAGGGAAGCAAATAGTAGTAGGATGGGAGGAAATTGTGGGTGTTCTTGACTTCTTGCTTGGTCGCAAAGCGAAGCAGATCACGGTGGACGCGGCGTACGAGCGCGCTCTTGACCCCGAGTCGCCGGCGCTCATTGTGGACGTGCGCCAGCCGCTTGAAAGGCGCTCTGGGGCCATTCCCGGCTCTGTCAATCTCCCCCTGACACAGTTACGGGGCGGACAATCGAGGCTTCCTGCGGATCGGCCGCTTCTCACCATCTGCCGTTCCGGCCATCGAAGCCCCCTTGCCGCACGTATGCTCAAACGTGCCGGGTATGAGGTTCTAGATGTTGAGGGCGGAATGCAGGCGTGGGAAGATGCCGGTCTCCCTCTCGATCGTGGGTAGGGGAGTGCTGCCCCGCTAGGCCGGCGGGGGCGGAACCGGTAGCTCCTCTTCGGGTACATCTTTCCACTTTTCGCCCTCTTCGATGAGCATCACGGGAATTCCGTCGCGGATAGGATACTTGAGTCCCGAATCGTCACTTACCAGCCAGCTATTCTTTACCAGCCGCAGCCGGCCCGGATCCTCGCCGTACTCATCCGATTGAACTGCCTTGGGACAGCGGAGAATTTCGAGCAACTCTGCGCTGACCGCCAGCTGGTCTTTTTCGGCGTCACTCATCTGCTGTTCTGCCATTCATGCCTCCAGATAGTGCGAAAGGACTGTCACAATCGTTTGTACCCGATCCTGCCTAATTTGCCAGCTTGCGCTCGACCCGAACGACGTCCGCCACAGTGATCTGTCGAATTCGATCCGTTTGCCACTGCTCGTAGAGCGCCTGACAGAGCCGGCGGATCACCGTAGGCTGCCCCTTTGTGGTCGCCGCTATGTACTCTGTGACGCCGCTGTAGACGGAGAAGGGCGCAGGTTCCTGAACCAGAGCGTGGACAGCCTCGTGGCTCAGCGGTCCGATAACGTGGGTGTGTGGCGCGGGGAACGGCGCCATATCTGGCGTTTCCTCGCTAGCGGTCCCCGTGTACGTGAAGAGGTAGCGTAGACGTGGCTCCACCTGTACCAGTTGGTGCAGGAGGCTGCGAAGGTCTCGCCCCGTCTCGCGGGCGGCGGGCCCGACAAGAGGCTCGACGTCGTCCAGCATCAGGACAAGCTCATCGTCGCCGCGCTGGGCAAGGACCGGTTGCACGACCTTTTCCAGGAACGTGTCCGGAGTATCGCCGGCAAACGGCTGGAGGCGTAGCAGTAGAGGGCGCATCCCCTGGCGGCGAACGCTCTGCTCTGCCTGCTGGGCGACAGCCCACAGAAAGCGCTCTTCGTCCTCGCGCGGAATACCGGCAAGTGGGACGTAGAGAAAACAGTAGCGCTCTTCTTCGCCCTCGGTTCTATCCAGTCTCCCTGCCTCCAGTTGCTTCAGAATGGCTGTCTTACCTGAACCCGGAGGACCGATAAGTAGCAGCGGCTGCGCCGGAAGCGGGCCGGGGAGCTGGCTGTCGATCCAACGGAAAATCTCCTCACGGCCGTAAAAGGGATTGTTCAGCGTGGTGCGGTAGGGATTTTCGGCAGGGTTCATCTTTCCCTCTCTTAATGACTGATTCGACCTCGTGCGTGGTGTGTTAAAGTAGTCATATCGCCGCTAGCTGCCCTTCTCGCCTTCTTCGACCAAGAGGACAGCGGCGACGTCATAAGCGACTCGCCGCTGCTCGCCGCCTAACTCCAGCGTCAGCGGCTCCCCTGTATCCGCACGCCTGACGACCGTAAACTGAACACCGGGGACGAGGCCCGCTTCACTGAGCTGGCGCAGGAGGCGCACGTTGCCATCATCCACTACCCGCGCCACGCGCCCGGTTGCGCCCGATGCAAGGCTCGCCAGCGGCTGGAGGTCGCGCTTGACGATCGATCCATCACGCGCCGGGATCGGATCGCCGTGCGGGTCGTGAGTGGGATGGTTGAGCACGGCCGCAATCCGCTCCTCCAGCTTTTCACTGATTACATGTTCCAGAATATCTGCCTGCTCGTGAACTTCATCCCAGCTAAAGCCCAGCGCCTTCATCAAGTAGAGCTCGATCAGGCGATGGTGGCGAATCACTTCGAGGGCGATCTGTAGGCCGCTATCGCTCAGCGTCACACCAAAGTGCTTTTCGTAGTTGACAAGGTTCAGGCGGGCGAGGCGCTGGATCATGCTCGTCGCCGACGCCGGGGCGACAGCGCGCGCCGCGGCAATACGTGAGGTGCTGACTGGGCTCTCCTCCTCGGCAAGCATGTAGATCGTCTTCAGGTAATCTTCGATCGCCTGGTGGTTGAGGCTGTTTCGCTGCGTAGAGGAGCCCGATGGCAGATTATTAATCCGTGGCATACATCCCTGATTCCGTCGCCGGCAAGGCCGGAGCGCGGGTGCGTGGACAAGGCACTGACATTATACTTCGTCCTTTATCAGGCGGGCAATTGCCTCTATACAGGCTGAGGGGCGCGTCCTGGGTGTGCTGTTTGCCGGCAGCGGCGCGGGACTGCAAAATAGAAAGTTACGATGCAACAGATCTGGATTCCGCGCACCGGACCGCCGTCGGTTCTCACCATCCAAGAGTCGCCGGCCCCTATTCCCCGAGCGGGGGAGGTTCGCGTGCGGGTTGGGGCGATCGGGATCAGCTTCCTCGACGTACTTGCCAGGCTCGATCTTCTCCGCGAGGCGCCGGAGCCGCCTTATATTCCCGGCTTTGAAGTCTCGGGGGTAATCGACGCCGTCGGCCAGGGGGTGCCTGACTTCACAGAGGGCGATCCTGTCTTTGCCCTGACCCGCTATGGCGGCTACAGTGCCCAAGTGTGCGTCCCCCACCGCCAGGTTTTCAGGCGGCTGGAGTGGATGAGCGTCGCCGACGGTGCGGCGCTGCCCCTCAATTACCTGACCGCTTATATCGCTCTCGTGGTCATGGGTTCCCTCCGCGCCGGCGACCGTGTGCTCATCCACGCCGCCGCAGGTGGTGTTGGTCTGGCCGCATTGGATATTGCCCGGATCCTAGGCGGTGAGACCTACGGCACCGCGACGCCGCACAAGCTAGACGTTTTGCGCGAGCGTGGCCTGGACCACCCGATCGACTACCGCAATTATGACTACGAAGCGGTGATCGATGATCTCACATCGGGTGAGGGCGTGGCGTTGATCCTCGATTCTCTCGGAGGAGCCCACTGGAGGAAAAACTACCGTCTGCTGATGCCAACAGGGCGCCTCGTGCACTATGGCACCAGTAGCCTACTAAAAGAGGGACAGCGACCATTCTCCTACCGCTTCCACAGGATGTGGCGGAGCGTGGCCTACCGGCCGACCCGTCTCCTCGACGACAGCAAAGGAGTGATGGGCGTGAACGTCAACCGGCTGTGGAACCAGAGCGAGCGCGTCCGCGACTGGATGGCCCAGATCGTCGACTGGTATGATCAGGCGCTGTTCCGACCCCACGTCGATCGCACCTTCCCCTTTCGAGATGCCGCGGATGCACATAGCTACTTACAGGAGCGGAAGAACATTGGGAAGCTCTTACTCCTTCCGCCATCCTCCCTCACCTGAAGGCATTGTCACTCACCCGGCGTCGCAACCACAATCACGCGATGTGTGTTGTCGTCATAAGGCCAGCAGCTAATCAGCGTTATTCGTTCATCTAATGTAGAGGTGAGCCAGCGCGCGTTATCGCGGCGTACGGCTGCCGTCTGGTCCCGCTCTTCAAGAAGGAGCCGTCGCCGGACGCGATAGTTGTAGCGCCGGCCCAGTCCATCGTAGACGACGACGCGGTCGCCTATTTTTAGCTCGACGAGATCACGGAAGATTTCGCCATAGACGTTGTGATGGCCGTTGAACACGGTGTTGCCGTCCGCGCCGAGGAGATCGGTCGAACGGTGCCAGCCGGCAGCGTAACCATTTGGCACGACCGCCTGCTCGTAGCGCCGACCCTCTACCTCAATCACCGCTGTTCCCACCTCCCACACCGGGGCGTCGATCCCCAACTTCGGGATCACCAGGCGCACCGGTTGCTGCGGAGCTGCTTCCCCGATTCCCTGCGGCGCCTCGTCGGCCCGAGCCTCGGAAGGGATCTCGCCCACCGGCGGCGATGATGGAAGCAGGAAGGGAACAGGCTCAAGGTCGGAACCGGAATCGGGCCAGGACATAAGGGTGGGCAGGGGGCGTGGCGTGCGCAGTGGCCGTGACCGCGCGGCTCGTTCGGACTGCGCGAGGGTGGTCGGCGCCGCGGGTCCACGCTCCAGAACGAAGAGGCCGTAGAGCGCGCCCGCAGTCAGCAGCAGGATGAGGCCGACGGTGATCAGGACCACGCTCAGGGGGATTCGACGCTGCTCTATCTTTCTTCCTCCCATACCCGGGCGACAAGCAGGGGAAGGACCTCCCCCGCCGGGCCCTGCAGCACATGATCCATCCATTTCGTAACCGGCGTCAGTTGCGGGTTGACTTCCACCGTCACGGCACCGTGCTCCACCGCCTCTAGGGGTAGGGCGGCAGCGGGATAGACCTGGGTTGAGGTTCCGATTGAAAGAAAGACGTCGGCCTGACGGGTGGCGAAGACGGCCCGTGCCAGCGCCTTCTCGGGTAGCGCTTCGCCGAACCAAACGACATCCGGGCGGACGAAGGCGCCGCAACGGGGGCAGGTGGGAGGTCCTTCTTCAGCCTCGACGGCTTCCGTCTCCGGTATGATCTGGCCCTCTCGGAAGCATTTGTTGCGCCGGATATTGCCGTGCAGTTCGATAAGATCGCGGCTGCCGGCGACAGCATGGAGGGCGTCGATGTTCTGCGTGATCAACGTGAAGTGGGGGATGTGGCGCTCCATCTCCGCCAGGGCAAGATGGCCTGGATTTGGCTCTGCCCGAGCAATCAGTTCTCGCCGCCAGCCATACCACTCCCAGACCAGACGTGGGTTGCGCCGGAAAGCGGCGGCGGTTGCCAGCTCTTGGGGATCATATTGTGCCCAGAGGCCGCTCTGAGCATCTCGGAAGGTGGGGACGCCACTTTCGGCCGAAATGCCGGCGCCGGTCAGAACGCCCACCCGCTCTGCGTTTCGCAGCGCGCTGACGAGCTCTTCCGGAATAAAGATGTCAGGCACAATATACCTATCCTCTCGCCCTCAGCCGGAGCAGGCAGTATGCCTACTACCTACAGCCCCAGCACACTGCGGGCGATGAGAAAGTAGATCAAGAGCGCGGTTGCATCCACAATTGTCGTGATCATCGGTGCGCTGATAACGGTCGGATCGATGTCCAGCCTTTCGGCAATGATCGGCACCAGCGTGGCGACGGTGTTGGCCCAGACCACGACCAGCGGCAGAGTCAGCCCGATTACGGCGCCAACCAGCGCCGTCTGCCCTTTGAACGTAGCCGTCAACAGACCGACGACGGCGCCGACCAAGCCGAGAAGTAGCCCCAGCACGATTCCCACCGCCGCTTCACGTCGCCAGGCGCGGCCGACATCGTTCTGCCGCACCTCCTCGACGGCGATTGCGCGGATGATGGTCGTTACGGTTTGCGAACCGGCGTTACCGCCGGTACCGGTAATCAGCGGCACGAAGGACATCAGCACCAGCACCTCGCCGAGCATCCCCTCAAATGTACTGATGACGGTGCTACTGAGCAAAGAGGCCACAAAGAGGAACATCAGCCAGATGATCCGTTTGCGTACGACCTCGGAGACGGAGACAGAAAAGTACGGGCTGGCGAGTGGCTGCGAGCCGCCTAGCCGCTGAATATCTTCCGTCGCCTCTTCTGCAAGTACGTCAAGCGCATCGTCGACGGTAACCACGCCGACAAGCCGGCCGCGCTCGTCCACGACGGGGATGGCTACGAAGTCATACCGGGAGATGAATTCGGCCAGCTCTTCCTGATCGGCGCTCACCGGCACCGCCACCACTTCCGGCGTCATGATGCTCTCGACCGATCTCTCGGGATTTGAGAGGGCGAGGATAAAGTTCCGAATCGGGACGACGCCGATCAGGCGCTGTTCCCGATCGACGACGTAGAGATAGTGAAGCGTCTCCGGCTCCTCGACCTTTGCCAGGAAAGCTAGCGCATCGCGGATCGACCAGTTGCGGCGCAACGTGATGACGTCAGTATTCATCAACCGCCCGGCCGTTTCCTCTTCATAGGCCAGCAAGACACGGACGTCATCTGCCTCTTCCGGCTCCATTAGTCCCAGCAAACGCTCGGCGGTGGGGTCGGGAAGATCCTCCAGGAATTCGACCGCGTCATCCATCGGTAGCTCGTCGAGGAGGTCGGCCAGCTTCTCGTCGTCTACCTTTTCCACCAGCTCGGCGCGAACAAGGCTACCCGTTTCGTCCAGCACCTCGCTGGCGACCTCGAGGTTCAGCAGATTGAAGAGGACAACAGCCTCCTCTGCAGGCATCTCGTCAAGTAGATCGGCGATGTCCGCCGGATGGTAGTCGGCCAGCGATGCACGCAGCTCGGCCAATCTGCCCTCGCGGATCAATTGCAGAACCTCGTCTTCAAGTGGTAGCGCCGGCGGCAGTTCTGTCATGCTCGAGAATTCCCTCCACAGAATTGTTCAGACGATGATTATAACAGGGAATGCTCGCAACCGATCTACCTTCGCGTGGGCCTCGGGGATTGGCGCCCGCGCCTCGCCGGATCAGGCTTCCAGTGGGCGAAAACCCTCCCCGCGCACCTCGGAAACGCCGGTGATGATGACAAACGCCTCGGGATCGATTTTCTGAACGATTTCCCGCAGCCTGGGCGTCTGGCTGGCGCGGAAGGCGCACATCAGGACGCCGTGCTTTCTCCCCGTGTACATGCCGGTGCCCTCCAGCCTGGTGACCCCCCGGTGAAGGCCCTCGATCAAGGCGCTGCTAACTTCCTCTTCATGATCGGTAATGATGTAGACAAGCTGTTTCGCCTCGCGTAGCAATGGAACGTGGAGGCGCGGTAGATCGATCTCAAACGTCTCCCATGCTAGATGGCGCAGGCGGCGGCGCAGCCGTCCGTGCCAGGGTTCGCCTGCGGCGAGCAGCACTTCCGATGTACTTTCTCGCAGTCGGACGGTGAAGAGGCCGATGGCGAGGATCGCACCGTTGAAGAGAATGCCGATGGTGATTACCAGCCACCCAGGAATGGGGCCTGTCTGAGCATGGCCCAGAAACTGGTCGAGCGTGCGTGCGGGCGTCGGGTGGATCCACACCTTCAGAATCCAGGCGGAGGCTAAGATGAGGAAGATGAAGGCATAGTTACGACGGTAGCGGCGGCCGAAGGCTTCTCCCAGGCTGACCGGGAAGCTCGGGCGTAGGAGGCTGGCCGCAACCTTCTCCGCCCAGCCACTTGTGGGGACAAAGGGTGGGGCGAGGAGGCCGGCGAAGAAGTTGGTTTCCATCAGGCGCACCCGGTACGCCCACAGTTCATAGTAGCGGTAGCGGCGTGCTTCGATAAAGAGAAAGAGCAGCACGAGGAGAGTATCTACCAGCACAATGAGATGGGTATTTTCCGGCGCGCCGAAGGCGAAGGTGAGGGCGGCTCCCGTGGTAATCACGGCCCAATTGGTCGTCATGTCGAGCCGGCTCCGCCACGTGTTCGAGCGCGACATCTCGCCACGATAAAAATGGATCATCGCCGAGGTAAAATCGCTACTTCGCAGTCCCTGCCCCGCAAATTGCCAGAGGCGTTCCAGATCTGGCTCCTGGTTTTCTCCGGTATCGGCCACTTCCGGTTCCTGCATAACCCACCTTCCCTGATCGAGTGCATCGCTCCCCACTAAAGTAACGTTCCTCCGGCCCTGCGGCAAGAGCGAGTTGGGTGGCGGTGGTGAGGAGCGCGGCGAGGGGTGGAGAAGGCGAATGGGCGCTAGCTGGTCTGCCCCGTTGACTATGGGCCGGGCCTGGACCACGCCCACGGGCCAAGGTGGCTCCGCCAGACGCCGATGGTGACTTCCCAACGATGGGCCTGATTCAGCACATGACGGAACATTCCCTCCGGAGAAGTGATGAAGAGCTGGTCCGGATTCGTCCAATGAAAGTTGAAAAAGACGACCATGTAACAGAAGGAGTAGGCGAGCAGTAGCACCAGGGCGAGCCGGAAAGCGAGCGGGACGTACCGGCGCAGGCGAAAGCGAGGAGCGAACGGGGAGCGAGGCATATAGCCTAGAGCGGCTGCAGTCAAAAGGACGTAAAAGGGAAAGAGTTCCGTCATGCGCCGCATGCCATACGTGTCGCCCGCCCACCAATCGAGCACGGCGCCGTTGACGGCGGCCTGTGCTAGGATCAGGCTCCCCGCCAGCAGCGTCCAGAGACGGTTCAGGCGCCACAGAAAGAAAAAGCCGGCGACGCTGAGAAGCAGCAACGGGGAGTGGCGGAACAGGTCGCGCAACACCCACCAGCTGCGCCGCGGCGCCTGCAGAAAGCGGAGAAAGGATTCCCCTTCGGTTGCTTCATAGGGTACGACGAGGGGAGCGCCAAACATCGCGTTCCAGATGACGACCAGAGGAAGCAGCGACAGTACCAACGCGACGGCGGCCAGCACCAGCCCTTTCCACTGGCGCTGCCACACGAGCAGTGCCACTCCGCCGACCACG
>JAWVYW010000045.1:0-25515 GCA_033722535.1 Promineifilaceae bacterium (SeqCode)
CCGTCGGCATAGATCTGGTCGGCCGGACCGGCGCTGATCTGCTCCTCGGCAAAGAGCGCGCCGAGCGTGGGCTGGTGGGTCCACAGTGTCTGCGCGCCTTCCTCCGTGCGCAGGGTGACGCGCCGCGCACGCGCCACCTGGATCGCCTTCTCAGCCGAGGGAGTCGCAGAAAGGGGCGGGGACACCCGGTCTTCCGGGTGCAACTCGACGGCGGCGGCCGCCAGCACCGCTTCGACGCTCTCGTAGCTGCCGCTCACCTGCACCATCTCACCATCTACATAGAGGGTATAGGGGGCCTGGGCGAGGGCCAGGTAGCCAGCGGCGGCGATACTCAGGCAGAGGAGAAGGCTGAACAGCAGCAGCACCACGCGCAGCGGCTGTGAAAGGGCATTCGTAGTCATAAAGCGCTCAGACAGATGGGGCAGGTGTGGCGACCAGACGACGGCGACGGGCCTAAACAAACAAAAAAGTGTGTCCACGAGACCGATGGCCACCAGGTGATCCTGGGCGCCCGAGGAAGACGCCTTAGGGCTGCTTCCTCCCGGACCTGACCCGGTTCGACGGCCCTCGCCGCCAGGGACCCAGTCGCCACCGGTCTCATAGACACACTTCGATTCTGTATTATAGCGATTGAGCTACAGGATGCCATAAGAGATCAATTAGTTCGCTCGCACCATGTCGGTCACGCGCATCAGTTCCACGGACTCTGCGTCGCCGGACCGCGGTCGAGCTCCCAGGGATAGATAATATAGGCGTCGGTAACGGCGGCGTAATAGGTAGGCGAGTGACCGGGATAGAGGGAAGAGGCAGGTTTGTAGTGTAGGACGCAGGTTTCGGGAATGCCGCCTGCGGCGTCCACGCGCTTACCGACCGTCACGATGTTGCGACCGCGGGTCCACACGTCGTCGACTACCAGCACACGCCGCCCCTCCAGCAGTTCGTCGGCGGGAAACTCGATGAACTCGGGAATGGCGAAGCGATGGGCCGGGTTGATCCGCTCTGTCTCGCTGAATTCACTCGGAAAATCGGCCGGAAAACGAACCGAGGCGGTCAGAATGTAGGTGATGTTGAGGGCTTCTGCCAGAAGACCGGCGGGCACCAGCCCGCCACGTGTAATGACGACCATCGAATCGAAGCGGCCCCGGATCTGGGGCACCAGGTAGTCAATTAACTTGTCTACGTCAGACCAGGTTAATACTTCTCGACGCACAGTACCTCCTCCAACAGGCGGTTGATCCGGAAACGGTGTGGGTGATAGCCTGAGACAGGGCACACGTAGCCTGGAACAGGATGGGCGAGATCACCACCTTGCACTAAGAACAACAATTATAAACCGTAGATGTTAAAAATTCCACTCGTCTGGCTCTTCCTGACGAGAGCGGCCCGCTGCACGCGCCGCGCCGCCGTCCAGCCCCGCCTGAAAAGGGATGATCAGGAGCATACCCGCGAGGAAACCCCCCACGTGAGCAAAAAAGGCGACGCCGCCGACCTGCATATCCATGTTGCTCAGGCTGGCGATGCCGAAGAAGAACTGGTAGACGAACCAGAAGCCAAGCACGATGATCGCCGGCACGCGAGCGATAAAGCGAAAGACGAGCGTCACGATCTGGGTGCGCGGATAGAGCAGCAGGTAGCCGCCGAGCACGCCGGCGATAGCGCCGCTGGCGCCGATGTTCGGAATGGCGGCGCCGGGATTGACCGCTACCTGAGCGGCGGTCGCCAGCAGCCCCGATAGGAGATAGAAGATGGCAAAGCGAACGTGCCCCAGACGATCTTCTACGTTGTCGCCGAAGATCCACAGGTAGAGCATGTTCCCCAGCAGGTGCGCCCAGCCGCCGTGCATGAACATGGCGCTGAAAAGGGTGAACCACTCGGTGCCGGGATCGGCTAACAACTGGCGGGGGATCACACCCCACGCAAGAATGAAGTCATTTAAGAGCCCAAGGCTGTCGAGGTAAAGCTCCCAGAGAAAGATGAGGACGTTGGCGATCAGAAAGATGATCGTCACAACCGGCGTGCGCCGCGTCTCGATGACGTCTTTCAGCGGGATCATGACAGGTCAGGCGGGCATATCCGGCGAGGGGAGCACAAGGCCTGCCCCTTGCATTGCTCGGCATCGGGCGCTAGCGAACACCGTCAGCTCTTCTTCCGCGAGGGAAAGCGGCTGAGAACGGTGGCGCTGTCGGGTACTGGCATCCGCGCCCCCGGCTGTACATTTGCCGGCACCCGTAACGATCGCTTGCCGCCGCCGAGCTGGTAGATGGAGAGCAGCGTCTCCGGCTCGGCGAAGGCCAGCGGCACCACTGCCTGGCCCAGCAGGTAGCCCTCGCTGTCGATGGCGCAGCTGGTGACGGTGCCGACGACGCGACCGCGGCGGTCCAGTACCGGGTCGCCCAGCTCCGGCCGGCGCACCCCTTTCTCGTTCATGCGGAAGCGGACAACCACCTGCTCGCGCGCTCTCTCGCGGGCGATGTAGGCGTCGCGACCGACGAAGAACGGCTGCCAGAGCTTGACGTAGCTGGCAAAGCCGGCCTCGCCTGGATGGAGGTCCAAAGGGCCGCCCAGCTCGTGGCCATACAGCGGTAGTCCCGCTTCGGTACGCGTGCTGTCGCGGGCGGCGAGGCCCGCGGGCTTCAGTCCATAGGGCTCGCCCGCCTCCAGCAGCGCCCGCCACAGCGCGGGCGCTTCGTCGGGGTGCACGAAGAGCTCGTAGGCCACACGTTCGCCGGTGTAGCCGGTGCGTGACACGATGAGGTCGAAATCGCCGACCCGCCCCTCGACCAGACCGGCCCAGGGCAGAGCGCGGATCTGGCGCGCCAGCTCGTCCTCTACGCCCAGCGCCAGCAGCACGTCAGTCGCCCGCGGCCCCTGGAGGGCGAGATCGACCCGGCGCTCATCGCCCCACTGCGGATCGCGGAGGTCGCGTAACGTCGCCGGGTGCTGGATACGCACCCACGGGCGCTCGTGGTCGATGCGGACGCGCCCTTCGTTGACCGCGGTGAGCCAGGCCCAATCCCTGTCGTTGTTGGCGGCGTTGACCACCAGCATGAACCTCTCCGGGCCACGACGGTAGACGAGAAGATCGTCGATCACGCTTCCGTCCGGCTTGAGCAGGTAGGTGTAGTGGGACTGGCCCACGTCGAGGGTATCAACGTCGTTCGTGGTGACCAGATTTAGAAAACGGGCGGCGTGAGGGCCGCTGGCCTCCAGCACACCCATGTGGCTGACGTCGAAAAGCCCGGCGCTCTCGCGCACGGCGCTGTGCTCTTCGCTCACCGAGGTGTACCAGACCGGCATCTCCCAGCCGCCAAAAGGCACGATGCGCGCGCCCATTTCGACGTGTGTATCGTAGAGAGTGGTGCGCCGCAGCTCGCCCTCGTCCTCTTCCTCGTCAGGCCACTCAAAGAGCGGCAGCGGGTCGCCGGCTGGCGGACGCTGCTCCTGCCCCACAAAGTAGGGCTTCGCGTCGGCAAAGGCAGCGGCATTCTCTACCGGGGCGGGCGGCAGGTCGCCCCCCTCTGCAGGCACGACGACGACCGGACCCGGCAGCTTGGCATAGAGGTCGTCGAACTGCACGTAGCCGTCGGAGAGGTCACGCAGCCAGCCAGCTGCTCTACGTGCCGCCTCGACGTCGCTAAAGCGCAGGGTGAAGCTCGATTCGCCGTCGCGGCGCAGGCTCGCCCGGGCATCAAAAGCGCTGGCGTCGTCGGGATCGCCTCCGCCAAAGAGGTGCGTCGGCTGGATAACGCCTACTTCCAGAGCGGGAACATCGCTCGTCAGGGCGTAGTTGAGAAAGTCGACGGCGCTCTCGCCCCGAATGGAGACTGCTTCGCCGGTCGCCTCCGGCTGACCGGTGCCGGTTAGCTCGCGCACAATGGCCCGCGCTTCCTCCAGCGCCTGATACTTGACCTTGCTCCGCAGCCGCTTCTTACCGCCCAGCCCGACGTAGTAGAAGGGGCGGCAGCCGTGGAGGACAGTGGCGATCGCCTCGCCGAGGCGATCCACGTCCTGGGCGCCGAAGCCAAGCTGGCTGATCCAGACCGTGCCCATGCGCACGCCGGAGGCAGAAAAGGCGCTGACGTCGCCGGGAATGGTGTTGCGGTTGGTGACGATGCCTGCCACGTCGAGGATGCGGGCCGCCATGTCGCCGGTGAGCGGCACCCCCTCGTGGACGATGCTGCTGCGCACGTCGACGAGCAGCAGATGGTTCTCGGAGCCGCCGCTGACGAGGCGCAGCTCGCGTTCCTGCAGGCGCTGTGCCAGCCGCCCAGCGTTATCGACAACGCACTGCTGGAGTGCGCGGAACTGCTCTGTCTGCGCCAGCTTGAAGGCCACGGCCATGGCAGCGATGGTGTTCAGGTGAGGGCCACCCTGCTCGCCGGGAAAAACGGCGCGGTCAAGCCGGCGCACGAGATCGCGGCGGTGGGTCAGGATCATTGCCCCGCGCGGCCCACACAGGCTCTTGTGGGTGGTCGTCGTCACGACGTCGGCGACGCCGATGGGGCTGGGGTGAACGCCGGCGGCGACGAGGCCGGAAATGTGCGAGATGTCGGCGAGCAGGGTGGCGCCGACGCGATCGGCAATTGCGCGGAAGCGGCGCCAGTTGATCTGGCAGGGATAGGCGGAGTAGCCGGCGACCACAAGCTGGGGCTGTGCGTCCAGCGCCCGCGCTTCGATTGCTTCGTAGTCCAGCTCTTCGGTCTCTTCGTCCAAGAAGTAGGGGACGGCGTTGTAGAGCTGCCCGGAGCGGTTGACGGGGCTGCCATGGGTGAGGTGGCCGCCGTAGTTGAGGTCGAGGCCCATGATGGTGTCGCCCGGCTCGAGCAAGGCGCTGTAGACGGCGTTGTTCGCCGGGGCGCCGCTCAGCGGCTGGACGTTCACATAAAGGTCGTCTGCGTCCACGTCGTTGGCGGCGAACAACTCCGCCGCCCGCCGGCGCGCCAGCGCCTCCAGCACGTCGGCATATTCGACCCCTTTGTAGTAGCGGGGATCGCTATAGCGCCGGTAGTACGCCAACTCGTGCTCGACGTCGAGGATCTCCTCCTCGCTCATCTGGCGGCTCTCTTCTCGCGGATAGCCCTCGGCGTAGATATTGCCGAATTCGCTGGCCATCGCGTCGCGAACGGCGTCCGGCGCTGCGCTCTCGGATGGAATGAGGATGATCGTCTCCAGCTGGCGTTGCCCTTCGCGCTGCAGTAGTTTGTGTAGGCGCGGGTCTACTTCCTCCAGAGACCCCTCGAAGATAAAGTCGTCGGTCATTTTTTACCTCGTGGGTGTTGGGATAGCTTTCTTCAAATCGTTGCCGCCCCCTGCCAGGAATTGTAGCACGAAACGCAGGGACAGCTAATCAGTCAGGAAATCAGCGACCATGCTGTTGACCAGCGCCGGCTCCTCATGCTGCAGCCAGTGAGTGGCATTGGCGACGAAGATCAGCCGCCCGTCGTCACAGTAGCGCTTGCTGGCGGGCCCGAGCTGCTCGCTCAGGAAATGGTCCTGTCGGCCCCACAGAATAAGGGTGGAAGGCACGACGCGCTGGCTCTGGCGGCTGTTGGAAAGTGACCGTATCCGCGCAGCGCGATACCAGTTGAGCATTGCCTCGAGGGCGCCCGGGCGATCCCAGCTCTGGCGGTAACGGGCCAATTCGTCCGCAGAAAAAGTGCCCGGCCGGCTGGACTGCCGCATCACGCGTGCCAGGAGCCACCCGCCGGCGGCGCCGAGAAGCTGCTCGGGCAGCCATGGGATCTGAAAAAAGGCGGCGTAGGTACTGCGTAGCCTCTGGACCCAGCTTTCTTGCAACAGCCGGCGCATGGCGGAGGGGTGGGGGCCGTTGAGGATGATCAGCTTCTTCACACGTTCCGGATAGTCGATTGCCACCCGCCACGCAGCGAGCGCGCCCCAGTCGTGGCCGACGATCGCGGCCCGAGACCAGCCGCCGGCATCAATAAGGCCCACGATATCGGCCGCCGTCTGCTCGCGGTCGTAGGCGGCGACGCCGGGAGGCTTTTCGCTGAGGTTGTAGCCGCGCTGATCAGGCGCCCAGACGCGGTAGCCGGCATTTGCCAGAAACGGGATCTGCTTGTTCCAGCCATACCAGAATTCAGGGAATCCGTGGAGAAGAATAACCGGCGGTCCGTCTACTGGTCCGGCCTGCACCGTGTGCAGGACGACGCCGTTGGTATGAATATATTCGTGTTCTAGCCTGATGGTCGGGCGTCTGCCCATCACAGCTCCCAATTAGCGCTGATGATGATCAGCTCGATGCCCAGAATGGCCAGCAGCAGGCCGCCCACCAGGCTGAGGGCGGCGGAGAAGGCCGTACTTTCTCCATATTCAAGAAAGTAGCGGGCCACGAGCAGAACGCCAATGGCGAGGCCCACGACGCCCAACAAAAAGATGCCAACGTCTTCCCAGCCGGCATCCATGAACTGGTCCCAGCGGGCGACAAAGCTGGCGACAAGGCTGATCACGCCGACGATTCCCAGGACCAGGGCCCATTCCATATGGCGGCTCAGGTATCGATCTGCGGGATTTCTAGTTTCTGTCCAGGCCGGATCTGCGCGGGATCATCGCCGATCACATCCTTGTTGGCCGTGTAAATCGCCATCCACTTATCGCGGGTGGCGGTGCCGTAGTAGTGCTGGGCAATGCTGCTCAGGCTGTCGCCGGACTGTACGGTATAGGTGTCCAGCAGCTCGGGTTTCTTGACCTGCGCTGCCGCCGTCTGGCTTTTCTGAATATCTTCGTCTAGCTCGCCGGTGCTGAGCATCTCTTCGAGCCTCGCATCAGGCTCCTTTTCCACGTGACTATTGTGGTCAGTCATCGTTCCTCCTGCCTGTCAAGAGCGGGCGATAGTGGGTGCGACGTTAGCTCTGATGATAGCGCGGCTCCGTCGCCGCGCCAGTTTTTAGAGGCGGCGGGCGCGCGGTCAGCGGATCCACACCGTCTTGATATTGACAAACTCCTTGATGCCGACTTCGCCCAGCTCCCGCCCATAGCCGCTCTCCTTGATGCCGCCAAAGGGCAACCGCGGATCTGATTTGACGAAGCTGTTGACGAAGCAGCAGCCCGCCTCCAGCGCTTCGGCGGCGATCTGCTCCCCCTTTTCTAGATCCTCGGTGAAGACGGCGGCGCCAAGGCCAAAGGGGGAGTCGTTGGCGACGCGTACTGCCTCCGCCTCGGAGGAAACGGGAATAATCGCTGCGACAGGGCCAAACATCTCCTCGTCGTAGGCGGGCATGCCGGGGGCGACGTCGGCGAGGACGGTCGGCGGGTAGTAAGCGCCGGGGCGGTCGGGGATCTCGCCGCCGAGCAGCAGGCGCGCGCCCTGGGCGATGCTCTGCTCCACCTGGTGGTGCAGCTCGTCGCGCAGGTCGATCCGCGCCTGCGGGCCGACCTGGGTCTCCGGATCCAGCGGGTCGCCCATCTTGAAGGAGCGCATCTTTTCCACGTATCGCTTTTCAAAGTCGTCGCGATTCTTATCGGTGACGATAAAGCGCTTCGCGGCGATACAGCTCTGCCCGGAGTTAATCAGACGGCTGGAGACGCAGACGTCGACGGCCAGCGCCAGGTCGGCGTCGTCAAGGATAATGTAGGGATCACTGCCGCCAAGTTCCAGCACCGTCTTCTTAAGCTGCTCTCCCGCCTTGGCGGCGACGGCGCGCCCGGCTGGCGTGCTGCCTGTCAGGGTGACAGCGCGCACAAGCGGATTTTTGATGATCGCGTCGACCTGCCGGCTACCCACCAGCAGGGTCCGAAAGACGTTATCGGGGAAGCCGGCCTGGCGGAAAATATCTTCGATCGCCAGCGCGCAGCCGGGGACGTTCGAGGCATGCTTGAGCAAGCCCACGTTGCCCGCCATCAGATTCGGCGCCGCAAAGCGGAAGACCTGCCAGAAGGGGAAGTTCCATGGCATGACCGCCAGGACCACGCCGAGCGGCTGGTAGGTGACGAAGCTCTTGCTCGCGTCGGTGTCAACCTGCTTTCGCCGCAGGAATCTCTCTGCGTTGTCGGCGTAGTAGTCGCAGACCCAGGCACACTTTTCCGCTTCCGCCTGTCCATCACGCACCGGCTTGCCCATCTCTTCGGCCATCAGCCGCCCGTACTCCTCCGCGCGCTCACGCAGGATAGATGCGGCGCGCCGCATTACCTCTGCCCGCTCGGCAAAAGACCGCTCCCGCCACGCCGGGTAGGCTGCGGCGACGTTGGCGCTGATCTCCGCTACCTCGCCGGGTAACATCTCCTCATAGGTACGAATCGTCTTTCCGCTGGCGGGGTTCACGGCTGCAATGGGCATGCTGGGTCTTCTCCTTCTAGACGCTGCCGCCGGGATAGAGGGGTGTAGAAAGAGGGCGGGCCGGCGTGAGGCCGGGCCCGCCCGGTTCAACTCTACGTTTTAGCGTTGTTTACTCGCTTGCGCCTTCTACCCCTTCAACCAGCTCCGGCAGGTACCAGATCTCCTGTGGGCTCGCGGCTTCGCCTTCGGGCACGTAGACTTCTCCGCTCTGGAGCACAATGGGGCCTTCCCAGACAACGATTTCGTCAGAGGCCAGCCCTTCGATGAACTGTTCCAGCGTGCCTTCCCACTCGTCGGTCAGGCCCGGCCCCATGATCCAGCCGACGTGAGTCTGCGTATTATCGGTCAGGTCAGGCCAGTATGGATCCAGCCACTCCCATTCCTGTTCCCAGGTGCCGGCGGCGACTTCGCTGGCGGTCTCCAGGTAGGAGGGGCCCCAGTTGAAGTAGGGGACGCCGAGGCAGATTTCGGGCGCGCTCTCGCAGGCGCCCTCGAAGTCATAAGGTACAGCCCAGACCTGCTCGCCCTGGCGAGCGCGCTGGCCGGCGACGTCGATCGCCTCTGTCGTGTCGATGCCGCTGATGACGACGTCGGCGCCGGTATCGAAGAAGAGGTTGGTCTCTTCGGTGGGGTCAAGGGTGACGCCCGGGATGTTGAACCAGAAGCCGATCCAGGTTACGTCGAACTCCAGGTCGGCCGGATCCTCGCCGCGGATCTCTTCCCAGCAGTAGCGGGCGCCGAGGTAGCTGGAGGCTACTAGGCGGCGCGTCTCAAAGTTGATCAGCGGGCCCAGATAGCCGATCTGCCCAGTCTCGGTCGCCAGAGCGGCGGCGCAGCCGGCGATGGCCTTCATATCTTCCATTCGACCCATCATGTTGCCCAGATTCGGCGGTGCCTGGAAGTCACGCCCTTCCTCCCACGCATCGTCGCCGGAGATGTTGATGAAGGTGACGTCCGGGTGGTTCTCGGCGGCGCCGAGCGTGTCTTCCTCGAACTCGTCAGAGGTCGTGAAGATCAGCTGCGCGCCCTGAGATATCATATCGTCGACCACACCTTCTAACGTCGCTTCCGGCTTGTCGGCCGAATTGAGCGATTCGAAGACGATCATTTCGGCGCCGGGCATATTCTCCTCGACGTACTCGCCGCCTTCGAAGTGGGCCTGGCTCCAGCCGCGATCGTTCTGCGGCCCGACCAGGATCATACCGAAGACGAACGCTTCATCCTCGGTCGCCGCATCTTCGTCGTCGGCGACGTCTACCTCTTCGTCGAGTTCGGCGTCGGTGACATCTTCGTCGACGACATCCGCCGCATCTTCGTCGACTTCCACATCTTCGTCGACGTCGATACCTTCGATCTCCGTGTCATCACCGTTACAGGCGACGAACGCCAGCGCGAGCACCAGCAGTAAAATGAGCAAGCGGTAGTTTCTCATTGTCGTTTGTTCTCTCCTTTCTCCTTTAGAATCTATAAGCAGGTAACTGTGCGGCGACGATCAGTCTCGTCGCGCGGCGACCGGCAGCCGGTCACCAGTCGTGCAATGTTGGCTGTAAAAGTGCCCTGTGAATCACCTCCTCGTCAATGTGGGCTTCACTGTCGGCGATCAAAAGCCGGTCTACATCCTACGTCTCCTCGAAGCGGGTGCCTAGCGCCAGCGGCGGCGCCACGCGCAGCAGGCGACCCAGTGGGCGCTTCAGCGGGCGCGGAGCGACCGTCACCAGCCGCTCGGTAAGTGTACTACTGGAAATGAGCAGCACGAAGATCATCAGGAACCAGGGTAGCGAGTTAAAGGCGACTGCCGGTACTTCAGGAAACTGGCGCTGCATCAGCGAGGCCAGCACCTTCGTGGCTCCAAAGAGTAGGGCGCCCAGCGCCCCACGAACCGGCGACCAGCCGCCGAAGATGACGATCGCCAGCGCGATCCAGCCGAAGCCCCGCACGTGACCATCGGACCAGCCGATCTTGACGTCGAGTGAGTAGGCGGCGCCGGCAATGCCCACCAGGCTGCCTCCGAGCACCGTGTAGAGGTAGCGGATGCGGTTGACGTCGACGCCGCGCGCAAAGGCAGCCTCCGGACGCTCCCCGGCGCTGCGGAGCTGGAGACCCGGCTGGGTATGATTTAGGAACCACCAGGTAAAGGCGATCAGCAGCAGCGCAAAGTAGACGACCAGATCCTGATCGAACAGAATAGGACCGAGTAGAGGTATCTCTTCCAGAACCGGAATACCCGTACGGGTAAGGTAAGGGCCCGGCTGGCGCGTGTAGTTCTGGCCCAGGAAGGCGCTCAGGTCATCCCCCAACAGAGTGAGCACGAAGCCGATGGCGACCTGGCTCTGCCGCAGGCGGATGCTGCCGAAGGCGACGATAAAGGCAAAGATTGCGCCGACCCCGGCTGCCGCCAGAAAGCCGAGCCAGACGTTGTCTGTCTGCAGGGCGATGACGAAGCCGGTCATGGCGGACATCAACATCGTGCCGTCCAGGCCGAGATTGACGACGCCGCCTCGCTCGGTGATAATTTCGCCGCAGACGGCGATGATCAGCGGCGCCGCCTGGAGAACGATCGAGGCGAGGATGCGAACCAGTTCTACGTCGGTCATCCGGGGCCTCCCGGAACATTGCCCCCGACAGGCTCGATGGTCGCTGCCTCTTCGGGGGGTTGGTATTCATCTTCATCTTCCTCCTCCACTTCCACTTCCTCGGTCCTCCCTTTTCGTGCTCTCAGTCCCAGTTTTTCGGGGTCGCCAAAAAGGAGAACAAAGAGAACCATAACGCCGGTGAGAATGCCGCCGAGCGACGAGTGGAGCTGTGTCCTTAGCTGGAGCGTGATGCTGCCGCTGAGAACGATGGAGAAAAAGAGGGCGATCAGGGGTACCCAGAAGAAGCGGTACGCGGCGAGCATGACCACCAGCAGCGCCAGGAAGCCGATGCCGCCGGAGATGCTCTGGCGGAGGCTGTCGAACCAGCTCAGGACGCGCACCGCGCCGCCGAGGCCGGCGAGGGCGCCACAGAGCATCATGGCGCGCACCATCTCTCGCTCGCTCGCAACGCCCAACAGGAAGGCGGAGTAGGCATTCTTGCCCAGCGCCTTCAGCTTCAGCCCCCAGGAGGTGCCACGGAGGAGGACGAAGACCAGCGCTGCCGCCACGACCGCCATCAACAGCGACGGAGGGCTGAAGCGCGACTCGGCGAAGCGGGGCAGCAGCGCAAAGGGCTCGAACGGCTGGGTACCCCGAAATGATCCTCCCTCTGGCGGCTGCCAGGGGCCGGAGATTAGATAGTTGGTGAGGATGATCGCCAGGTTGTTGAGCGCGAGCCCACTGAAGATCTCATGTACGCCGCCGCGCGTCTTGAGATAGGCGGAGAGGGCGGCCCAGACGGCGCCGGCAGCCATGGCGACGATAATCTGGAGTGCGATCTGCAGCGGCGCCGGGAGCTCAACGGTGAGCGCGATCCAGCTTGCGCCGATCGCGCCGAGAATGATCTGCCCTTCGATGCCAATGTTCCACAGGCCGGCGCGGAAGGTCAGCAGCAGACCGATCGAGCTGAGTAGGAGCGGGAGCCAGAAGGCAAAGACGTTGAGCGTGCTCGACTGCGTGCCGAAGGCGCCCTGGATCATTGCCTGCGCTGCTACGATGGGGCTGGCGCCGAAGAGAATGAGTAAAACGGCGGTAAAGAGGAGTGCGCCGACGACAGGGACGGCGGGCCACAGCCAGTTCAGGAGACGGCGCTCGCTCATAGCTCACCCCCGATCAGGTGGCCCAGCTCCTCGACCGTCGTCTCCTCGGCAGAAACGATCTGCAAGAGCCGCCCGCCGAAGAAGACGGCGATGCGGTCGCTACGCTCGACCACTTCGTCTAGATCGGCGGAAATAAAGACCACGGCTGTGCCCTCCTTGCGCCGTTCGTAGAGTTGCTCCCAGATCCAGTTGGCGGAGCGAATGTCGAGGCCGCGGGTGGGATGTTCCAGCAGGAGTAGCCGGAGCTGTCGATTGAGCAGGGCAAAGAGCAGGCGTTGCTGGTTGCCGCCCGAAAGCTCGTCGGCAGTCGAGTTGGGGCGGCCCACCACCTGGTAGTGGTCGATACGTCGCGCCGTTTTGAGTTGCATCTCTTCCCAGTTCACGAAAAAGGTCTGTTCAGGCTGCGCCAGCACCATATGTTCGGTCAACGTCAGCCCCGCGACCAGTCCCTCCTCCAGCCGTCCGGCAGCCATATAGGCGACGCCGGCATTCTGGAGCCGGTGGTACCCCCACCCGGAGATATCTTTGCCGCCGAGCAAGATGCGACCTTCGCTCGGTTGCTGCAGGCCCGCGGATGCTTCCAGTAACAAGCGCTGACCGCTGCCCTCCAGCCCGGCCAGCCCTACGATCTCGCCCGAGCGAACAGTGAGGTTAACACCCTCCAGGGCGAGTCGTTAGGTGTAAACGTCCAGATCCTCGACTTCGAGTACCGGCTCGCCCAGGGGAAAGGTCGGCCGCGCTGTCCGCTCCGGTAGCCGGCCGAACATCATCTGAACCAGCCGGCGGTTGGGGACCGGTATCTCCGTCTCCCCGACCAATTTACCGCGGCGCAGGACGTACGCGTGGTCACACAGCTCCTGTACCTCCTCCAGCTTGTGCGAGACCAGGATCAGCGTCTTTCCTTCGCCGTGGGCCAACGTGCGCATCGAGTCGAACAGGATCTCTTTCTGCTCGGCGCTGATCCCGGTGGTCGGCTCGTCCAGAATCAGCACTTCGGCGCCGCCAGCCAGCAGGCGGATCAGTTCCAGCTGCTGTCGTTCGCCCATCGACAGCGTGTCGATATAGGAGTCGGGCTCGACCTCGAAGTTATAGCGCTCAGCCAGCGCGCGCAGCTCCCGCTCTGCCTGGCGATAGCCCAGCACGAAGCGCCGTTCCTTGCCGAGTAGATAGTTGTCGATGACGCGAAAGGGAGGGAAGTCGTGTGGATCCTGGTAGAGCATACCGACGCCGGCCTTTAGAGCAGCGGCGGGCGATTCGAATCGTTGCGGTTCACCGTCGAGTACGATCTGACCGCTGTCCGGCGGCTGGTAGCCGGAGAGAATCTTCATCAGCGTACTCTTGCCGGCTCCGTTCTCCCCCAGTAGACCGTAGATCTTGCCCCCCTCGAGATCCAGCGTGATCCCGTCGTTGGCTTTTACAGGGCCAAAGTACTTGCGGATCTCGCGTAACTCGACTCGCATTCTGGCGCCTCCTCTACCCGACTCGACTGCAGTGGGCCTGACAGCTCATATCACCGCTAAAGGATACCGGAAAACGGCGATTCGTCCACCAATCGAATGCTTTCATCGCCGGCGGCGCTCAGGTGGCTCTCCATCAGAACAGGCGTCAACTTTCGACGGCACCGCCTGCTTCACGGCTTCGTAACGAAAAGTGGACGGGAGCGTGATATAGTGGTAGGTAAGAGCTCCGCGTCGTCGATCGAGAGATCCGATGCGGTGGAGGATAGAACCATGATCTCCCTGGGCGCTTCTCGGCGACAGTTATTGGCACTACTCGTCTGGCTGTTCGCCGCTATGCTCTCCATTGCCACCTTTCTTTTCGTCGCCACCGGTGAGGCGCCGGGATTCGAGGTGTGGGGCTTTCGCGGGGCAGAGGCGACTTTTGGGATGATGTTTGTAACGGTAAGCCTTTTCGTGCTGCGTCAGCGCCCCGCGCACAGGCTGGCCTGGCTCTTCCTGTTAACGGGCCTCCTCAGCGTCGTCCAGGCCCTCGCCACCGAGTACGCCATTCGCGCCTTGCTTGCCGCTCCCGGCTCTCTGCCAGGTGGTGTAATCGTCGGCTGGATAGTCTACTGGATCTGGTTTCCGGCGGCAACGACACTCGCCTTCATTCTCTTCCTCTTTCCCGACGGCAATCTGCCGAGCCCCCGTTGGCGCTGCGTCGTCTGGACCGGCCTCTTTCTTGTACTCATCGGCACGCTGCAACTGGCCTTTGCTCCGGGTCCGTTACGCGGTACTTTTCCCACTATTACGAATCCCTTTGGCCTTGAATGGTTGCGCCTGTTTAGCGGCGGCGCTTTACGGGTAGCGATGGTGAGCGGTCTTTTCGTCTACACGACGGCAACCCTATCGCTCTTCGTACGCTTTCGCCGGTCACGCGGGATTGAGAGGCAGCAGTTAAAGTGGTTTGTCCTCGCGGTCGCGCTGATATTCATCACCGCTCTGGGGAGTGTGACCGGAGTCGAGCTGTTGGAGCTGCTGTTTATTTTCGCCGTCATGCTCTTTCCCCTGACGATGGGGCTGGCCATCGTCCGTTATCGGTTGTGGGATATCGACCGCATTATCAGCCGTACGTTGTTGTACGTGTCGCTCTCCGCCGCCTTGGCGCTGGTCTACTACGGCAGCGTTGTCCTCTTGCAGGGGGTGCTCAGGCCATTTGTCGGTACGGGCTCTTCCCTGGCGCTTGTGCTTTCGACGCTGGCAATAGCCGCGCTGTTCCATCCGCTGCGACGCCGCCTGCAAGGGTGGATCGACCGCCGCTTTTACCGTCGGCGCTACGATGCTGCCCAATCACTGGCTCGCTTCGCCGCCACTGCCCGCGATGAAGTCGATCTGCAGGAGTTGAGTGATGATCTGGTGAGCGTCGTCGGGGAGACGGTGCAGCCGACCAAAGTCGGGCTGTGGCTGGCACCGCAGAAGAAAAAAGAGGGGGAGTAGGCGCACGTCTCGCAGTGACTGTAGATGAATTGCCCAGGTGGGCGGATTGGGTACACTAAGCGTGCGTGGAGCATGTAGCCAACGATGACAGGAGCTGTCTAGAGGACCAACATGCACGAACTACAGCGAGCGGGACAGAGAGTCACAGCGTACGAAATCCCGGCCACCCTGGACGAGACGCTGGCGCTGCTGGCTGAACATGGCGCGCGGGCGCGTATCATTGCCGGCGGGACCGACCTCATTCTCGAACTAGAGCGGCGTGTGCGGCCGGATGTGGAAATCCTGATCGACATCACCCGCATCCCGGGGCTGGACGAGATCTGGGAGGACGACGAGGGGATGATTCACCTGGGGCCGCTGGTCACCCACAACCAGGTCGTCGCCTCGCCGCTGGTCGTGGAAAAGGCGCTGCCGCTGGCCCAGGCCTCCTGGGAAGTCGGCTCGCCGCAGCTGCGCAACCGGGCGACGGTTGTCGGCAACGTCGTCACCGCCAGCCCGGCCAACGATACCATCTCACCGCTGTGGGCGCTGGACGCCGTGGTCGAACTGGCCTCAACCGAGGGGCGGCGGCGCGTGCGCCTGCACGACTTTTATACAGGGGTGCGCCAGACGATAATGCGACGGGACGAGATGGTCGTCGACCTCGCCTTTGCGCCGCTGCCGCCCTCCGCGCGAGGGCTGTTCGTGAAGCTGGGCCTGCGCCGGGCGCAGGCGATTTCCGTCGTCCACCTGACCGCCATCCTCGACTTTGAGGATCACGTCGTGCCTGAGGCGCGCGTACGCGAAGCGCGCCTGGCGCTGGGGAGTGTGGCGCCGACGATCATCTCCGCCACTGCCGCCCACGCGGCGCTCGCCGGCAACAAGCTCGACGAAGAGACGATCGAAGAGGCGGCGCGGCTTACCGCGGCGGCGGCGACCCCCATCGACGATTTGCGCGGCAGCGCACGCTATCGCAACGAGATGGTGCAGGTGATGGCGCGCCGCGCGCTGCGTACCCTCCGGGATGGTGAGGAGCGATCTGGATGGGTAGACGAGCCGGTTATGCTGTGGGGAGATACGGAGGGACGCTTCCCAACCGGCGAACGCTATTCGCTCAGCGTCGTCGATCAGCAGACCGTCGTCGAGACGACGGTCAACGGTCGCGCCTGCGCCGCCGCAAATGCGGTGAATAAGACGCTGCTTGACTGGCTGCGCGAAGAGTTCAGGCTGACCGGGACCAAGGAAGGATGTGCCGAGGGGGAGTGTGGCGCCTGCACCGTCTATTTGGACGGGATGGCTGTGATGGCCTGCCTGGTGCCGGCGGCGCGCGCCCACGGCGCCGAGATCTGGACCATCGAAGGGCTGGCGCGCTGGCCGCAGGCGTGGCCGGTGGTTGAAGGAAAGATGACGCTCCACCCGCTGCAGCAGACTTTCATCGAGACGGGGGCGGTGCAATGCGGCTTCTGTATTCCCGGCTTCCTCATGTCAGGAGCCAGCCTCCTGGAGGAAAAGCGGGACCCCGCACTTTCCGACATCCAGCAGGCGTTTGCCGGCAACCTCTGCCGCTGTACCGGCTACTATAAGATCATCGAGGCGGTCGAGCGTGCCGCGGCGCTCCGTGACGGCGCGCCATCTATGCCGGCTGACGCGGCAGATACACCGGCTGGCGCGCCAGAACCGGCTTAGCCCTGCAGGGAAATGCTGCAGGGATTATGATATCCACGAGGCGCCCCGGATGGGGAACCTGAGAGGAGCGACTGATGGCAATTGGCGAGCGACTGTATCGAGTGGATGCCCCCGGTAAAGTGACGGGAGCGACCCTTTATCCGGCCGATATCTGGGCCGAGGAGGTGCTGCACGGGAAAGTCGTCTTCAGCGGTCGGCCGCACGCGCGCATGGTCAGCATGGATCTCGGTGCGGCGGAGGCTGTGCCTGGCGTGGTGCGCATCTTCACCGCCCGCGACGTTCCCAACAACGAGTATGGGCTGACGATATTCGACCAGCCGGTCCTCGTCGGCCTGGGCAGCCCTAACCCCGGTAGCGACATCAGCCGCTGGGAAGGGGATCAGGTTGCGTTCGTGGTGGCCGAGACGGCGGCGGCGGCGGCGGAAGCGGCGGAGCGCATCGAGATCGAGTGGGAGGAGCTGCCGCTGGTAACCGATCCCGTTGCTGCCATGAACGCTGATACGCTCGTGCACGCGGAGCGCGAAGAAGGCAACATTTACGCCCACTACAGGATTCGAAAAGGAGACATGCAGGCTGGCTGGGCCGCCGCCGACGTGGTGGTGGAGGGTGAGTATGTGACCCCTTTCCAGGAACATGCCTATCTCCAGCCGGAAGCAGGGCTGGCTTATATGGATGGCGAAGGGCGGGTGACGGTCGAGGTCGCCGGACAGTGGACGCATGAGGACCAGGAACAGATCTGCCACGCGTTAGAGCTGCCGCCGGAGAAGGTGCGTGTCATCTACCCGGCGATCGGCGGCGCCTTCGGCGGGCGCGAAGATATGTCGATCCAGATCGTGCTCGCCCTCGCCGTGTGGCGGCTGTTCGAAGAGGGGGGCGTTGACCGCCCGATCCGCGTGCAGTGGTCGCGGGAGGAGTCGATTATCGGCCACCACAAGCGCCACCCAATCCGCATCCGCGCCCGTTGGGGGGCGACGCGCGAGGGGCAGATTACGGCGGTGGAGACGGAGGTCATTCTCGACGCCGGTGCCTATAACTACACCAGCAACAAGGTGCTGGGCAACGCCCACCTGATGTCTGTTGGCCCCTACGAGGTGCCCAACGCGCACGTGGACAGCTACGCCGTCTACACAAACAATCCCCCCGGCGGCGCCTTTCGCGGCTTCGGTGGTCCGCAGGGGGCGTTTGCCGCCGAGACGCAGATGAACCGCCTGGCGGAGGAGCTGGGCATGGACCCGGTCGAGCTGCGGCTGAAGAACTGCCTGCGCGAAGGGAGCGAGCTGATCACGATGACGGAGATGCCACCCGGAGTGAGCCTGCCCCAGGTCATCGAACAATGCGCGCGTGCAGCCGAGTGGGAAGCGGTGCACGGGGCGGAGGAAGGGCGTGCGCCCGAAGACGGCGCCGTGCCGGCGCCGGAGCAGGCAGCGCCGATCCCGCCTTTCAAGACACTGCCGGTCGAGCAGCGAGCGGTGTATCGCGGGCGCGGCTTTGCCTGTGCCTTTAAGAACATCGGCTTCTCCTTCGGCTTCCCCGAATCGTGCGAGGCGACGCTAGAGCTGCGCGGCGCGGCAGAGATTGAAGAGGCAGTGCTCTACCACGCGGGGGCCGAGGTGGGGCAGGGGGCGCACAGCGCCTTTCGCCAGATGACGGCAGAGGCGCTGGGTCTGCCGGTGGAGCGGGTCTCCCTGATCCTCTCGGACACCGCCCAGACCGGCAACTCGGGCTCGGCATCCGCCAGCCGCATGACGTGGATGGCGGGCAACGCAATTCGCGGCGCGGCGGAGCTGGCGCTGGAGAAGTGGCGCAACGAAGATCGCCCGGCCGTGGCTCACTATCGTTTTACCCCGGCTCCGACGACGACATTGGATCCGGAGACGGGCAAGAGTATGCCCAACATCACCTATGGCTACGTTGCCGAGGTGGTAGACCTGAGTGTGGACGTGGAGACGGGCCACATTCACGTGGAGAGCGTGGTCTGTGCCAGCGACGTCGGCAAGGCGATTAACCCGCAGTTGATCGAGGGCCAGATCGAGGGCGCCGTCGTGCAGGCGCACGGGTACGGCCTGACTGAAAATCTACAGGTGCGGGCGGGCCACATCCTCAATCCGCGCCTCAGCACCTATCTCATTCCGGGCATCATGGACATCCCGTCGCGCGTGCAGTCGGTGATCCTGGAGTATCCGGACCCGCAGGGGCCGTGGGGCGCACGAGGGATGGCCGAGATGCCCTTCATCCCCTATACGCCCGCCGTCGTCGCCGCGCTTCGCGAGGCGACCGGCGTCTGGTTCCACGACTTTCCCCTGACGCCGGAGCGGGTCGTCGCCGGGCTGCGGGAGGTGGGTTCGAGGACGGAGGAGCAGCCGCGGTAGAGCGAGATTCCCCCGGCGCTCTACCTCATGAGGTGAAATGACGAGCTTGCAGATTACTGTTCCCGTGCCCTATGACTTCGATGCCTGCCTGCGCGGCCACGGCTGGCGCTGGTTGGCGCCCTTTTCTCCGAACGAAGAGGGGGTGACGCGCGTCGAGCGCCTGCAGAGTGGCCGGGTGATACAGATGGCGATCCGGGAGGGGGAGGAAGGAGAGACGGTTCGCGTCCACGTCGACCAGCCGCTGACAGAGGCAGAAGAGACGGAGCTAAAGCAAGAAGCGAGCTGGATGCTGCGGCTGGATGAGGATCTCGCTCCCTTCTATGAGATGTGCGTCGAGCGCGGCGGGCGTTACGCAGCGGTCATCGGTCATGGCCGGCTGCTGCGCTCGCCAACGCTCTTTGAAGATGCGGTGAAGGTGCTCTTTACCACCAATACCACCTGGCGGCAGACGAAGCAGATGACGGCGCGTACGGTGGAAGGGCTGGGCGCACCGCACCCGACGCTGCCCGAGACGGCGGAGGTGCGCCATGCCTTCCCGGAGCCGGCGGCCGTTATGGAGGCGGGTGTAGCGTTCTTCCGCGACCACGTTCGCGCTGGCTACCGCGCGGACTATGTGGTCGCCCTGGCGGAGCGGGCGGAGGAGCTGGAGGCGCTGCGGGAGAGAGCGAGCGTTGAGGATGCGCTGCCGACGGACGAGCTGCGTAAACGGTTGCTCAGCTTTCGGGGTATCGGCCCCTATGCCGCCGCCACGCTGCTGATGCTTCTCGGGCGCTATGATTATCTGGCGATCGACAGCGAGGTGCGCGCCTTTACCAGCCGTCACTATTTTGACGGGCGCACCGGCAGCAACGCCGAGATCCGCGCGCTGTACGAGGTGTGGGGGCCGTGGAAGTATCTGGCCTATGCGCTGGATAGCGGACCCGGGAGAGACGAGGCATAGAGAGCCCGCATGAGCCGAGGAGGCGATGATGACCGAGGAAATCACCACCAAAGATGAGCTGCTCCGGCGGATAGAGCTTGAGCGGGCGGCACTGGAGGCGGCGCTGGAGGGGTTGAGTGAAGCAGAGATGCTGAGGCCAGTCCTTGACGGAGGCTGGTCAGTAAAGGACGTTCTGGCGCACATTGTCGCTTGGGAACAGCTGATGATCGGTTGGGTCGAGGCGAGCCTGCGCGGCGAGCGGCCTGAGCGGCCTGTCACGAGCGATAACTGGGTCGACCAGCTCAACGCGCGCTTCTATGAAGAGAATCGCGAGCGGCCGCTGGCGGACGTGCTGGACGAATTCCATCGCTCCGGCGCTGAGGCGCGGCAGACGGCCGAATCACTGTCCGAAGAGGAGCTTTTCGATCCAGAGCGTTTTCCCTGGCGGGAGGGCAGCGCGCTGTTTACGATGGTCGCCGCCAACACCTGCTGGCACTATCAGGATCATCGGGAGGCGATAGAGCACGCCGAACTCGATTAATCCGCGGCGGCGAAGCGCCAGCGCGTCATGTTATCGGGGAATTTTGTCCAGGCGAGGGCCAGCCGCGGCTGCATTTCATAGAGGCCACCGCCATCCCATTGTTCCGGCGCCGGGCTGTAGCCGGAGGCTGCGTACTTCTCGCGGTATCCGGCGGCGACGCGCTCCGTCAGCGGTCGAGGCGGGGAAACCAGCTGGCGCGCCGTTCCATGGACAATAACCACGTCGTCGCCGCTCTCCAGATGGACGACCACGTTTGAGTTGGCACTGATGTTGCGCCCCCGTCGCGTCTCCGGGCTGCCGTCGAAGTAGAAACGGTCGTCCAGCCAGACGCCCCAGATCGGCGTCGCATGGGGACGGGCATCCGGGCTGACCGTGCTCATCCAGTAGTTGCGCGCCAGCTCAAGGCGCTCGCGCGCGTGCGGCCACGGCAGCAGAGAGCCGGCTCCGGCTTGCGGCCGGTACTCCGGCGGTACGTCAGGCCGTTCGGCACGCGGTTCGCGCGGGTTCTCCAATGATGTGTCGCTCATGCCGCCGGCTCCCCACTGCCTGCGCCGGGGCTTTCGGATGCCGCCTGGGGCCGTGCTGCGCCATCTGCCACCCGACGCTCCAGCTGCATCAGCACGCCATATTTCGGGCGCAGAGTGATCAGTGGCTCAGGTTCGACAGGGTGACCGGAAACCAGCTCCAGCCGGAAACGTTGGCTGACCATCGCCAGGATGAGGATCGCCTCGGTCATTGCGAAGCGGTTGCCAATACACTGGCGCGGGCCGCCGCCGAAGGGGATGTAGGCGAAGCGGGGACGCTGCGCCTGTTGTTCGGGCGTGAACCGTTCCGGATCGAAGCGTTCCGCGTCGGGCCAGTAGTCGGGATGGCGGTGGGTCATAAAGGGGCTGATAGAGATAACTGAGCCCGCGGGCACGTCGTAGCCCCCGACGACGTCCGCGTCGTTGCACCACCGGCTGATGAAGTAGGCCGGCGGATAGATGCGCATCGACTCCTCGATGACCATCGTCGTGTAGGGCAGCTCTGGGATATCCGCAAAGGTAGGTGTGCGGCTATCCAGCCGTTCGTCCACTTCCGCCTCCAGCCTTCGCCGCACCTCCGGGTGTTGGGAGAGCAGGTAAAAGGTCCAGGAGAGCGCGAGGGCGGTCGTCTCGTGTCCCGCGAGCATGATCGTCATCACCTCGTCGCGCACCTGCTTATCGCTCATTCCCTCGCCCGTCTCCTCGTCGCGAGCGTCGATGAGCATGTCCAGCAAATCTTCGTCGGCGCCTTCGCCGTGCATGCGCAGCGCCCGCCGCTCGTCGATCAGGCTGTGGACGACGTCGTCCAGGAGCCCTATATGGCGGTTCATCCGCCGGACGCTGGGGACGAAAGGGATCTTGAGCAGGTAAATGCCAAAGGGGGTGGTCGTAAAATCGACAATCTGGCGGCTGGCCTCGGTGAACGCCTCGCCTACCGTCTCGGCGTCGCGCGTCAGATCACGACTGAAGAGCGTCTTGCCGGCGATTTCCAGTGTCAGGCGCATCATCTCTTCGCTCACGTCCAGCGCGCGCCCGGCGTCGGCAGCGCGCATCCACTCCTCCAGCATGGCGTCGGTCGCGGCGATCATCGTGTCGGCAAAGCCCGCGATACGACGGCGGTGGAAGGCCGGCTGGGCCAGCCGTCGCTGGCGCAGCCAGAAGTCGCCGTCGCTGGTCAGCAGCCCATTGCCGACCAGCGGCTTGAGGACTGCGTTTCCCGGCGACGGCATCTTGGTGTAGTTCCGGTTGTTAGTCAGCAGTATGTGCTCGACATGCTCGGGGTGAGAGAAGAGGTAGCCGTGGAAGTTGAGGAAGTAGCGATAACGAATTGCATCGCCATATTCGCGGGCATAGCGGCGCAGCGTGTCCAGCAGCTCGTCGCCCTGAAATTCGCGCATCGTGCCGCGCAGCCAGTGCCCTTTCGGGCCGGGAGGATGGTTAATCAGTTGCTCATTCACCGAACTCTATCCCCTGCGCGAGGGGCATCTCGCGCGACCAGTTGATGGTGTTCGTCTGGCGGCGCATGTATGCTTTCCAGGCATCGGAGCCCGATTCGCGTCCGCCGCCCGTCTCCTTTTCGCCGCCAAAGGCGCCGCCGATTTCAGCGCCGCTGGTGCCGATGTTGACGTTGGCGATGCCGCAGTCGCTGCCGCCGACGGAGAGAAACTGCTCGGCGGTGCGCAGACTATCGGTGAAGATGGCGCTGGACAACCCCTGTGAGACTTCGTTATGCAGGCGAATCGCTTCGTCCAGGTCGCGGTAGTCGAGCACGTAGAGAATGGGCGCGAACGTTTCCTGGCGCACGATCTCCGCCTGCTCGGGCATACGAATGATCGCTGGTTCGACGAAGTTCGGACCCAGGTCGGGGCGCCGCCGCCCGCCGACCAGCAGCTCGCCCCCGCGGGCACACGCTTCCTCGATGGCCTGCATCATGCCCGCGACCGCCTCCTCGGCGACCAGTGGCCCCATCAGCGTCTCTTCGTCCAGGGGATCGCCGATCTTGACCTGGCCGTAGGCGCGCACCAGCCGCGCGGTCAGCGTATCGACGACGCCTTCATGCACCAGAAGGCGTCGCGTGGTGGTGCAGCGCTGTCCCGCGGTTCCGACGGCGCCGAAGAGAATGGCCCGCTCGGCCAGATCGAGGTCGGCGTTCTCGTCGACGAGGATGGCGTTATTGCCGCCCAGCTCCAGTAAAGAGCGCCCCAGCCGCCCGGCCACGGCCTGCGCTACGTGGCGGCCGGTGGGGATGGAGCCGGTAAAGCTGATCAGGGGCAGGCGCTCGTCGTGGATCATGCGCTCGCCGATGGCGGCGCCGGTGCCCACAATGAGGTTAAAGATGCCGCTCAGCTGGTGATCGGACTTAACTTCGTTCACGATGTGTTGCACGGCGATCGCCGATAGCGGGGCCTACTCTGACGGCTTCCAGACCATCGTGTCGCCACAGACCGCGGCGATAGCCGCATTCCACGACCAGACGGCAACGGGAAAATTGAAGGCGGTGATGATGCCGATGGCGCCCAGCGGGTGCCACTGCTCGTACATCCGATGCGCCGGGCGCTCAGAATGCATCGTCAGCCCGTAGAGCTGGCGCGAGAGGCCGACGGCAAAGTCGCAGATGTCGATCATCTCCTGGACCTCCCCGTGCCCCTCGACCCGGATCTTGCCCATCTCCAGGCTCACCAGATCGCCCAGCGGCTCTTTGAGCTCGCGCAGGGCAGCGCCGAGATCGCGCACCACCTGTCCCCGCGTGGGCGCGGGGATCTCCCGCCACTGTCCAAAGGCGCTGACTGCCTCATCTACCACACGGTCATAGATTGCCCGCGTCGGCTGGATGACGCTGGCAATTGGTTCACCCGTCGTCGGATTGTAGGAGACGATTGTCTCGCCGGCCTCGTCGGCCAGCCAGCCGCCTGCGCCGAAGCAGGCGCCCGCATTGACCGCTTCAATCTTTAGCTTCTTCAGGAGCGCTTGCATCGTCCTAGCCTCCTCGTTCTGAACACTGCTTACTCAGGTGTTAACTCTTCGGTAACCCGCTCCGCTCCGTAAGGTTTGGTGGGAATCTTGACCAGGCGGAACCGCTTCCCGCCGGCGACAGAGATGATCATCTCCACGTCGACGTCGTCCGGCAGGACGCCAAAGTCCTGGAGCGTCCAGATCGTCGTGATCCGGTCGCTGAGGTTCGGCCACTGATCTTTGGCCCAGAGATAGCGGTAGCGGCTGAACTGCCAGATCGGCTCCGGCAGGTAGCGCGGCTGGAACTCCTGGTACTCCGCCCACATCTCCTCGTGGTCGGTCATCGGGAAGAGAATATCGAGCATTGCTTTCTGTACGGTGGCGGCATCGCGCCCGTGCTCGGGCGCTACCCAGTTTAGGTGGTAGTTGTGGATGAAGGTAAAGATACCGAAGTGAGAGTAGTGCTCGATCCGGCGTGCGATCTGGTCCCTTAGCGCGTAGGCCTTCTGGTACGTCTCCTCCAGCTCAGGGCTTGGCTCTTCGATATGTTCGTGGTGGTCGTGCCCGCCGTATATCTCAAAGAGAGGGGGATCGATGTTGTAGAGGTAGGCGATCATACGCCGGATGCGCTGGGGACCGACGTTGAACTTGGCCAGCGCACCAGAGTCGATGAGATCTTCGACGGCGTGGGCGATACCCCGCTGGCGCGCCTGATCGTGGGCGCGCTGGACGCCGCGATCATAGTCCGGTTTGCGCGTGCCCGGCGGGAAGGCCGGAATCTCCACTTTCCCCTTTGCGCGACGCAGCGCGCCGTTGGCGATCACGATCTGGAAGATGGTAATTGCCGCCCCCGCGATAGCGATCGCCCAGAGGGCGTCCGTCTTCTGCGTGATGAGGACGACGAGCATGAAGTAGCTGGCGATCATACCCCGCAGCCCGGCGAAGCGCAGGGAGCGCGCCTCGGAGGAGTCGGGCTCGATCCCGCACTCGGTGAGTGCCGAGTCACGCACTAGAAAGACCGTCGTGCTCGTGATGACGAAGGCGCTGACGAAGCCGAAGGCATAGTAGGATTCGACGACGACGACTTCGCGGATGAGCGGGATGAGGATCGCGGACACGAGCCAGATGACGGCGATGCCGACACGGTCGTCGAGCAGAAAACCGGGCATTCGCCCCAGGCGGGCGGCATTTGAAGCGACGGCCGCTCCGCCGACGTAGCCGCCCCCCTGTGCCAGAAGGAGGATGATCGCCAACAGGACGCCAGCGATGATCAGGAATCCCTCTCCGGCTGTGTCACTCGTCGCCTCGTTTAGCGTCCGTGCGACCGCGATATTTTCGGCCGCTTCCTCGATAAACACCTCTGGTGGCACCTCTGTTACTCCCTCGCCCAGCGCTTCATCTTCGCCGAGCAACTCCTCCTCCGCCAACTCGGCCGGCAGGCGCTCAAAGAGCTCTGTCGCTGCCGCCAGATCGGCGCTCGATACGCGGATGTCGTCTGGTGAAATCCCCTCGCCTAGAATCTGGGCGGCGACGATCTCATACTCGATCAGCAGCGTGCTGTATCCCTCTGTCGCCGGGATCTC
>JAWVYW010000046.1:0-25407 GCA_033722535.1 Promineifilaceae bacterium (SeqCode)
CTCTCGCAATTCGGCGACCGTTGCCGGACGCTGCACGTAGCTTGCGCTACTACTAGCGCCGCCCCAGCCCTTTACCTGCTGTAATCGCCCGAGTGACGGTTCACTTGTCGGAGCGTCTCTGGCACTCATCTGAGCCGGTGCGTCCCGGCCGTTGGACGAGCGGGGGTCAGTTCGGGTCTTTTTCGCTGTCATTTGTCGCACTATCCTGCAGTAAGCTCTCGTTAGATGTGGGCCGGCCCTCTATCTCTCCCGTTTACCTGCAGTAACCGCGGGTATGCGGCCTCGGCTCAGCAGTTAGAGGTTAAGACGGCGGAAGAGAGCGGAGGGTATGTTGCTTATGATCAGGCTCACCCAGCGCCAGCGGCCGGGTACGTATACCGTCTGCTTGCGCTCCTGGACGGCATGATAGATTTGCCGCGCTGCCTCGTCTGGTGAGATCACCCAGAACGTCTTGCTGGCGTTGGCCAGCAGCCGCGTGTCCACGAAACCCGGCTTAATTGTCGTTACGGCGACTCCCCTGCGGCTGAGCCGGTTGCGCAGGGATTCCAGGTAGATGGAGAGGCCACCTTTGCTGGCATGGTACGCCGGGAAGGCGCTGCGCCCGCGATCTCCAGAAATGGACGAGATCCCCACGATGTGCCCGGCGCCAACTTGCTGAAAGCGCTGCGCCGCCTCATTCAGCCAGGCCATCGCCCCGATCAGGTTGATGGCGACCATGGTGGCATCTTTCTCAAAGTTGTACTCATTCGCCTCCACGGGCGGCTGTATGCCGGCAGCATAGACGATCAGGTCGAGGCCGCCCAGGTCGCGCACGATCTGTTGGAAGAGGGGCGGCACGTCGTCGAAGTTCGTGACGTCGTGCACGTACGCAGAGACGTGCGCCGCCCCGGCAAGCCGATTCGCCTCCGCGCACGTCGCCTCCAGCTCCTGCTCTCGGCGGGCCAGCGCCGCTACCTGATAGCCGTCGGTCGCCAGCTGTTTGAGTAGTGCCGCGCCCACGCCGGACGAGGCGCCGACCACAATAGCTTTTGGCTCTGGTTCTAACGGACGGGTGGGGGAGATGTTCGGCTGACTCATCAGTTTACGTTCCTGTTTCGATGTACGCGTCGTTCAGACAAGGTAGATAGGGTTACTGTAGATCCAGCCCCGTTCTCGCCCCTCAAATAGGCGTGTACATTCGACGCGATACGCGCCTTTCTCGGTAGGTGTGTAGGTTAGATTCTCCTCGTTCCGCACTTCGGCGACAAGCTCGCCCCGGTGAATGAGGCGAATGTTCGCTTTGGTCGGCGCCAGCACCTGGAGCGTTGCGCCGGTATCCAGCTCGACTTCGTCGCCCATGATTCCCTTGGTCACGCCCTTGCCGCTGAAGCGGAAGCCGTTTGTCGGGTGAGCCATATCATAACCCACCCAGCCGCGCCCCCGTCCGATCGCTTGGAGGACGAGCTTTTTGTCGTGGGCCAGCTCGCCGCTCAGCTCGTCGTCGAGCACGATATGAGTATTGACGGTGCGAAAGAGAAACTCATAGGGGAATATGGTGCGCCTGATGGGCCCCAGGCGCATCGGTGTCCCATGGGCGTCGCTGTTTCCGACCGCCGCCACGCGGTTGCCGGCTGCGAGGAGTTCGTCCCACTTCGCCAGCACCTCTTCTTCAGGTCCGGTGACATGCCGCTCCGGGTGAAAGGCCATCCGCGCTACCTGAATCTTCGCATAGAGCGGATGGTGGACGCGCAGGCACGCCAGCCGCCGCGCCACTTCATTCTTAAAGCTCGACATGTAGTTCCAGATCTCCAGCCCAGTGTAACCGGTCACTTCCCAGTCGTGCCAGCCGAGATTCGGGCCGTCAAATAGATCGAGATCTAATTCAAACGGGTGGGCGAGGAAGCCGTAGCCTCCGGCATCTGTTGTCGCGTGAATGAGGGTCTGAGGCTGGGGCGCGTGCTGGGACATCTCCTGCTCGGCGCCGTAGACGAGGAAGTGATTGGCCTGTGGCTGGCGTCGGACATCATGCACTTCCTCGCCGGCCAGCAGCAGGACGCGCCCTTCGTCGAATTCATAATATCCTTCTACACCGCCCACCCAAACGTTGTGGTCGGTGACGATGATGAAATCGAGACCGGCACGCGCTGCGTCATGCGCCACCTCGCGGTGCCACTTCACGCCATCGGAGTATGGGGTGTGGATATGCATGTTGCCGACCAGCTCGACCATCTTCTGCTTCCTTCTGCTTGTCCTATTCCAGGCCAATGCTATCATTCTCATACCTTTTCTCCAACCGGGGGAGGTGAAACTCAAGACGGTAATAGGTTAATTCAGCCACGACTCATGAACGGGGACGACCAAATGGAGCGACGAGAGGAACTGTTTCACACGACCGGCGGCGGTATCTACCTAGCCCTGCGGCATACGCTCCTCCTTCTGATGCTGTTGGCGATTGCCGCTTGCCAGCAGGGACAGGCGCCTGCCGATCCCTCGCTCGCGCCCAGTGCCGACACCTCTGTTGCCACGGAGGAGGCGGTTGCGACGGAGCTGGGGCAGGAGGAGGCAGGCGCGGCAGATGGCGCAGCGGCGGAGCAGTCAGGACGGGTACCTAAAGACGAGGCCCCCGCCAGCGCTTCCGCCGACGCGCCGCCGGCGCCAACTGCGGATCCCGCGCTGGATAGCTGGACGCTCCTCATATACCTGAATGCTGATAATCAAGCGGCCGAAGAGGGCCTGCGGGCACTGGGGGAGGTGGCGGCTGCCGGGGCCATTCGCGGTGTGAACGTGCTGGTGCAGGTCGATCGCGCTCCCGCCGGTGGGGAAGGGGCATGGAGCGGCGCGCGCCGCTACCGTCTGCAGGCCGGTGGCGAGGGTGACGCTTCTGATCCCGAGCTGCTCTCCGAGCTGGGCGCGGTTAATATGGGCGACCCGGCGACGCTGCGTGATTTCATCACCTGGGGCACGGGCGCGTATCCGGCCAATCGTTATGCTCTGCTGCTCTCCGACCAGGGTGGCAGCTGGCCCGATCCCATGTGGGACGCCGGCAGTGCAGATGGCCTGACAGCGCCGGAACTGTCCCTCGCTCTGGAGGAGGCGCTGAATGAGGCTGGCCTGGCGCAACTGGATGTTGTTGCTCTGGATGCGCCACTGAGCAACGAGCTGGCGCTACATCGCGCTTTGCAGCCCCACGCGCACTTTTCTGCTGCGCTGCCAGGAGCTGCTTCGGGCACAGATGCCCCTTACACGACGTTTGCCAATCGTCTTTACGAGCTACCGGAAGTGGCGGGGGACACGCTCGCGCTGGAGATGGTTGCTGCATTCGGATCCGTCGCAGAAGCGCGTTCCGCGACCGGCCCGGTTGCGACCACCACGGCGGTCGCGCTTGACCTCGATCAGCTCGAAGCTCTGGATGCAGCGTTATCTGAGCTGGTCGACGTGCTGACGAGCGCTGGCGAGCAACCGCGGATGGTGGAATTCGTCACCGTGGCCGCCGCGCGCGAGCGGGCTCAGCCGCGCACGCTCTTTGTCGGCGCCGGAGCGGAGCCAGCGCCCGTCGTCGATCTGCGCGCTTTTGCGGCTCTCATCGCCGACCACAGTCCCCACGAGACGACCCGCGCCGCCGCCCGGCGGGTGCTAGCGGCAGCCGCAGGGGCGGATCTCGCCGACAGTGGCATAGCGCCCGCGCGTGGTAGCGGTGGGCTGACCCTCACCTTCCCCCGTAGTGCCGCGTTGGGGCAACAAATCGCCCGCGACGGGACGCCGCCTTACTGGGAACGCTTCCTGACGGCCTACTGGGCAGCAGCTGCGGAACCGCAGCCGTCGCCCTCGCTGAATCTCGTCTATACTGAACCGGTCACGGTGGGAGTCATGGTGCCTGCTTTCCTGCCGTTCGAGATTGCGGGGCTCGCGCTTAATGATCTTCAGCTGCTGGCGGCCCGGCAGGAGGATCCTTCCCGTTTCCGTCTGCTGATGACCGATCTGCTGAAACCAAACGTTGACGGCGAGGGGAACCACCTGGGGAGCTGGCGGGATGGTGTGCACGATGAATTCGTCATCTGGGAAGCGCGAGCGCCGTATGTGTCTGACGGCAGCAGCGGCGACTTTGCTGCGCTACGGGCGCTCGCTGGGGGTGAGCTACACGCCGCTGCCGGTCGCTATCGGGAAAGTGGGACTGAGTGGCGGGAGGCGCTGCTCGTCTTCGACATGACGGACGGGCGCTACCTCGGGATGTGGCAGGCGCCGGGGGAAGGGCGACTCTCTCTGTGGCGGCGCGTGCGACCGCAGGGGGAGGGCGAGTTCCAGCTCTACAATCTGTACTGGGATGGAAGTGCGGAAGGCAGCGCCGTGAGTGCGCTCAGCAGAGAGGCCGGCGTGACGCTGACGTTTTCTGCTGGAGTCGAACCGGAGCTTCGCGCTGAACCGTTGCCCAACGGCGCATATCGACTGGCCTTTGTAGCGGAAACGGTCGGCGGAGAACGGGCAGTAGCGCTTTCGGAGCTGACAGTTGTCAACTCGACGCGGCACGACGGCTTCCGTGCCTATCTCGATCCAATCTACGGCTTTCAGTTCCAGTACCCGGAACAGTGGCAGCTGGTGGTACAGGATGAACGCACGGTGGCGGGCCGTGATTCGCAAAGCGATACGCACCTGACGATTACACGCCACCCCGCCTGGGAGAGCTCCGTCGAGACGTTACAGGCGCGTGTCTTAGAAGCGTTTGGGCCGGTCGACATTCTCTACGAAGAAGCGATTTTCGTCGCCGGCACCCCAGGCTTCCTAACCGCCTACGGTTATGACGAGCCCGGTGAAGCGCGAACGGGACTCTTTTTTACCTTTGTCAGCGACGGTACCGGCTACGTCGTGGACGTGGACGGACCTCTCACTGCCGAAGCGACGACGATCAGTACAGTCGATAACTTGATCGCCAGCTGGCAATTCCGTCCTGTTGGCATGGCCCACCTTCCGGGCCAGTGGTCTCCGGCGACGTTCGGGCAGTTTACGCTTTCGCTCCCCGAAGGTACCGCACCGCAGCAGCTTGAAAACGGCTGGCAGCTTCTTCAGAGCGGCGACAGCTTCGTCGCTCTGCGGCGTGATCCAGTGGAAGGGCGGCTGCCGGGGGCAGTGGTCTCCGACTGGCTCCACCTAGCAGCTGATGGCGTCGAAGAGTTTGAGGAAGGGGATCCAAGTACCGCCTATCTCGCCGGTCATGCCTGGACACGCACTGGATTCCGCTATGAAGGTGAAGACGGCCCCGTGCAGGGCTTTGTCATGGCGACGATAAGCGGTCGTGAGGAGGTAGTCGTGTGGGCGGAGGCGCCGGCTGCCACCTACGACGAGCAGACGGCGAGCTTTTTTGTTCCGATCATTGCCGAGGCGGCAGGGCGTCTGGCGGGGGAGCCGGGCCTCCTTTACCATGCCGCTTTTGATTCATCGTCGCCCTGGGGCGCCGGGCGGACGGAGGAGGCGATTGGCCGCCTCGCCGGCGGTCGCTACCGAATGACAGTCACTGCGCCCGAAGGCTTTTTCTGGACCGCGGCCGGTCAGAGCTTTGGCGACGGCAGCTATGTAGTTGAAGCGACCCAGACTGCCGGGCCACTAGACAGCGGGTACGGTCTCCTTGTGCGGGCGGATGCGGAGGGCGGTCGCTTTTACGTGCTTGAGATCAGCTCCGACGGCTACGTCTGGATCGGGCTCTGCCACGAAAGCTGCGCGCAGACGGAGACGCTCGTGGGCGATGGGTGGTTCCCCTCGCCTGCGGTGCGCCAGGGACGGGGAGAGACGAACCGTCTGCGGATCGATGCTATCGGCGACAGACTGTTGTTTTACGTCAATGATATTGAAGTAGGTCGGACGAGCGACGCGACGCTCCCCCGTGGTGACGTGGGACTGTTCGTCGAGACGCTGGGCGAGCCCGGCGTTACAGTCGGCTTCGACAACGTCCGCGTGCTCAGCCCTTAACCGGCTTCGTCACCACCTTCAAGCATCCTCCGCGATAGCGCCATTCACCAGGGCGACGCTGCCGCCGCGTCTGTCGTCGCCGGCGCCAATCAGGCTGCCATCTTCTTGACGAGCCACACTGTGCGCGCCGCCAAAGTAGATGCTCCGCGACGCCCAACGGTTGACAGAGTAACCTATTTCTTCCAGCCGGCCGACAGCCTCAGGGTCATAGCCCGCCTCACACTGCAGTACGCCGTCCTGCACGTGAACGCGCGGTGCGTTGACGGCCTCTTCCAGCGCCATCTCGTAGTCGAGGACGTTGATCAGGACCTGTAGGATTGCGCTGCGGATGCGGTTGCTGCCGCCGCTGCCCGTCACGAGGCGAATGCTGTCGTTCAGGCGCACAATCGTCGGCGCCATCATCGTGGGGATGCGCGCGCCCGCCGGCCACTGGTGGAAACCATGGGGATTCAGATCCTCTTCGCCCAGAATGTTATTGGGGATAAAGCCGGTGCCAGGGATGACGTAGCCTGCGGACTCGCCGGCAGTGGTCGTCAGGCCGACGGCCATGCCCCTATCGTCGATCACGCCAAGGTGACTTGTATTTCCTGCCCCCGGCGGCTCCGCGTGGGCGGTGGAGGGCCGGTTGCCGGCCAAAGCAGCGCCGACTTCACGCGCAAAGGAGTTGATTAACTCCTCTCCAAGAAAATAGGCGATCGCCTCGGTGTTAGCCATACCGGCCCAGGCTTTTTCCCAGTAGGGCCGCGCGCGCGTCGTCGCCGCCAGCACCTCATAGAGCAGGCTCAGATGGTCGGCACCGCCGGGCGTCGGCGGTATCTCGAAGTGATTGAGCACCTTCAAGGTGAAGGCGGTGAGGACGCCGCCGGTGGAGGCCGGTGGCGGCAGCAATACGTCGTAGTGCCGGTAGCGCACCGTGATCGGAGGCTCGACGTCGACCTGATAGCGCTCAAGGTCCGCCTGCGTAACGAGCCCGCCGCGTGCCTGCTGGTCGGTGACCAACGCCTGGGCGAGCCGTCCTGTCCGCGCCAGCGACGCGCCCTCCCGTGCCAGTGTCTGTAGCGTTTTGGCAAGGCCGGGAATGAAAATCCGCTCGCCGTCCGCTACCATGCGCCCCGCCGGAGTAAAGATGGCGCGCATGCCTTTCGTGTGGGTATAGAGTGGGCGCAGTAGCTCGCAGGTATCGGCCTGGAAAGCGTCGAGCAGAGCTCCCTCCCGCGCCAGCTCAATCGCCGGAGCAAGTATCTCTGCTAGAGAAAGGGAGCCGAAGTCGGCGGCAAGGCGGCAAAGACCGATCACGTTCCCCGGCACGGCCACAGAGCCGCGGCCGAGGTAGAAGGACTGCGTGGTCGCCCCATAGTCGATGATGACCTGCTGAAAGTCCAGCCCTCCGTGTTGGCTCTCGGCACGCTCAGCGCTGCCCAGACCGGGCATCGCGCTGAAGAAGTCATAAACCAGGCTTTGACTACTCGTAGGATCGTAGATCTGGGCGAGACCGCTACCACCCAGGTGGACGACGCCCAACTCGGCGACGAAGGAAGCGAAGGCGGCGGCGACGGCTGCGTCGACGGCGTTGCCGCCCCGGCGCAGCATGGCGGCGCCGGCTGCCGCCGTTTGTGGGTTGCCGGCTGCGATGACTCCTGGCATAAAGTGATCCTCCTGCAGAGTGCGATGCGAGAGTGTAGACCCGGCAGGATCTGCTGCTAACCGGGCTGCTGAGTTGATAAAGCGACGCTAGTTTACCGTAGAGTTGCTACGGCAGGCCAGCACCTTGCAGGCTTAGCGTACACACCCGCTTGCGCAAGTGGCCACCAGCGCTGTTTGTCCGACAACAGGCGATCGTTTACACTCTCGCTAGTTTCCCAGATGCCAATAGGAGCACATAATGCCGAAAATAGTTGCCAAAACGATTCGCTTTACGCTGGATGTTCAGCTTACACTCGAGGATCTTCCCGGGGCGATCCTGGAAGGAGAGGCCGACGCCCGCGACTACCTCGACTGGAAGCCGCAGGAGATGGAAGAGTTCCTGCGCTTCCAACGCCGGCTCCTCGAGGCAGTTCTGGATCATCCCTCCGTCGTGGATGGGGTCCTGAGAGAGCGGGCGGGTGAGGCGGCGGCTGACTACCTGCAGCAGAAATATCTGCAGTACGACTCCGGCCAGCAGATGGAGGAGCAGCTGGCCCCGGCGCTACAGGGACTGCGTGATGAAGATCGGGCGCGCGTGCAGCATGCCATCAACCACGGCGTCTTTGAAGATGTCACCGATCTTATCCTTTATGACGCAGTATCAACCACAGGTATTAGGCTCGACGTGCAGGTGGTGGAGTAGAGGTATGACGCAGGAGACGACGATAGGTCCAAGTGTAGGAAAGATGCAGCATTTTCTGGAAGAGAAGCTGCCTTTTTATCTCGATCTACTGCGCCAGATGGTCGCCGTCAACAGCTTTACCGCCAATGCGGTTGGGGTGAATCGCCTTGCGCAGTTAACGGCCGACATCTTTGCACCCCTTGGTTTTACTGCGGAGCAGATCCCCTCCACGCATCCAGCGTATGGGGGGCACCTTGTGTTGACCAGGCCGGGCGGCGGCGGGAGGCGCGTGGGCCTGATCAGCCATCTCGATACTGTCTTCCCACCCGAGGAAGAGATCGCCAACGACTTTCGGTGGCGGGAGGAGGGGCAGCGCATCTACGGTCCGGGGACGGTGGACATTAAAGGGGGGACGCTGGGCATCTACATGGTGCTCGACGCGCTGCGCCACCTCACTCCCGAGCTCTTCGAACAGACAGAGTGGGTGGTACTGTTGAACTCGTCGGAAGAGGTACTGGCAAAGGACTTTGGTCAGCTCTGTCTGGAACGGTTGCCCGCCACGGACACGCTCGCCTGCCTCATCTTCGAAGGTGGGCAGATCGATGCGCGACATGCCCGCTTTGTCGTAGCGCGCAAGGGACGCGCCGTCTTCCGCATTAGCGCGGAAGGGCGCGCCGCCCACGCAGGGACCTCGCACCGCGAGGGAGCGAACGCCATCGTCGCGCTGGCTGAAGCGGTGCAGGCGATTGCCGGCCTCACGGACTATGAACGGGATCTGACTTTTACCGTCGGCACCATCGACGGTGGTACGGTGGTCAACCGCGTGCCTCACGCGGCGTCCGCCGAGGTAGAGATGCGTGCTTTCACCGGCGAAGTCTTCGAAGACGCCCTGGCTAAGATACTGGCCCTGCCGGAGCAGATCGAGGTTGTGAGTGGGGATGGCGAATATCGCGGTCGGCTGGCGGTCGAGGTGCTCTACCAGACGCGCCCGTGGCCGCGTAACGCGGCTACCGAATGGCTCTTCGAGCGGTGGCAAAAGGCGGGAGAGCTTCTGGGGATCGATGTCATTCGTGAGGCGCGCGGTGGCCTCAGCGATGGAAATGCCCTCTGGGATATTCTCCCGACGCTCGACGGCCTCGGCCCCGCCGGCGGCAACGCGCACTGTTCTGAGCGCAGTGTGGATGGAACGAAAGATCAGGAATATGTGGACCGCGACTCCTTCGTTCCCGGGGCCATGCTGAACGTGCTGGCTGTTGTCGATCTGCTTCTGAATGCCGACGGTGCGCCACGACAGCCGGCGCCGGAGGCCACGACTGTGGCAGAGTGATGGCGGATCAGGCGTCCGTAGCCCGGGAGGGAGAGAGCGGGCGCGCGGGGCGTCGCCACTGGGATGCCCGCGTGGGCGTCGACACCGGCGGCACCTTTACCGATTTTGCGTGGCTGGACGAGGGGCGTTTGCAGGTTCATAAAGTGCTGAGTACGCTGGAGCAGCCGGCCCAGGCGGTTCTGACGGGGCTCGAGGAGGTCGGTGGCAGGCCGGACATCGCCGTCGTCCACGGCACGACCGTCGCCACGAATGCGCTGCTGGAACGACGCGGCGCGCGCACGGCGCTGATTACTACCGCCGGGTTCGCCGACGTGCTGGCCATCGGGCGCCAGAACAGACCGGATCTCTACGCACTGGTGCCGCGGAAGCCGCCGCCCCTGGTCCCGGCTCGCTGGCGCTTTGAAGTAGGGGAGCGGGTGACGGCTCAGGGACACGTGCTGGCGTCCCCGGAGCGCGCCGAGGTGGAAGCGATACGGGCGGAGATTCTGGCAGAGGAGATCCAAGCAGTCGCCGTCTGCCTCCTCTTCTCGTTCCTCCACCCGGAGCACGAAGCGCAGGTCAGATCGTGGCTGCTCGAGGGGCTGCCGGGGGATCGTGACGTGAGCGACGCTATGTCCCCGCTTCACATTTCCCTTTCTTCGGAGATCCTACCCGAATACCGGGAGTACGAGCGAACGTCGACGACGGTGATCAACGCCTACGTGGCGCCCAAGATGAGCCGTTACCTGCGCCGGCTGGCTGCTGGCGTTGCCCCGCGCCCGCTGGCTGTCATGCAGAGCAATGGCGGGATCATCGACGCCGCCGTCGCCGGGGAGCAGGCGGCGCGCACGGCGCTTTCCGGTCCGGCAGCCGGCGTTGTCGGTGCGCGACATGTGGCGGCTGCATCGGGCTTTAAGGACATTATCGCCTTCGATATGGGTGGGACGAGCACCGACGTCGCCCTCTGCCCCGGCCGGCTGCCGGTGACAGGCGAGGGCATGATCGCCGGCATGCCGCTGCGGCTGCCGATGATCGATATTCACACGGTAGGTGCCGGCGGCGGCAGCCTCGCCTATCTCGACGCCGGCGGCGCACTACGCGTTGGTCCGCAGAGTGCTGGTGCCGATCCCGGCCCCGCCTGCTATGGGCGCCCGGTCGAAGGATGGCAGAGTCCCCTTCCTGAAGCACGGCGGCTGTCCCCAGCTGTCCCGCCGCTGCCGATCACCGTTACCGACGCCAACCTCGTCCTGGGGCGTCTGGACGCGGCCCACTTCCTGGGCGGGACGATGCGCCTGGACGAGGAGCGGGCGCGCGCAGCGCTAACGCAGCTGGGGGCGGAGAGCGTCGAGGAGGTGGCGCTCGACCTGCTGCAGGTGGCGAACGCCACCATGGAACGCGCCATTCGCGCCATTTCCGTCGAACGCGGCCACGATCCGCGCGCCTTCACCCTCGTCGCCTACGGTGGCGCCGGCCCATTGCACGCCTGTGATCTCGCTACCGCGCTGCAGATCCCCCGCGTGCTCGTGCCCCGAACGCCGGGCGTCTTGTCGGCGCTGGGCATGGTCGTCGCCGTCCCCACGCGGGATTATTCGGTGACGACGCTCGTCGAAGGTGGGGCAGAGGGCGACGCCGAGCGGCTGCCGGAGCAGTTGCGGGGGCTTGCCGAACGGGGCCTGAGCGAGATGACGGCACAGGAACACGCGCGCGAGGCGCTCGCGCTGCACTTCACACTCGACATGCGCTACGTCGGGCAATCGCACGAGCTGAACGTTCCGCTGGTCACGATGGGCGGCTTCGAGGGTGATCTGGTAACAGAGCGCACCTCCGCCGAACTGGAGGCGGTCTCCGAGCGCTTTCACCAGGCACACGCGCAGCGCTTTGGCTATCGGCGTGACGACCCGGTGGAGATCGTCACCGCCCGCCTGGAGATCACCGCGCCGTCGCCGCCGCCGTCTGTGACGCCTGTACGGGGTAGGAACGGGCTCCCCACGTCGTCCGGGCAGAAGAAGGTCTGGTTTCGGGAGGGCCCTGCGTCGGCCGATCTTTATCAGCGCCGCGACTTGGGTGTGGGCGCTCGCTTTCGCGGGCCGGCGATCATCTTTCAGTACGACACGACGACGGTGATCCCGCCGGACTGGATAGCACATGTCGACGAAGCCGGCAATCTGCTTCTGGAGCGCGCCGCTTAAGACCCGAGTAGCGAGGGCCGGATCGGCGCAAAGGTATGGCGGTGGATGGCACAGGGGCCATGTTGTTCGAGGGCGGCGACGTGGGCAGCCGTGCAGTATCCTTTGTGGCGCGCAAAGCCATACTGTGGATAGTGATTGTCCTGCTCGACCATATGCCGGTCCCGCGTCACTTTCGCCAGAATGCTGGCGGCGGCGATGCTCAGACTGAGGCTATCCCCCCGAATCACGGAGCGCTGAGGCAGCGGCACGCGGGGCAGACGCATGCGCCCATCCAACAGCAAATAGTCGCCGCCGGGTTCCAGACGGGATAGGGCACTTTGCATGGCGTGGGCGTTAGCCGGCAGAATTCCGATGCGGTCGATCTGCGACGCACGGACCAGGCCGACAGCGTATGCGAGTGCGTGCTCTATGATCAAATCGTAGAGTATTTCGCGTCTCGCGGGTGTTAGCTGCTTGGAGTCGTCGACAGCAGCAAGCGCCGCAAGTCGTTGTGGATCGTCGAGGGGCAGGATGACGGCGGCGGCGACAACCGGGCCGGCGACCGCGCCCCGTCCCGCTTCGTCAAGCCCGGCGATGTGACGGGCGCCGCTTTCGCGCCGGATCGCCTCTTCTAGGTCCAGCGTGGGCATACTGCTACCGTTTGACCGGTTGAGCCGGTACCGCCGGGGGACCGTAGCGCCCCTGCCAGTCGTTGATCCGGATGCGCAGCACCTCGCGGACCATGCTGATCGCGTCCCGGATGGGATGGATGCGACTGCTTTCCCGGTAGTACCAGTGAATGGGAACCTCGACAACATCATAGCCGCGCTTCAGTGCCAGGTAGAGCACTTCGACGTCGAAGGCCCAACCGTTTAATGTCTGGCTACTGAAAAGGTCGGCGGCGACGGAGCGCCGGAAACATTTGAAGCCGGCCTGAGTATCCTGGAAGCCGGGCACGGCGAGCTTCCGGACGATGAAGTTAAAGATGCGGCCCATCAGATGGCGGTACTCTGGTTCATCATAGCGCACGGCGCCGGGCGCTTCCCGGCTGGCGATTGCCACGTCGTACCCCTCCAGAATCGGCGGCAGAAATTTATTTACTTCCTCGATCGGCATGGAGAGGTCGGCGTCGGCAATAAAGAGGAACTCCCCCTGCGCCGCCAGCATTCCGGTGCGGACGGCGGCGCCTTTCCCCTGCACCGGTTCGCACAGAACACGAATGAAGGGGAACTCGCCGGCGAACTCCTGAGCGATGGCGTCCGTGTTGTCGCTGCTGTTGTTGTCGACGACGACAACTTCGGCCTCGTATGGCTGGTCGAGGAGAAAGGCGGCAATTTGGGGCAGCGTCGTGGGCAGGCGTGCGCCCTCGTTGTAAGCTGGCACAATTATGCTCAGTAGGGGTCGTGGGTCAGTCATTGCCTATCTCTTTTACCCGCTGCCCCGATTCCGCGTCGGCCACAGGTGCGCCGGGCGCGGCTATCTTAGCCCTCCCCGAGGTCACCGTCAACCGCCGTTAAGTGAGCCATAAGGGCGTGATCGGAAACCCGTCGCCTGGCCTGGATGCGCCGGCGGCGGCGCCACATCCGGCGAAGGCCACGCACGCCCGCCAACTGCCCTCGCAGGCGCGCCCGGGCCGCCTCCCCGCGCCACGCGCGCAGCGCCGCCGCCGTTATCCGTAGCTGTCCGCGGACAATGCAGCGCCAGTAGCGACGGAGTAGTCCGGAGGGATAGTTTTTCCAGATCACGTAGAGAAAGTTTCGGCCATCGTAATAGCTGCCGGTCGTGCTCCCGCCGGTCGCCTTCAACTGGTGATAGACGACGGCGTGCGGTGTGTAGCGCACATCCCAGCCTGCCAGATGAGCGCGCCAGCCGATGTCGACGTCCTCGCAGGAGAAGAAGAAGCTGTCGTCGAGGAAGCCGATCTCCTCCAGCATCTTCCGACGGTAGGCCGCGGCGGCGCCACAGGCGCTGAAAACTGGCTCTTCCCGTTCGTACTGGCCCACGTCCTTTTCCCATACGCCACGGTTGCCGGGGATGCCGTCGACACGATAGTAATCTCCGGCGCTGTGGAAGTGGTCGCGGCGGTCGAACAGCATGATCTTGCTCGCCCCGATGCCCACCTGCGGGTGACGGTCGAAGAGATCGACGAGGGCCGCCAGCCAATCTGGCGCCGCTTCCGTGTCGTTGTTCAGAAGAATGATGATTTCGCCCGCGGCGACGGCGTAGCCGGCGTTGCAGGCGCCGGTGAAGCCGTGGTTCGCGCCCAACTCGACCAGCGTGACCTCCGGAAAACGGTGGCGGATGAAGTCTTGACTGCCGTCGGTGGAGCCATTATCCACGACGATCAGTTCGAAGCTGTGGAACGTTTGCCTCCTTAGCGCCTCCAGGCACGTTTGGAGGTGCTGGCGACCATTCCAGGTGGGGATGATCACCGACGCCCGGCAGGAATCAGGCACGGGCAAGGCCGAGCGCCTCCAGAATAAAGGCGTAGCGCAGCGCGATCTCGCGGAGGTAATCGTAGCGCCCGGAGGGGCCGGCGTGCCCGGCGCCCATCTCAGTTTTCAGGAGTAGCAGATTATTATCCGTCTTGAGGTGGCGCAGGCGAGCTGTCCACTTCGCAGGCTCCCAATACTGGACCCGGGGATCGTTCAGGCCGGCGGTAACGAGCAGGTGCGGGTACTCTCTGGCCTCCACGTTGTCGTAAGGGGAATAGGAGAGCATGTACTCATAGTACGTTTGCTCGTTGGGGTTCCCCCACTCCTCGTATTCGACGACGGTCAGCGGAATCGTCTCGTCCAGCATAGTGGTCACCACGTCGACAAAGGGTACGGCGGCGACCGCGGCGGCGAAGAGGTCGGGCGCCATATTGAGGACCGCCCCGATCAGGAGGCCGCCGGCGCTGCCGCCAAAGATCGCCAGCTGCTCCGGAGTGGTGCATCCCTCATCGATCAGGTGGCGGGCGCAGGCAATGAAGTCGGTGAAGGTGTTGCGCTTGTTGAGCAGCTTCCCCTCGTCGTACCAGAAGCGCCCCATCTCCTGCCCACCACGGATGTGCGCGATGGCAAAGATGAAGCCGCGATCGAGCAGGCTGATGCGGCTGGCATTAAAAGATGGATCGACGCTGTAGCCGTAGGATCCATAGCCGTAAAGTAGGCACGGCTGAGGTCTGTCGTCCTGTGTTCCTTTACGGTAGACGAGGGAGATCGGCACCTCAGTGCCGTCTTCGGCTGTGGCAAAGATCCGCTCCGTGCGGTAATCGTCAGGATTATAACCGCCGAGGACCGGCTCGCGCTTGATCAGCGTCCACTCGCCGCTCTGCATATCATAGTCGTAGACGGAGTCCGGCGTGGTCAGCGATTCATAGGTAAAGCGCAGGAGATCGGTCTCGAACTCGGGATTCGGGCCGGCGCTGTAGGTGTAGACCGGTTCGGGAAAGGTTACCTTGTGCGCCTGTGTGGCGTCGACGGCGCTGATACGAATCGTACGGAGACCATGCTCGCGTTGGTAGACAACCAAATGATCCGCAAAGAGATCAACGTCTGAGATCCTGACGTCTTCGTCGTGCGGAATCAGCTCCGTCCAATGCTCAAAGCCCGGGGAGGTGACCGGTGCCGTCATCAGGCGGCTGTTGCGCGCCCCGAGATTGGTCACGATGTAAAAGGAGCCGCTGTGGTGGTCCACGCTGTAGCGAACATCCTGGCGCCGGGGAGCTATGACGGTAAACGATCCCTCAGGCGTGTCGGCATCCAGGTAGTGGGACTCCGACGTTTCTTTGCTCGCCGTATGAATGATGAGTAGGCGGCGGTCTTTCGTCTTGCCCAGGTCGACCCAGAAGCGCTCATCTTCTTCATGAAAGAGTAGTTCATCTTCTGCGACCGGGGCACCCAGGCGGTGACGCCACACCTTGTCCGTTCGTTGCGCCTCATCGCGTGTCGTGTAGAAGAGCATCTGGTTGTCGTTACCCCACTCTGCTGAGTAGGCGGTGTTGGTAATCTCTTCAGGCAGCTGCTCGCCCGTCTCCAAGTCCTTGACTCTGACCACATACTCTTCGGCGCCGCTGGTATCCAGCGAGAACGCCAAAAAACGTTGGTTGGGGCTGACGGAAAAGACACCCAGATTCAGGTAGTCGTGGCCCTCGGCAAGGCGATTAAGGTCGAGAAGAATTTCCTCCTCTGCGTCGAGGCTGCCGTGCTTGCGGCAGTAGATTTTATACTGCTTGCCTTTTTCTGTGCGCGTGTAATAGTAGTAGTCGTCCAGGCGCACAGGCGCACTGGTGTCGGTCTCCTGAATGCGCCCGACCATCTCCCGGTAGATCTGCTCCTGGAGCATTTCGGTACCGGCGAGCATGGCGGCGGCATACTCGTTCTCCGCTGCAAGATGGGCAACGACCGCCGGCTCTTGGCGCTCGCGCAGCCAGTGGTAGGGATCGTGGCGCGTGTGACCGTGGTAGGTGAGTGAAACCGGCCGTCTCTCGGCGACCGGTGGATTTACAGCGTTGGGATCACTCATTTGCGTATTCCTTCTGCGGTTCGGGTGTTGTCGAGACCGCCGCGACTGCCAGATCTCCTGTCTCGTCCATAAAGTCGGCCAGCGCTTCCTGCCACGGGCGAAGCACTATTCCGAGCGCGGCGCCGGCTGTGTTTTGCAGCGCGCCGTAGCGGGGCGGCGTGGACGCACGGTTGAACTCGACGCTCAGGATCGGCCTGTTCGTTACGTGCTCGAGCCCGGCGAGACGCAAGATCTCATTGGCGAAGGCCCAGCGCGAGCAGGCGCCGGCGTTGACGAAGTGGTAGGTGCCGGATTGGCCCAGCTGGATCAGGCGGTCGATCGCCTCGGCGACGTCCTTCACGTACGTGGGGTTCGCGATCTCGTCGGTGACCACCCGTAGTTCGCCGCGCTCGCGCGCGTAGCGCAGGATGGTGTGGACGAAGTTGCGACCGCCGGGGGCATACGTCCACGCAGTACGCACGATATAGTGGCGCGGCAGCAGATGGCGGACGTGAAACTCGGCGGCGGCTTTGGAGCGCGCATAGGGATTCATTGGATTGAGCGGGCGCCACTCTTCATAACCGCCCGCATCGTCGCCGGCGAAGACTTCATTGGTGCTGATGTGCACCATCTCTGCGCCGGCCTCCCGGCAGGCGAGCGCCACGTTCTGTGCGCCCAGTGCGTTAACGCGCTGGGCGCGTTCAGGGTGGCGCGCGCAGCCGTCGACGTCTGTATAGGCGGCGCAGTGCACGACAATCTGCGGCTCGCTTTCGCGGACCGCACGGCGCACACCGTCGCGATCGGTTACGTCCACTTCGCTGCGTCCCGTAGCAATCAGTTCATGCTCTGTCAGCGCACGTGCCAGGGCGCGGCCGAGCTGGCCGTCTGCCCCGGTTATCATGATCCGCGTTTGGTTCGGCTGGCCGCTTCCTCCGTCCTCTGCATCGTTCTGTTCAGTCATCACCATAAGCCGATGGCTTTCTCCTTCTCTGCCGGAACAGGCGGGATTATAGCCCTTCCGCCGCAATCGGGCAGCACCTTTCATCTGGTACTGGGGCGGAGCGTGGTTCGCGTTGACCGTCCACTGCCGATTGCCCATAATAACGGCATGCGAATTGACATTTTCACCCTCTTTCCAGAAATGTTCCCCTGCTACTTCGACGCGAGTATTTTGCAGAAGGCGCAGGAGAGTGGCGTCCTCGACCTTCGTCTGCACAACATCCGCGACTATGCAGCCGGTCGTCACCGGGTCACCGACGAGCCGCCGTATGGGGGAGGAGGGGGGATGATCCTTAAACCGGAGCCGATCTTTCAGGCTGTCGAGAACATCGTCGAGGCGACGGAGGGGCAAAGCGCGCCGGTCATCCTGCTAACCCCGCAGGGGCGGCCATTCAACCAGCAGATAGCATCCGTACTGGCGGCGCAGCCGCAGTTACTGCTCATCTGTGGGCGCTACGAAGGGGTGGACGAACGGGTGCGCGTTCACCTCGTGACCGAGGAGATCTCCATTGGCGACTACGTCCTGACCGGGGGCGAGTTGGCGGCGATGGTGGTCGTCGACGCGGTGGCGCGGCTACTGCCCGGCGTCTTGGGCGCGGAGGCTGCGGCAGAGGAGGATAGTCACGCCACCGGCCTGCTGGAGGGGCCGCACTTTACACGTCCTGCCCGCTTTAGATCGTGGGAGGTGCCAGCCGTTCTCCGTTCCGGTCATGCTGCGAACATTGAGCGCTGGCGGCGCGAGGAGGCGCTGCGCCGGACGTGGCAGCGCCGGCCGGAGCTGTTGCTTGACGCCGACCTGACAGAGGCCGACAAGCAGTTTCTGGCGCTGCTGGCACAGGAGCGGGCGGCGGAGCTGGGCGGCTGAAGCGGGTGCATGGGCGGCCGTCGTGGTGCCACTGAAGCCATCTTGTTGAACTCTGGACCTGATCCCCGTATAATGTCTCTATAGGGCGTACTACGTCCGTAAAGTATATCTACTTGTAGTACCAAAAGTGAATACGCTCTGGTTGCTCTCCCTCCGGTCGCGGGCCGCTAGGGCTCTCTTGCCGTATCTGGGGCTGACCTCGTTGGGCCCGAACCTTTTTGAAGTCGTCCCGACTCGCACGTCGCGCTTTATCCGCGCCTGCCGTCGCGCATCGGCCCGTACCTTTTGCAGCGCCAGATATACGAACCATGTACCTTAAAATATATCCTGCCCCCTCAGATCGTCCTTCACACGGGGGGAGCCTTGGTGTATACTGATCCACGTAGTGGGTGAAAGTGGGGTGAAGTGGATCGACTGGGTAGAAAAATGGCGCTCAGACAGGTGTAGGTGGGGCATTTAGCACGCCTGTTCTAGTGCGAGCCCCACTTAACCACTCTCAGTGAGAGACCCGTGGGACATTGATACTCACATCGGGATATCCCCACGGGTCTCGCAGACTAGAGATATAGATGTTTCTCGGAGAGTTTACACACAGCATCGACGACAAGGGACGGGTCACGATTCCGTCGAAGTTTCGGGGCGAGCTTGCCGCGGGGCTCGTGGTTACGCGTGGCTTTGACCAGAACCTGATGGTGTTCCCTCTCCAGGAGTGGCAGGTACTGGCCGAGAAGATTGCCAACCGACCGCTCTCCGACGATAGCGTCCGTGCCTTTCGTCGGCGCGTCTTCTCAGGCGCCGTCGATCTCGAGCCGGACCGGCAGGGAAGGATCGTGCTGCCCCAGTACCTGCGCGAGTTCGCGGGGATTGAAGACGAGGTCGTCGTCGCCGGCATGTTCAACTACGTCGAGCTGTGGAGTAGGGATGCGTGGCAGAACGTGCGGATGACAATCGAGGAGAACGACGACACGTCGCGCTGGGACGACCTCGGCATTTGAGCCATCCAGAGACGTTTGCGTATAGTCAAAGACAGGAAACGATCACCTGCGTGCCCGTTTCGGGGATTAAAAAGTGAGCGAAGAACACATTCCGGTGCTATATGATGAGGTGCTCGACCTGCTGCAACCGCGGGCGGGTGGGCGCTACATCGACGGCACCCTCGGCGCGGGCGGTCACACCGCCGGGCTGCTCGAGGAGTCGGCGCCGGGTGGGCAGGTGCTGGCATTCGACCGCGATCCCGGGGCGATCCGCTTCGCCCGGCAGCGCCTTGCTCCTTTTGGCGATCGCGTTTCCTTTGCTCATGCCAGTTACGCGCAGATGGCCCAGGTAGCGCCCCAGCGCGGCTTTGAGGATGTCGACGGCGTACTTCTCGACCTTGGTCTCTCCTCCCGGCAGCTAGACAGCGCCGAGCGCGGCTTCTCTTTTATGCGCGAAGGCCCGCTGGACATGCGCTTCGACACGACACAGGGGCCGACGGCGGCCGATCTGGTGAACACGCTGCCGCCCGACGAGCTGGCCGACATCTTCTGGCGCTATGGCGAAGAGCAGAACAGCCGCCGCTACGCGCGCGCGATCGCCGAACAGCGGCCGGTAGAGACGACGGCGGCGTTGGCCGCTATCGTCGAAGCGGAAGCGCCGGGCTGGGTGCGGCGTAAGCGCATTCATCCGGCGACACAGGTCTTCCAGGCGCTGCGGATCGCGGTTAACGAGGAGCTGGCGCAACTGGAAGAAGGACTGCCGGCGGCGATCGACCTCCTGCGCGCGGGTGGTCGAGTGGCCGTAATCAGTTTCCACTCGTTGGAGGATCGCTTTGTGAAAAACCTCTTTCGGGATCTGACTCAGGACTGTATCTGCCCGCCGCGCCAGCCAATATGCACCTGTGACGTCCAGCCGGTGGTGCGTCTGGTCACCCGCAAGCCAGTGATGGCGGACGAGGCAGAGATTGAAGCCAATCCACGCAGCCGAAGCGCCCGCCTGCGAGTGGCGGAAAAGCTGCCAAAAGGTGATGAGAAGCAGAGAAGTGATTGATAAGCAATGGCGAGGATCTGATGCTGATCGCTCCCTTTGCCTTCGATGACACCAACACAAGTAGTTACGATTATGGCACAAATAGTACATAACAACTCTCGGCGAGAAAAAAGACAGCTGATCCGCCGCCTCGGTATTCTCACCGACGCGCAGGCGGCGTTGGGGTGGTTCGTCATCCTCGCGCTGGCCGCTCTGGTCGGCACGATCTACGTGAGCCAGGCCAGTCGCATCGCGACCAGCGGGCGCCGCGTACAGATTCTGCAGAATCAGCTGGAGGAGATCAAGCGCGAGAACGCGGCCCTTGAGCGGGAGATCGCCGAGGCCCAGGCTCTCGATCGAGTTCAGGCTCAGGTGGCGGAGATGGGTTTCCTGCGGGCAGCGCCGGAGGACATCGAATACATGGTCGTCGAGGCCGGGCCAGTTCCGGAAGTTGAGCCGGTGGTAGAAGCGCCGGCGCCGGCCCCGGCCGAACCGGTAGAGACGATGGGTGAGGCGCTCCTGTTGGTGTTGGAGGAGAGCCTCAACGGGCTATCGGTCGGCGAGTCGAGCCAGCGGGCACAAATTGATTAGGCGCGGCGACTGAAGTCGGCACGCACACTGCTTCTAAAGGAGTTATGGCGTGAATAGCAGCCAGCAAAGACGGTTATGGATGGTCATCGTGGGCATCGGCTTTGCCACGGTGATCATCGTCGGGCGTCTGGTGGCCTTTCAGATTGTACAGGGCGAACACTGGAAGCAAGTCGGCGAGGAAGTGCGCCGGGTCACCGTTGTCGCCCAACCGAACCGGGGCATCATCTACGATGCTAATGGGGCCATCCTCGCCGGCAACAGCGCCGACTACCAGATTGGAGCCTCGCCGCGGCTGATCTCGTCGGCCAAAGCGGAGGAGATGGCGACCGCGCTTGCGCCCATTTTGCAGGAGAGCCGGATGGAGCTCCTGGCCCAGCTGGACTCTGACCAGACTTACGTCCTCCTTGCCAGTCGCGTTGCCCCCGCTGTCGCCGATGCGATCCGCTCGCTGCCCTTTGAAGATAATGTCCAGATCGATCCCCTGCCGCGCCGGATCTACCCTCAGGAGCAGTTGATGTGCCATATCCTGGGCTATGTCGACTTTGACGGCAACGGCGGCGCAGGCGTCGAAGGCTACTATCAGAGCGAACTGGCCGGTGAGGCGGCCACCGACGTCCGCAGTATCTCGCCGCTCACGCCCCAGCGCAGCGTGATTGCTCGTGAAGGGGCCGACCTCGTGCTGACGATCGATCGCACGGTTCAGTACGCCGTCGAACAACACCTGGAGCGAGCAGTGCGCGAACACGGCGCGCGTAGCGGCACGATCATCGTCATGGACCCGAGGACGGGGGCTATCCTGGCGCTGGCCAACACACCCTGCTACGCGCCCTACAAATTCTACGAGACGGAGCGGTCGCTCCTGGTCAACCCGGCGATTAGCAGACAGTACGAGCCGGGTTCGGTAATGAAGCTTGTGACGATGGCCGCCGCGCTAGATTCGGGCGCCGTCACGCCGGCGAGCACCTATTTTGATTCCGGCGTTCTCGAGCTCGGAGGCCACCGCACCTACAACTGGGACCGCAGCGGCCCCGGCACAGTCGACATGACCACGCTTTTGGCCCGCTCACTCAACGTCGGCGCGGCGACCATCGCCACCTGGGTCGGCCCAGAGCAGTTCTACACCTATCTAGAGCGCTTTAACTTCGGGCGCCCTACCGGCATCGACCTCATGTCTGAGGCCGGCGGCACCATGCACCTGCCAGGAAGCGCCTACTGGACGGAATCCTTTATCGCGACCAACGCCTATGGACAGGGGATTGCCGTCACGCCGCTGCAGATGATCGCCTCGGTCGCCGCTCTCGCGAATGGCGGGCGCCTGATGCAGCCGCACGTGGTCCAGGAGATCCGGGCGAATGATCAGGTGTATGAGTACCAGCCGAATATCATTGCCCAGCCGGTTGCCGAAGAAACAGCGCGCCAGCTTTCGGCGATGGCCGTCAGCGCCGTGCAGAGAGAGGTCAACTCCGCCCAGGTTGAAGGATACACCATTGCCGGCAAGACGGGCACCGCAGAGATCCCTGAAAATGGCGTCTATCTCTCGGACGCCACGATCGGCTCCTTTATCGGCTGGCTACCGGCGGATGATCCACAGATGGTGATTCTGGTCAAGCTGGATCGCACCACGAGCTCGCCATGGGGCTCGGTAACGGCGGCCCCGACCTTCGCCAGCCTGGTAGAGGAGCTGGTGGTCATGCTGAATATCGCGCCGGATGCGGTGCGTCTGCAGGCAGCTCAGCCCGCTGCTGAAGGCGTTCTCCAGCCGCAGGGAAATTAGGGCCTCATGTTACATCTCGGTCACATCCTGGCGGCGCTGAGCAATTACCGGGCGCGCGGTTCGGAGCCGGCGCTGAGCCGGGTTGTCGTCGACAGCCGCGAGGCGGAGCGTGGTTCGCTTTTTGTGGCGCTCAAGGGTGAGCGGCACGACGGGCACGACTTCGTCGCCGACGCGTTCGCCCGCGGTGCTGTGGCGGCGCTGGTCGAGCGCCCGATCGTAACAGGCACATTAACAATTGATATCGCGAGTGGTGCCGCCGAGATTCCGGAAAATATTATACCGGCCGTACAGATAGTAGTGGAGGACACGGTTGCCGCCATGCACCGCGCGGCTGCCGCCTGGATTGACCGCGCGGATGTACGGGTCATCGGCATTACGGGCAGCGTGGGGAAAACGTCGACGAAGGAGTTGACGCACGCCGTCCTAGCGCAACGCTACCGCACGTTCAAAAGTCCGGGAAACCGGAACAGCATCCTCGGTCTGCCGCCCGCGCTCTTTGATCTGCGGCCGGCGGACGAGCGAGCCGTCCTGGAGATGGGCATGTACGTGCCCGGCGAGATCCGCCAGCTCTGCGAGATCACGCAGCCAGTAGTTGGTGTTGTGACGATGATCGATCCTGTGCACATGGAGCGCGCCGGTAGCCTGGAGGCTATTGTGGTTGCCAAGCGAGAGCTTGTCGAGGCGCTGCCGCCGGATGGTGTGGCGGTGCTAAATCGTGACGAACCGCTGGTTATGGGGATGGCCGCCCATACAGAGGCCGACGTTTTCACCTATGGCCTCGACAGCAGAGCCGACCTGTGGGCCGGCGAGATCGAGTCGATGGGGCTCGACGGTGTGCGCTTTACCCTGCACCACGGCCGGACACAGATGCGCGTGCACGTACCACTGCTGGGCCGGCACAGCGTTCACACGGCGCTGCGGGCGACGGCAGTCGGGCTGGTGGAAGGGCTGCAGTGGGAAGAGATCCTGCGTGGCCTGCAGGACGAAGAGGCGGAGCTCCGTGTAATCACGGCAACCGGCCCCCATGATACGCTCCTCCTCGACGACACCTACAACGCGAGTCCGGCGTCGGTGATTGCCGCGCTAAATCTGCTGAAGGATCTGGAAGGGAGGCGGATCGCCGTACTGGGCGACATGCTCGAATTGGGCGAGGCCGAGGCTGAATCGCACCGCCTCGTCGGGCGGCGAGCCTGTCTTGTCGCCGATATCCTGGTGACGGTCGGACTGCGCGCCCGCCTGATCGCCGAGGCTGCCCGCGAAGCGGGAATGAATCCGGAGCAGGTATTCAGCGTTCGTGAGCCGGACGAGGCTACCGTTATTATAGAATCGGTGCTCAGCGAGGGGGACGTGATCCTCATTAAAGGCTCGCGCGGTGTTAAGTTGGACCGGGTCGTATCGGCGCTCGCGCGTCCGCCCGTCCGTGAACGGTTATAACGATACAGGAAGATAGCCGAGCGCTCCCTGTGTGGATATGAACCGTGAAGACGCAGGGCTGACCTTGGGCTTTTACTCTTTTTTATGGCATTTGCTTTAACACTCGGCGGCGTAACTTTCTTGCTGGCTGTCATCTGGGGCGGCCCGCTTGTAGAGGTGATGCGCCGCCTGAAGCTCGGCAAGCAGATCCGGCTTGAAGGGCCGCAATCGCACATGGCCAAGATGGGTACGCCGGCGATGGGCGGTCTGCTCATTGTCGGGTGGACCATTATTGTCAGTCTGGTGGTTAATGTAGTGCAGCTCGTACAGAACATAGAAATTGCGCAGAGTGTGATTATCCCGGTCGGGGTGATGGCCGCCTATTCGCTCCTGGGTGGCATCGACGACTATCAGGGATTTCGCCACCGTCCCGGCGTGGGAATGCTGGCGCGCTATAAGATCTGGTACCAGATCGCCATCGCCCTCGTCGCCGCCGTTTTGCTGTATTGGGTTGTTAACGAGGGCAACGGCTGGGTCGCGCTGCCCACGGTACAGGTCCTGCTCGACATCGGGATCCTCTATGTGCCGGTCGCCGTCTTCATCATCACCGCCACAGCCAACGCCGTCAATCTGACAGATGGCTTGGATGGACTTGCGGGGATCATCACGGCGACTGCCTTTGCCGCCTATGGCATTATTGCCTTTCTGCAGGATCAGCAGTTTTTGCTCACCTTTAGCTTCGTCGTCGTCGGCGCCTGTTTTGCCTTTCTCTGGTTCAACGCTCATCCGGCGCAGATGTTCATGGGCGACGTCGGCTCACAGGCGCTGGGCGGCGCGCTCGGCGTCGTGGCACTGATGACGAACCAGTGGTTGATCCTCCCGATCATCGCTTTCGTGCCGGTTGCGACGACCGTCTCAACGATTTTGCAGGTCGCTTCCGCCGTTCTCAGCCGCCGCTTTCTGGGGCGCGATGTGCGCCCGTTTCGGATGGCGCCGCTGCACAATCACTTTGTGCTCCTTGGCTGGAGCGAGACGCAGATCGTGCAGCGCTGGTGGCTTATCGGACTTCTGACTGCCATGATCGGCATTGCACTGGCATTGATTTAATGAAGAGAGCACGTGGACACGCTATGGACCCGCTGAAGGGACAACGGGTAGTCATTCTGGGTCTCGCCCGCCAGGGCAGTGCTTTCGCGCGCTTTGCCGCCGAAAAGGGCGCCGCCGTGGTCATCTCTGACCTGCGCCCGGCTGAGCGTCTACAGGCGGCGATGGCTGCGCTGGCGGATCTGGACATTACCTATGTCCTCGGCGAACATCCGCTTACGCTTCTCGAGGGCACGGACCTGCTGGCGGTCAGCGGCGGCGTTCCCCTTAGTGCGTCCATTGTGGTGGCGGCGCGCGAAAGAGGGATTCCGCTGACCAACGATTCGCTGGAATTTCTGCACCGCACGCCCGCGCCTGTGATCGGCATCACCGGTTCCGCCGGCAAGACGACGACGACAGCGCTGACCGGCTTGATGGGCCGCCGTTCGGAGCGCAGGACGTGGGTCGGCGGCA
>JAWVYW010000047.1:0-24020 GCA_033722535.1 Promineifilaceae bacterium (SeqCode)
AAAACCGATGATCAGACCATCAACCGCGGCATCGCCAACTGTTCCACCTGTGATCGAGCGTTCTTTGTCGTTCATCGCACTCTCCTCTGTATAAGGCTCATGATAGCCGGCAAGCGTCTCGGGAGCGTTACGAAGGGAGTGCGCTCTGTATCGGCCGGCGCCTACTCGAGGAGATTGATTGGGCGATGGTGCACCGTTACGTGGAATACCCGGCGCTCCGCAGGAGGCCGGTGCGCGAAAACGACCCAGCGGCCGGGGATGGGAGAGTTGCGCGGCGCTAGCAGGATCCCGGCGATGGACGCGCGCTATGACCCAGCGAACCGTGTAAAGCACACGCTATCGTCGCCCGGGCACCTACCGGGGCACGACCCACCCCAGGCCGCTCAATCGCGGCCGGAGCGCGTTCGCACGTTCAGCGGCGGATGACCGGCAGGTAGAGCGTCGGGGCCAGCTGCTGCGGCGTGTAGACAGTCATCGACGACGCGGCGTCGTCGGCGCCGTCCTGGTCCTCGTCGACGTACATGATCACGTCGCCGATTCCCGGTGCCGTAAAGGACACGGAAACTGGCAGCATGATCGTGTCGAAAGCGCCGACGACGACGTCGGGGAACAGGACCGCCTCGCCCGGCTGACCGCCATTGAGGCTGATGATCGCGCTGTCGCCCTCGCTCATCGGCTCGATGCGCACGTCCATGACATTCTCCTGGTCGCTGAAGTTATGGATCTCGAAGGTGATCAGTCCCTGGTTGGGCACCTGCCGCCGGCCCTCGTCCTCCGCCCGAAGAAGCAGCGGCTCGCCGGCGGCGTTGGTCCACCAATCATCGCTTGCGGGATCCCAGACGACGCCGTTGCAGGTGAGGGTATTGCCGGCGAGGTCGGTGACCACAACCGTGTAGGGGGCAACCGGTATTGTGCTCACCACGGGCTGCGGCGCGACCGTGACCAGAACGTTAACCGCACTCCCGGCGGGGACGGCGACCGGCATAGCGGGCGTCGTCGTAAAGCTGCCCATGCCGCTCAGCCCCGGGCCGTCGAAGATGTTCAGCGTGTACGTGCGCGCCATCGTGCTGTTATTGAAGATGGTGACGTAGAAGTCGACGTAGTTCAGGAAAGGCGGCAGGTGCACATCCCACGTTGTGTGACATGCGTCCGGCCGCTCCGGCGTGATCACCGGGACCTGGTCGCAGCTTTCGTTATCATCGGTGTTGGCTTGCGGTTCGTTCGGGGCGAACACCGCGGCGCAGTTGACGGCAAGATCGCCGTCCCATCCCGCACCGCCCCCGCTGCCGGGCACAGAGACGGTCAGCGTAATCTGGGGCAGCACGCCCCCGGGCGGTAGCGGCCCCGGGTGCTCGCAGGTGATCGTCTGCGGGTCGTTGTTGTCGGCCATGCACGACCAGCCGCCGACGTTGAAGGCGCCTGGCGGCACACTCATCCCCTCGGGAAGTGTATCGGTGAGGCGAATTGGGCCCTCGCAGAGACCGTCGCCCACGTTGCGCACATCGACGTGGTAGATTCCCTGCTCCCCGTAGGTGAAGGCGTCGCCCTCGTGCCACTTGCGCACCACGAGGTCGCAGTCTCCTTCGGGGTCGCCCTGCCAGTTGCCGAAGTCGTAGCCCGTGAGCACGCTGACGCCATCATAGTCGATGCTGTAGAAGCCGCCGGGAGGCGCAGTCTGCACCCAGCCCTGCTGCTGCTGCTCTCCCAGCCGGTGCGGCCCCTCCGTCACGTCCACAAACCAGTAACGGCCCTGTTCGTCGGTAACCTGCGTCTGTTGCTGGTTCGAACCCGGGTCGAGGACGATCGTCCACCCCGGCAGCCCCGGTTCGCCCGGGTCGCGCTGGCCGTTGCCGTTCAGGTCATGGTACTTCACGCCGTGGATACCCGGCATTTCGGGACGGTAGAGATAATCTTCCGTCTCTCCAAATTGATAGCCGCCCGCCGGTCCGCTGCCGTCGAAGGCCACTTGCGGGTCCGCTTCCTCCTCGCTCAGCGTCGCCCGGATCCAGAGCGGCTCGCCCTCCGGGGCGTGATAGTAGGAGCGGAAGGGAGGCGTGACAAAGACGTGCAGCCCAGCAACTGCGGGCAGCGTGATGACCTGGTTGACCACCGCCCACTCCTCTGCCGGGCCGTCGCGGCAGTCGATCTCGCCGCCCCAATGGCCGCTGCGGTCCCAGTCGAACCACATATTGAAAACGGCGTCACGGCCCGCCGCCGCGGGGCTGACGTCCACCAGATAGACGATGCGTGTCATCTGGCAGTTGTCCGGCGCCACTTCCGGCAGCCGCACCCCGTCGTCGAAGCGGTCGCGATTGGCGGCGTTCGCCGGCGGGTTGATATTATTCGGCCCGTCGGGGTCGAAGCCGCTGTCGGCACCCTCCTCGCGGCTGTAACGGGGGCCGAGGTGGAAGTGAGCGGGATTGAGGTGAAGAGGTCCGCTGTTGGCGGACACGGCGTCGACGGTGGTCGGGAACCTGGCGGTGACCGCCGTCGGGTAAGTCGTCATCGTAACGCCGGAACTGTTGGTGCTGTCGGGCGCATCGCCGTAGTCTCCGGCGTGTTGGTCTGCATGTGCCTGGGATGTTAGCATGAGGAGCAGGCCGACAAAAGTGAGGAGTAAATGTCGCATCTTCATCGTATCCGCCTCCTGACCAAGATCGGATCGTAGAGATTGCCTGTTGTAGTAGACACTATGAATGATCGCGGGCGGTGAGTCAAGTTTGAACCTTTTTTCACAGGTGCCGCGCTCCGTGAACCAGGCCTGTGAACCGCTTCCTCGCGCTCTGTAACCCTCATTACACCCCCACCTGCACAAACGTCCACAATACGGATAATGGTTCCACGACGACGGCGGCACGACGCCGCGCCGAAAGGAGAACGCGCGTGACACGAATCCTGAACCGATGGCTCCGCCGTGTGGGGCTGCCGCGGCTGACGCGGCTCCTGTTGCTCATCTCGCTGCCGCCGATGTGGCTGGAAATCGCCATCCTCCACTACCGTGGCAGCTTCCAGAGCCCCTTCATGTGGCTGCCGATCGCCGGGCTCCCGCTGGTCGTCGCCGGTGGGGTCGCGACGCTCTTTGCCGGCGACGACGGGCGCGAGCGCGCCCTTTTCCGCCCGCTGGCCTGGCTGGCGACCGCGCTGGGCGCCGCCGGCACCCTCTTCCACATCGGGGGCGTAAAGCGGCAGATGGGCGGCTTCTACAACCTTAAGTACAACTTGATGACCGGGCCCCCGGTGCCCGCACCGCCCCAACTGGCCTTACTGGGGCTGGCGGCGGTGGTGGCGTCGGATCCGGGCGAGGTGGGAAAGTCGCGTTACCGGCAGCGGCGCAAACTGGTGCGTCGCCTCTTCCTGATCGAGGCACTGGCGGCGGCCTCGCTGGCGATAGAGGCGGGCTACGAGCATTATAAGGGATACTTCTTCAACCCCTTCATGCTCATTCCGGTGACCCTGGGACCGGCGCTGGCGGTGGTGCACCTGGCTGCCCTGGTCTGGCAGCGCCCGACGCGCGCCCTGCGCCGCTGGCTCTCGGCGGCGGCGATGGTGCTGAGCCTCGTCGGCTTCGCCTTTCACGTCTACAACGTCACGGTGCGGCGCACCGGCGGCTTTTCGTGGCAAAACCTCTTTTATGGCGCGCCCGTGGTCGCGCCGCTGCAGCTCTTTGCCCATGGAGCACTGGGGCTGCTGGCGGCCTTTTTCGAAGAGCCGTAGCCCAACTTTTCATTGCGCCTCCGGGAGAAGAGAGATAGACGATAGAGGTAGAGAATGGATATGATCCCCCACGAAAAGCGGATGGACGACGAGCGCCGCGAGCGGCTGAAGAAAGGGCCGGCGGAAGTGGAGCGGCTGGAGGTGCCGCCCGGCGGTGGCGCCGCGCAGACCCCCTACCCCGACTACGACGTCGCCCGCGAGGATAAGTGGCAGCTGGACTGGGACGGCAAGACGCGGGAGGTGGTGAGCAAGCGCGTTCGCGAGGTGCCGCCTTTCCGCTTCTTCAGCGCCGAAGAGGCGGCGCTGCTGGAGGCGATCTGCGCCCGCGCGCTGCCGCAGCCAGACCGCGTTGCTTCAGGATCAGTACCAATTGCGCCCTACATCGACGAGCGGCTCTACACCGGCGGCGGCGACGGCTACCACCGCCCGGAGATGCCGCCGGACCGGCTGGCGTACAAGTATGGGCTGGTCGGCGTCGAGCAGAGTGCGCGCACCGTACACGGCGCCCCCTTCGGCGCTCTGGACGCCGCGCAGCAGGATGCCGTGCTGCAGGCAATTGCCGACGGCAGCCCGCCGGGGCGCGTGTGGGAGAGCGGGGCGCTGCCGCCGAAGCAATTTTTCCAGCTGCTGATGAAAGACGTCGTCGCCGCCTACTACGCCCACCCAGAGGCGTGGTCTGAGATTGGCTTCAACGGCCCCGCCTCGCCCCGCGGTCACGTCCGCCTGGCCCTCGGCAGCCGCGATCCGTGGGAGGCGGAGGAGAAGCGCCCTCGCTCTAGCGCCGAGCTGGTGCGGCAGGCGAAAGCGCGGAGGTAGCGAGGTTCCCAGTCACCCTTTGTCGTCGCCACGCCAGTGGCGCTGGAGCGGTGGCCCACCCGCGCCTGAAGCCGCTACGACACAGGAATCTCTGCCGCTACGAAGCGATAACAGTGGAGACCAACGCATGAAACACGACCGAGCGGACATCCTGATCATCGGCGCCGGCGCTGCCGGCGGCGTGCTGTGTAAGGAGCTGGCGGAGGCCGGCTTCAAAGTCGTGGTCCTGGAGGCCGGCCCGCACTGGGTACCGGAGCGGGACTTCATCTCCGACGAGTCGATGGGCGAGAAGCTGGCCTGGACCGACCCCCGCGTCACCGCCGGCGACGACCCGATCGCCCTCGCCCACAACGTCACCGGCAAAGGCGTGGGCGGCAGCACCGTCCACTACAGCATGGTCGCCCTGCGCATGCACGAGAGCGACTTCATGGTGCGCACGCTGGACGGCGTCGCCGTCGACTGGCCCTATCGCTACACGCAATTGGCGCCGTACTACGACCAGGTTGAGAAGGAGCTGGGCATCTCTGGGCCGGTGACGTGGCCCTGGGGGCCGCCGCGCAAGGGGCCCTACCCCTACCGCGAGCACCCGCTGAACAGCGTCGCCGACCTCTTCGCGCGCGGCTGCGACGCGCTGGATATTACGTGGTCGCCGGCGCCGCTGGCGACCATTTCCGCGCCCAAGGGCGACCGCCACCCCTGCGTCTATCGCGGCTGGTGCATCTACGGCTGCTCGACCAACGCCAAGGCGAGCACGCTGGTCACCTACATCCCCAAGGCGATCCGCGCCGGGGCAGACATCCGCGACCGCTGTATGGCGACGCGCATCAACCTCGACGCGCAGGGGCGCGCGCGCAGCGTCACCTACCGCCGCGACACCGGCGATGGCTATTTTGTGGAGGAGGAGCAGGAGGCGGCGTTGATTATCGTCAGCTGCTACGCCATCGAGTCGCCGCGCCTGCTGCTCAACTCGGCGCAGAAGGGGCACCCCGACGGCCTCGCCAACAGCAGCGGCCTCGTCGGGCGTGGGCTGATGGTGCACTCCGCCCACGTCGTCCACGGGCGCTTTCCCGAGCCGGTCTACCCCTACAAGGCACCGCCGACGCTGGCTCTGACGCAGGACTTCTACGAGACCGATCCCGCCAACGACTACGTGCGCGGCTTCACTATCGAGTGCATTGGCGACTACCCGCAGGCCTTCGCGCAGAACGCGCAGACCAGCCTCGGACTGTGGGGGGCGGAGCTGCGCGAGCTGATGTTCGACTACAACCACTACGCCGGCTGGGGCCTCGTCGGAGAGTGCCTCCCAGATGACGACAACACCGTCACGCTTGACCCCAACGTGAAGGACCAGCACGGCCTGCCGGTGGGGCGCGTCACCTTCGCGTGGGGCGAGAACGACCGCCGGCTGTGGAAGGCGGGCATCGAAAAGCAGCGCCAGATTCTGGAGGCGGCGGGCGCGGAGGTCACCTTTGCCGCCGACGACACGGCCCACCTCCTCGGCGCCTGCCGCATGGGCGCAGACCCGCAGACGAGTGTCGTCGACCAGTGGTGCCGTACGTGGGACGTACGTAACCTCTTCATCTGCGATGGCTCCGTCTTCCCGACCAGCGCCGGCGTCAACCCCAGCCTCACGATCCAGGCCATCGCCGCCCGCACCGCGGACTACATTAAGCGGGAGGCGAAGAGCGGGGAATGGAGCTAGATAGAGGAGAAAGGCCGGGCGGCGAGCGGTGGGGGCGCGACAGGGGCCGGTAGCTGCGCAGCGTGCCGGCCCGCTCAGCGGCGCAACGTGCGCGCCCCCACCTCGACGCCCCGCGCCCGCCAGAGCAACCAGGCGATGACGAGGCTGACGAGGGCAATCAGGGCGCTAACGACGGTAAAGATCTCGTCCAGCGCAGCGGGGCCGGCGGGCGCGTCTTCAGGCGCAAAGAGCTCCTCGTCCAGGACGGCGCTTACCTCTTCTAGATCGGCCTCGATGAGCAGGAGCTGATCCTCGACGTCGTCCACCAGCGCGGCGACCTCCGCGACTTCGGCGGCGCGCTCCGCCTCGCCCACGGCGCCCGCCGCCTCCGCCTCCTCCAGCTCCGCCTCAATCTCCTCCGCCACCTCCAGCAGTTCGGCCAGGTCCGCCTGCAGGTCGTCGGTCAGGGCAGCCACATGCTGCTGCAGCCAGAGCTGGCGGATGATGAGCGCCGCCAGCAGGAGCGCGAAGAGCGTGAAAGCGGTGAGGGCAGTGGTCAGGAGCTGGTTGAGGAGTTTCTCGGGATCGGATGGCATGCTCGTTCCTCTGTTGGCTATGCAAAAGATGACCGGCGCCCGCCGACGGCGCCGGTCATCTACTTTTCCACGCGCGCTGACGTTTGCTAGCCGGCAGCGCGCCTGAAGGTGCGGGCGGGAATCGCGACCACGCTGCGGAGCCAGCGGTGCTCCAGCAGGCGCGAGATATAGAAGAGCGCGCTCAGGACGACGATGGCCGCCAGGCGGAAGGTGATCCGCTCGCCACGGGCGGTTAGCGGCGTCACGGTGGCGCTGATCTCCTGTGTCGATCCGCTCAGCAGGCGAACTTTGTTGCCGCGCACGACGTCCAGGGTCGCCGTGCCGGGGGGCAGCTCGACCGTCGCCTGGTAATAGGCAGCATCGCCGCGTCCGACGCGGGTACCCCGCTGCCGCAGGCCCAGCTCGCTGCTGGCGATGGTAAAGTTCGCCATCCGGCCGTTTGCCCGCATCTGTACCGTCAGCGGCTCACTGCCGGGGTTGGTGACCGCCACTTCGCCGCTGCCGACGGGAATCGCAAACTGTGCGCCGGTGTAGGAGCGCTCGCGCACCCGGTTGAACGCCCAGAAGAGCGTGCTCAAAATAATGATGACTGCGACGACTATCCGAACCTGCTGCCCACGAACTTTCATCTTCTTGTTCATCCTCACCACTCCTTCCTTCATCCTTTATCGAACCCGGTAAAGTTGTCGTCGGCCCTCTCTGTTGCCGATGAGATGAAGTATACAGCGGCGCTGTTACGGCTGTATGCAGTTCGTGTTCAGACTCTGTAACATCGCGTCCTATTCCTGTAAAAGGGGCGGGAGTTGGATCCTTACCGCCGTCCCCTCGCCCGGGCGGCTGGCAACCTCGATCTCCCCGTCGTGGCGCTCTACGATCGCCTTGACCAGCGCGAGCCCCAACCCGCTGCCGGGAATTGTCTGCACTTCGCGCGCGCGATAGAGCTCCTCGAAGATGTGCGGCAGCGCCTCGGCGCTGACGCCGATGCCGCTGTCGGCGACTTCAAGGACCAGAAGGGGCCCGGCGTCGATGCTCAGGCGCACCTCGTCACCTGGCACGGTGTACTTGAAGGCGTTGTCGAGCAGGTTCGCCACTGCCAGCGCCAGTAGATCCTCATCGACACGCCAGACCACGCCCGGCGCGGGAGGCTTGAAGCGGAGGGTGCGCCCGCCGGTGGCGAAGCGCTCCTGCTGCAACTGCACCATCTGCTCCCCAAATTCCCCCATCGCCACCGGCTGGATGTTCAGCGGCTGCGTCTCCAGCGCCGCCAGCTTGCGCAGGTCGGCGACCAGCCGGCTCAGGCGTACCGTCTCCGTCTCCATCGTCTCGACCAGCCGCCGCTGCCGCTCGTCCAGCTCTGTCAGGCGCAGTGTGCTGAGGCCAGTACGCACGGCGGTGAGCGGGTTTTTCAGCTCGTGGTCGAGGCGGCTGAGGAAGCGGCTGTGCTCCGCCAGGGCCTCCCGTCGCACGCGGCGTACGCTGACGGTGCGCAGGGCGTCGATCCAGAGGCGCATCATACTGTGGATGGCGGCGACGAGGGCCACGCCCAGCAGCGTGAGGAGGAGGAGCACCTCCAGCGCTGGCGGAGCAGCGCCAGGGAGCAAAATCGGCCCCTCGCTCAGGCCGAAATAGGAGAGAAGGATGCGGGCCAGAAGCAGCAGCGCCAGGGCAGCCAGCAGCGCCGGAAGGAAGCGGCGGCGCCCGCTCATCAGGCTCCTTCTACCGGGGCGACGAAGCGGTAGCCGGCGTTGGGCACCGTTTCGATGTACGTTGGCGCTGCGGGATCGTCCCCCAGGGCGCGGCGCAGCTCGGCGATGCGGGTGTCCACGGCCCGCTCGCCCACGCCGCTCTCCCAGCCCCAGACAACATCCAGCAGCCGCTCCCGCGTTACCAGCTCCCGCGGGTGGGTCATCAGGTGCTCCAGGATGGAGATCGACTTCGGCGTCAGCGGCAGCTCGCGATTGTCAAGAAAGGCACGGCGGGCGCTGCGGTCGAGGCTCAGAGGGCCGCTCCGCAGCCGGCGGGTAGCGTGCAGGGGCTGCCGCCCGGCGTGGGTGCGGCGGAGGACGGCGCGAATCCGCGCCACCAACTCCTGGGGGTCGAACGGCTTGTTCAGGTAGTCGTCGGCGCCCTCCTCGATCGCCATAATCCGTTGAGCGGCGCCGGGGAGCTGGGTGAGGAGGATGACGGGCGTCCAGTCGCCGCCGGCGCGCAGCCGGCGCAGCGCCTCGCGCCCGTCCACCATGGGCATCAGCACGTCGAGGACGATCAGATCGGGCTGCTGCTCCGCGGCCACCTCCAGCGCTTCGGCGCCGTTGGTGGCGGTCAGCACTTCAAATCCGGAGAGCTCCAGAAAGATCTGCACGGTCTCGCGGATGGAGGCTTCGTCGTCCGCCAGCAGCACGCGCGCTTTCTCGCTCGCCGTCACGCCGCTTCAGCTCCCGAAAAGGCCATCTGCTGCCCCAGCCATCGCTAACTCAGCCCCGCCTCCCGCGCGCGAATGACCGCCTGCGCCCGGTCGGCGACCTGCAGCTTGCTGTAGATGTTAGAGACGTGATTGCGCACCGTCTTGACGGCGATTGTCAGCTGTTCGGCAATGTCGGCGTTCGTATCACCGCGGGCGATGAGAGTCAGAATCTCCCGTTCGCGGTCGGTCAGCTCGGGGAAGATCTCCTCGCCGACGTGGCGCCGGCCCGCGGCGAAGTAATCCAGCACGCGCGTGGCGATGGCGGGGCTGAAGATTGCCTCGCCCTTGCCCACGGCGCGAATCGCCCGCATCATCTCTTCCTCGTCGGCGTCCTTGAGGATGTAGCCCCGGGCACCGGCCTGCAACGCGGCGAAGACCGACTCATCATCCTCGAAGAGGGTGACGACAAGGATATACACGCTTGGGCTAACCTCGCTCAGCTCCCGCGTCGCCCCGAGGCCGCTGCCCTCCGGCATCTGCAGGTCCATCAACACCACGTCTGGCTGCTGCTCCGTGGCCATCGCCACCGCTTCGCGCCCGTTCTGCGCCTCGCCTATGACCTCGATCCCCGGCATCGACTCCAGTAGCGCGCGCATCCCCTTGCGAAAGAGGGGATGGTCGTCGGCAATGAGAACAGTCAGTGGTTCCATCCGCTTACAGCGCTCCTTCTGGCGCGTGCTGTGCCTCTCGCGGCAGGGGCAGGCTGGCGCGAATGCGCGTGCCGCCGCCGGCAGCCGGTTCGACAATACAGGTGCCACCCAGCTCCAACGCGCGCTCCCGCATCGAGAGGAGGCCGACCCCCGCCCGCTTCTCCTGCCGGCGGCTCTTGGTCACCCCCACCCCATCGTCCACCACCTCCACCGTGAGCCCGTCGTCCACCGCCAGCCGTACGGTACAGCGCCGGGCGTCTGCGTGGCGGAGCACGTTTGTCAGCGCCTCCTGCGCGATGCGGTAGGCGGCGACCTCAACCGCCGCCGGCAGCGGCGGCAGCTCTGCCGGGGCGTCGACGGTCACCTGCAGCGCCGGCTTAGCCCCCACCTCCGGCGCGCGTGCCGCGGCACGGCTGCACGCGCTGGCCTGCGCCCGTACCGCCGCCGCCAGCCCCAACTGGTCCAGCGTCGGCGGGCGCAGCTCATGCACCAGCCGGCGAATTTCCTCGATCGTCGCCCGGATGTCGGCGCGCACGTCGTCCACGACCGCCTCCGCATGCGCCGGATCGGTACGGATGGCCCGCCGCAGCACGCCTGTCTGCAGGTGCAGCGCCGCCAGCGAGGCGCCGAGACCATCGTGAAGGTCGCGCCGCAGCCGCCGGCGCTCCTCTTCTCGCGTGGTCACCAGTTGCTGCCGCGCATGGCGGAGGGCGATCGTGAGCTGTATCGCATCGACCGCCGGCGCCGCCTGGCGCGCGATCTGCTCCAGCAGACGCCGGTCGTGACCGTTGAACGCCTCGTCCGGCGCGCGCGGGCCGGCGCGCAGCTCGCCCACCGTGTCGCCCTGGTAGATGAGGGGCAGGTGCAGGGCAGCCGCCACCGGCTCGCCGCTCTGCGCGGCAATCTGCAGGCGGTCGCCGCTGCGGAGGGCGATGGCCACGTAGGGTAGCTTCAGACTGTGGGCGATCGTCTCCACCAGCGTCGGCAGAACGACCTCCGGGTCCATCGCCACTTCGAGTCGCTGCCCCAGCCGCGAGAGGGTGCCCAGCGGGTCGTCGCGCCCGCCGTAAAAGAGGTGATTCACCACACGCTGGATCCGCGCCCGCAACGGCTGGAAAATGACCGCCACCGCGCCGGTCGCCACGAGGGCAACGACCATGTTGCCCTGCGTCTGGAAGAGCGTACTCAGCCCACCGACGACGAGCACGTAGAAGGCGACGACGCTGACCGTCAGGGCGAGATAGACGAGGGTGCGGTTGACGACCAGGTCGATCTCGTACAGACGGTAGCGCAGTATCGCCACCGTGGCCCCCGCGGCGATTCCCAGAATGGAGAGGCTGGTGGCGGCGATGCTGAGTTCGGCGACGAGTGCGCTTTCGGGCCAGGCGAACCAGGCAATGGCGGTGGCGGCGATCAGGAGCGCCATCAGCGCCACCGCGTACAGCACCCACTTCATCTGTTCCCGCTGCGCACCGCGGGCGCGGCGGAAGCGGACGGCGAAGGCGGCAATGCCGCCCACAAAGCCGGCGGCGAGCAGCACCTGTCCGGCAGCGACGAGCGGCTCGAGCACCGCCGCCGCCCTGGGAACGGCGAGGGGATTGCTGCCGGAGAGCCCCCAACTCTCGAGCGGCCCCGGATGAAGCGCGACGGCGACCACCGTCAGGGCCAGCCCGAGCAGGTTGGCCCAGAGGACGGGGCGCCAGCGCCCTGTCGGAGGCCGCCCGGTGGGAAAGAGGAGAAATAGGAAGGCAGTGGGGAGGAGGATGCCTGGAATCCAGATCCACGCGCCGAGCCACGCCGCGACCGCTGCGCCGGGCAGCGAGGCGCCGGCAGGACGCAGCGAGGAGAGGTCAACATAGACGTCCGCGGCGAGGGTGGCGGTATAGAGATAGCCGACCACGAGGAAGATCCAGCCGATCCCGTTCCGCGGCTGGCGCGACGTCACCAGCCCGCCCAGGGCGAGAAAGGCCAGCGCCACCAGTGGCGAGACCGACAGGTGAGAGAGCAGGTAGCCCCACTCCCCGCTCGCCGCGGCGACGGCGAGCGCGCCAGCCACGGCGGCGACGGTCACGACGGCGGCAACTGCCGCCAGCGCCCAGATCAGCGGAGCGGTCGCCGGCCGCCGCATGACATTAGGCATCGGAAAAGGGAGCGTCTCTTTCACAGGCTTCATTATACCCGTTCAGGTGTGATCAACGAACCTCAACCTTCGGCCGGCGCCGGCGCCGAGGGGTGCAGTGGCGCCATCTCCAGGCGCCCGGCGCGCAGTCGCCGCAGCCAGCTTTCCACCTCGAGCAGATCGGGGCACAGCTCCCGCGTCTCCTCCACCATCTGCCACAGGCCCTTGCGGCCCATGGCGTCAGACAACTCTGCCAGCCACTCCCACATCACAAGCAACTCTTCGGCTCCCATACGCCGTAGAATCCAGAAGGGAAGCGGGATGCGCAGCGGCTTTCTCCCGTCAACCTCCTTGAAGATGGCGCGACACTCGGCCAGCGTCTTCACGTCGCCCGCCAGATCCACCTCGCGGCCCACCCAGCGGTCCCGATTGGCAAAGATGTTGGCGACGGCGATGCCGATGTCGCGCACGGCGATCCACGGCTTTGGCCTGTGCCAGCCGAGCACGCGCGGCTCAGCCCCCCACGTGATGAGCGGCGGCCCGAACTGCATGTCGGCCAGCAGCTCCATGAAGGGCGTGGGGCGGACGATCGTCAGCGGCAGGTCGAGGCGGCGCATGTGCGCCTCCACCTCTAGCTTCGAGTCGAAGTGGGGGACGCCGGTACCGGCCTCGCCGGTGCCTGCAGAGCCATAGACTATGTGGGCCACGCCAGCGGCGGCAGCCGCGTCGGCGACGGCGAGGCCCTGGCGGACCTCGGCCTCTATGCCGCTCTTATAGAAGTTCTGCACGCTGAAAACGTGGCGGATGCCGTCGAAGGCTGCCGCCAGCGAGGGCGGGTCGTCCATGTCGGCCTGCACCACCTCCGCGCCCAGCGCCGCCAGCGCCTGCGCTTTCACACTGCGCGGCTTCCGCGTCACGGCGCGCACCGACCACCCACGCTCCAACAGCGCCCGCGCCGTCGCGCCGCCCATGTTTCCCGTTGCTCCAAAGAGCAAAACCTGTCTCTTCTCGATCATCTGCTACCTCCGTCTGCTATGTGCGCCGTTTTGTACTTGAGATGACCGGGGAGTGCGCGGCAGCCCCCGGCCGTCTGGCTGTGATGCTGTGCTGGATGATGCGCTCACCCTCTGGCAGCCAGCGCCTGCCCCACCGCGCCGGCGGCGGTCAGGAAAAGATACCATAGGGCAATGCCGGGCTCGCCGCCGACGAAGATGTGAACCGTCAGCGCGGCAAGAACGGCGACCAGCACGCCGGTCGCGTTCCATGCCCAGCGGGCGCCGCTGCGCCGCCCTTCCCAGGCGGCGACCAACGCTACGGCCCCCAGTCCCGCCTCTATCAGGGCGGCGGTGCGGAAAATGTGCGTATCGGCGATAAAGACGTACAGCCCCACGCCGTTGAGGGTCAACAGCCCACTCAGGGCGACGAGGATGCGCCAGCCCCACGTCGCGGCGCGCGACCGCTTCTGTTCGACAACTGTGGTCATGGTTCAGTTCCTCCAATCTCTCTTTACACAACAGCTCATGAGCCTCACCGGACGGGCAGAATGCCCTCCGGCGCACGTCAGTCAGAAGATCCTATCCTTGCGCCTCCTTCCCGGTCACTCCTCGCGGAGTCTCTCATCCCCCGGCCTTGCCGGCAGCGCCACCGTCACCGTGGCTGTTTACAAGGAATCATAGGCGATGCGCGGCGACTTTACATGAGGCGGGCGGCTCATTCTGGTCGGGAAGCTCGCCCGTATCGCGGCGGGACATTGTCCCAGAGTGCTGGCACGCGCGGCCGCCGGTACAGGGCGCCGGGCGCCAGTACTGGCTACCCCCGCTCTGCAGCTTTGTGGGCATTTTGTGGACATCCCTCCTCTATGCTGCGGTTAGCTCCCGGCCGGGATGAAAGAACCTGTATCTGTTCATGGCCAGATCACCTCTGTTCCACTCCTGGTTATCGAGGTTGATCATTGCCGGTGTCGCCGACTTCGACTGGTGTCGCGGCTCGCTACCAACATCTGGCCTTCGCCGCTGACCCGAAAAAAGTAGCTCTCGTGCATGAAGGATAAGCAAATGAAGATCAACGACTTTCTTACTTTACGCAGTATCGTCGCTCTGGCCTATGGCGTCGGCTTGTTACTGGCTCCGGCCGCTCTGTTATCCCTCTACGGTATCGCACCAGATCCGGGCTTACACTTGATGAGCCGCTTCCTGGGCGTGGAACTTCTCTTCGTGGGGCTCCTGTGCTTCAGCGCGAGGAGATTCACCAAACCAGCCACCGTACGGGCCCTCATCACGTCGCTCCTGATCGCAGAGGCCGTCGGCGTTCTCGTCGCACTATCCGGGACCCTGTCCGGTGTCTTCAATTCCCTCGGCTGGACGATCGTTCTGATCTATGGCCTGTTCTCGCTCGGTTACCTGTATTTCCTGTTCGTAAAGCCGACCGTTTCGCTCTCAACACAGACTGAGTAACCAGACCCAACCTAAGGAGGTTCGTAATGTCCGTAGCAAGTACACGCAAGGTAATGAAGCAATATTGGGACTCCCAGCACACCGACACCAGCATGATGGCCGACGACGTGGTATTCACCATGATGGCCAACGGCGACGAGACGCGGGGGCCGGAGGCAGTGCAGCAAATGCTGAACCACTTCTATCATGTCGCCTTCGACGCCGAGGCTGAAACAACGAACGAGATCATAGGCGACGGCAAGGCGATGGTGGAGGGGTACGTAGTGGGCGAGCATATCGGCGAGTTTGCCGGCATTCCTGCCACCGGCAATCGGATTCGCGTGCCCATCTGCGTCGTCTACGATGTAGAAGACGCGCAGATCACACAGGCCCGGGTCTATCTCCAGATGCCTGTGCTGTTGGCACAGCTGGGAGTGACATCGGCGTAAGTGGAGGTACGCGCCTCCTGACCAGTGGCCTCACTGGACTCCCTTTCCTGGGTGAGGCCACTGGCCCCAGCTCCAGACGCACCTCGGCTGGCCACAGAGCAACGCAAGACGGCGGGGGCGGCGCTAGAGGTAGCCGATCTCCTGCGCCGACGCGACCGCCTGCTCGAGGCTGGTGCCGGCCTGTTCGCGGTTGCCGGCTTCCCAATGGGCCACCGCCTGCTCCAGCGGTGCCGTCAACGGCTCGGGCAAGCGGCGCTGGTGCGGGTGGAGCATGGTGGCAGCTGCTTCGATGGCCGTGTCTGCCTGCCCCTCCCGATGCCGGATTGCGAGGAGGGTGATGAGGGCGAGCCAGGCGAAGGGCGCCCTGGTTTCGAGAAAGTAGGTGGCCGCCTGCCGCGCCCGCCTGCGCGCCGGCTCGAGCTTCCCATCACAATAGTCGAGCCACGCCAGGGTCGCCAGGGCGTGCGCCTGATAGTGGCGGCTGCCGACTGCCCGCCCGGCCACCAGGGCGCGCCGGGCGAACGCCTCCGCGCGCTCACGGTCACCCTGCTGCCGGTAGAGCGTGCTGATCAAAGCGAGGCAGCGCGCTTCATGCTGCCTGTGAGCAACCGCTTCGGCCCGCGTTAGCGACTCCAGCAAGGGGGCTTCGGCAGCTGCCGGATCATCGCTGAACAGGCGGGCATAGCCCAGATGGAAAGCGGCCTTTGCGGAGGCTCGCGGGTTCTGCGCCTTACGCGCACGTTCGTCCTGGCGCTCAGCGAGCGCAACGGTCGCAGCCGACGGACGGTGCCCATCTTTGAGCCAGGCGACGCTGACACGCTCACGCGCCACTTCTGATTTCTGGGCAGCCGTGCCCACCCGCTCGGCGACGGGGGCGACCTCTTCCAGCAATGACAGGCACCGCTCCACGTCGTACAGGCAGAAGTGGAGATAGATGAAGCGGAGCTTGATCGCCAGCCAGAGGCGTTGCCACTTTTCGTCGCGCACCCCAGATGCTTCTTCGAGGGCGGACAACGCCTGTTCTAAGCGCCGGCGCGCCTTTTCATAGTGGAGCTGCGCCAGATGGCTGGCGGCGATGCGCTCGTGGAGCCGGGCGATGGTCAACCGGTCGCCGGCGGCGTGGAGAGCGAGGGCCTGCCGGTAGGCCGCGCGGGCCTCTTCGTGCCGCCCGCTGTAAGCCAGCTTTTGACCTGCCAGCTCGTGAAGATCGCCGGCAGCAGCCGGCTCTATTGCCGAATCTGGAAGGAGGGCAATCGCCCGTCGCAGGTAACCGACCGCCTCATCGTACGCGTAGACGGCTGTGGCGGCCTCCGCCGCCCTGCGGTAAGCGTGCACCGCCTCAGTCTCAGCCCCGGCGGCGTCGAAATGGTGGGCTATGGTTGCCAACTCTGCGAGCGCCGGATCGCCGTGCACGGCGGAGATCGCCTCCGCCGCCCGCCGGTGCAAAAGTTGACGACGCCACGGTGTCAGTTCGCGGTAGACGGCCATCCGCACCAGATCGTGATTGAAGGTGTGGCCGCTCTCCTCTTCCCGCAGCAGTTGACGGGCGACGAGTTCGTCCAGAGCGCCGGCCACTTCCAGCTCGGTGCGGCCGGCAGTCTGCCTGAGGAGGTCGGGCGTGAGATCGGGAGCGAGGACGGCAGCACTCTGTAGCAACTGCTGAGAGACGGCGCTCAATCTCTCAAAGCGGGAGCGAACGGCATCCTCGACGGTCGTCGCCAGAGGAAAGGTGTCGGCCGGTATGTGGAGGCGGTCAGATTCGATGAGCGTGCGCACCGTCTCCAGAACGAAGAAGGTGTTGCCGCCGGTGGCGCCGTGCAACTGCTCGGCGAAACGGCCCCGCGTCTCCTCTGACAGGCCCAGCGCCATCTCTTCCAGAGCACGGGTGATGGCCGCCGGCGTCAGCCCGCCCAGACGAATTTCGACCACCCTATTCACCCTCTGAAACGTGCGTTTGACGTCGGCGAGCGCCTCGACGTCGGCAATACGGGCGGTGGCGGCGATGAGCAGGCGAGAATCGGGGAAGCGGCCGCTGAGGTCGATCAGCCAGCGCAGCGTGGCGCCGTCGGCCCAGTGCAGATCGTCCAGACAGAGGAGAATAGGCCTCTCCTTCCCCAGCCCCAACAGGCAGCGAGTCACCGCTTCGAGAAGGCGACTCTGCGCCTCCTGGGGCGCCACGTCCAACGGCCGGGGAAGATCGGGGAAGATGTGCGACAGTTCGGGCAACAGGCGGGCCATTTCCGCGCGCCAGATGGCGGGAATATCGCGCCAGCGGTGTGGCGCGTCCAATGCCTGGCGCATCGCCTGGAGCAGGGGCTGATACGAGACGGAGTGGCTGCCGCGATGGCTGTTGCCCGCGAGCGCACGACGCTCGCTGCCGCGGGCGAATGTCTGTAAGAGGCGCGATTTGCCCACGCCCGCCTCGCCCGTGATGACGATGAGGCCGCCGGAGCCGAGGCGGATCGCGGCGTTCTCCAGGGCCTGGAGCGCTTCGCCGCGGCCGACGAGTGGCAGCTCAAGGCTGGGCAGAACCGACCACGACGGCGCGCGCGCCTGGATCGGGAGCGGGCTGGCGCCGTCGCCTAACGCTGCCTGATACGCTTCCCTCGTTTCGGGAAGCGGATCGACCCCCAATTCCCTTTCGAGCAGGAGGGTACAGCGTTCGAACTGGCGCGTCGCTGCCGCGCGATCCCCAGCTCTGCCGTAGAGGGTGATCAGCCGGCGATGGATCTTCTCGGCCAGATTGTCCACGGAGAGATAGCGCCGGGCGTAGCCGGCGGCTGCCTCAATCTCGTCCTGCTCGGAGAGAATGGTAACCAGGCGGCTGAGCAGGGATAGGTACGCGCTTTCTAACTCCGCCGCGCGCTGCTCCCGCCACTTTGCAAATTCAGGGGCGTCGTCTACGAAGAAACCTTCCAAAAACCGGCCACGGTAAAGGTCGGCGCCCTTCTCCAGGGCAGCCTGATCACCGCTGTCGTGCGCCTCCTCCAGAAAGAGGCAGTCCGACCACGCGCGATCGGGATTGAGGCGCACGGTACGGCGGTCGACCAGGAGACAGTCGCGGTCGGGCAGCTCCTTGCGCAGGTAGCTGAGCAAGCGAGAGAGGTTGCGGCGCGCTCTGGCGTCGGGCTCGTCAGGCCAGAATAGAAAGGCCAGACGCTCGCGCGCAACCGCAGCGGGATCGGCGGCGATGCGATAGAGAAGGGCCCGCGCCTGTCGCCGCACAATTTGCAGCGACGCATCCTGCCACGCCACGCGCGGCGAACCGAGGAGGTAGAGCGCCAGCTTTTCGTCGGGCATGTCAACACGCATTCAAATGACCGTCCGTGCTTCCCGCACAGGATGCCCGTCCTGGAAACAACACGCTTAATAAGCAGGAAACCGTCACATTTCTTATCTTACCATACCGCATCGTGTGGACGCCGTGTGGACAAGCGGCTGTTAAGATGCAAACGATACAATGGCCCCACCGTCAGTGGAACGTGGGACGCCCGGCGAGAGAGAAGCCAGGATGTAGATCATGCTGAAGGCGCGAGCACAACTAATTCCGATCCCGCGGCTCAGAGCAGAAGCGCGTTACGGAGACGATGCCACGGGGCTACATGGGGTTGCGCTGCATTCAGCCACTCCACCGCAGATTGCATGTGATTGAGCGTGAGGATGCTGAGAGCCGCTATCTTTCCTACCTTCTGCGAGCGTGGGAGGATGCATCCGGCGGCGCAGTGGTCTGGATCTATGAGATGGAGTCTATCCAGACGGGCGAGAAGCTGACCTTTGCGAATCTGCAGGCGTTATATGACTTTCTGAAGGAACGAGAGTTCACGCAGTAAAGGAACAGAGGTGTTCGCGGTTAGCCACGGAGCCCGGTCGCGCCTTCCTCACGTCGTGTATACTTACATGAGGCTCGGGCGTACCAGCCGCGAAATCATCTTCAGTTAGCTTGCGTGCCGCAAAGGAGGAGAGATGGAGAACAGACATCACTTCAGCATAGGGGACTTCCACTGTCTGGCGATCAACGACGGGGACTACCCGGGCGACGCCGGGATGTTATTTGCCAACGCGCCAGAAGAGGCGTTGGCGCGCGCATTACAAGAGCACGATCTACAGCCCGACCATCTGCCGTCGACCTGGACCTGCCTCCTCGTGGAGACGGGAGACCACGTGGTACTGATCGACGCCGGCGCGGGAGATGTTCTCCAGGCAACCGGCGGCCGGCTACGGCCGGCGCTGGCAGCGGAAGGGTTCGCCGCGAGCGACATCGACACGGTCGTTATTACCCACGGGCACGGGGACCACATCGGCGGCTGTATCGACGCGGAGGGCAGGCCGGCTTTCCCGGAGGCGCGCTACGTCATGTGGCAATCGGAGTGGGATTTCTGGCGCTCTGAAGAGAACCTGGCGCAGGTCTCGGCGTGGGCAGCGCGTGTGGCCCGCAACTGCCTACTGCCGGTGGCGCCGCTGATGGAGACGATCAACACCGAGGCGGAAATCGTACCCGGCATTCGCGCTGTCGCCGCGCCGGGCCACACGGTAGGGCACATCGCGCTGGAGATCACGTCGGCGGGCGAGAGCCTGCTCTACATGGCCGATGCCGCACTCCATCCCATTCATCTGGAGCATCCGGAGTGGGTGGCGACAGTTGATGGCAATGCAGAGCAGACGGTGGCCAGCAGGCGTGCGCTGTGCCGGCGCGCCGCCCGGCGTGACGCGTTGGTGCTGGCCTTTCACTTTGCGCCGTTCCCCAGTCTGGGTCGCGTTATGGAAGCGGGAGAGGCATGGACGTGGGAGCCGCTATGAGGCGAACAAATCAGATGCGATAAGTGTGAGCAGCCATGTTTTAATTGACCGCGCTTTTGCTGGGCGCTGGAATGACGCCCAACTGCTGCAACATCCCGAGAGTATCGAACATGTCCCAGCTCTCCTGGAACTGGCCCTTCTCAATGCGGTGGATGGCCATTCCCGCCACGCTCACTCGCTTGCCCGTTGCTGGAATGCCCATGTATTCGCCCTCGTGGGTGCCCTCAGCTCGCCAGCGAACGAATAGTTTATTGCCGTCGACGCAACAATCTTCGATGGTGAAATGTATATCCGGAAACGCCGCGCGCAGGCTCGACGTGAACTGTTTCTCTGCCTCCGGCCCGACGATGTCCGGCATGCCAATCACGTGACGAACGTAGTTCGGCGCGAATATCTCATCCACAACTGCGAGGTCACCCTGATTGAGCTCCTCTTCGTTGTGCCGGTCGTGTAATCTGATCATCTCTTCCCGGTTCATCGTACATTCTCCTTGTCTCTTTACGGACACTACCGTTAACGAGCGTAACCTAGCAACAAGCCGTCCACACTGTGTCCACAGCGATTGCGCTACTTCTCTTCTCCGCTGTGAGGTGCTTGCCGTCTGACCACGAGGCGCTGCGGGCGCCGCTGGCGGCCCTGCTGCGGTGGAGATTCTGCGAAGACTGCGGCGTGTGATGCCCGTTTTTAGACGCCCGTACCCTCCGCCTGCTATACTGCGCTCGCGAAGCGTGACCATCAGCGCAAAGGAATCTGGAATGGAAGAAGAAACCGAATTCACCGTCTCCTTCGGATGTCTGGCCATCTACGGCGCGATGCTGGCGCTGGCGGGGCTGGGGCTGGGGCTCTACATGATGATCGCCGCGGCGACAGGGGATGGGCCGGCCGCGGCCGCCGCGGCCGCCGGCTGGGAGGAGCCGCGCCTGCAGACGCTGGCCTGGGGCGGCGGGGCGGGTCTGCTCCTGCTGGTCGTCGGGGCAGGGCTGTGGCGCGGGCAGGGGTGGGCCTGGTGGCTCGTCTTCGGCCTCCACACGCTGGCGATGCTGTTGCTGCTGATGGGCGTCTTCGCACCCCTGCTGGCGACGCCGCTGGCGTGGTTAGGTATTCGCATCAATCCCGGCCTCGCCACCCCCGCAACGGCGCTCATGGGCGCCGCCGTCAACGGCGCGGTTCTGGCCTATCTCTGGCAGGGGCGCGAGGAAGAGCAGTAGGCGGGAGCGAAGGGGAATCTGTTGTGGCCCGATCCGGCGAATCGGAGGCCCCTGGGCGCGTCGCCGGGGGCTTGCAAGATGGCGTTTTGCGCCACTGCTCTAAGCTCTCCGCCCTACTTGATGTTCCGCGCCGTGGACTCGCGAATGACGAGCTCGGCGGCGATGTGGGGCAGCTTGTACGCTTCGCCGTTCATCAGCTTAAGCATCGCCCGCGCAGCGGCAGAGCCGATCTCTCGCGTCGGCTGGTGCACGGTGGTCAGCGGGGGCGTCGTGTAGGCAGAGGGGCGGATGTCGTCAAAGCCGACGAGCGACATGTCCTGGGGCACGCGGATGCCGCGCCGGTAGCAGGCGAGGCGCACGCCGTAGGCGCTTTCGTCGTTGGCGGCAAAGACGGCGCTAAAGGTCCGGCCTCGGGAAAGAAGCATCTCGATCGCAAGCACTCCCGACTGCTCCGTAAATTCCCCCTCGGCGATCAAGTCGGAAAGGGGTTCGATCCGGTTGTCCCGCAGCGCCTGAAGGTACCCTTCACGGCGCTCGACGGCGTCGGCGTGGGTCAGGTTGCCGGTGACATGGGCGATGCGCCGGTGCCCGAGGGAGATGAGGTGCTCCGTCGCCCTGTACGCGCCGTCGAAGTTGTCGAGCTGCAGGCACTGGTTCTCCAGCCCCGGTACCTGGTGACCGAAGATTATCAGCGGTACCTGCGTGGCAATCTCCTGCAGCTTCTCCGTCGGCATTTTCCCGCCGAGGACGATCAGCCCGTCGACGCGACGCCGTAGCAGCGTCTCCACCAGCCGCTCCTCCCGCTCCGGCTCCCAGTAACCGTCGACGAAGAGCGGCGTGTACGGGCTGAGGTCCATCTCTTCGAGAATGCCCCGGATCAGGCTCGCGTACAGCGGGCTATGGATGTGCTGCGTGAGGACCCCCACCGTCATCGACTGCCCGCTCGCCAACCCACGGGCGAAGATGTTGGGCCGGTAGTCGAGCGTGCGCATGGCGGTCAGCACCGCCTCGCGCGTCGAATCAGCCACCGGCGCGGTGTTGTTCAACACACGGGATACGGTGCTGATCGAAACATCAGCCTGGGCGGCAATATCGGCGATTGTCGGTTTGTTCTTCGTCATTCTGCTTCCTCCGGCACAATATAGAAAATTATATAATGAAAGCGCTTTCATGTAAAGCATTTGCCTTGTTTTTGCCCTGTTCCGGCGTGAATGAGGCATTGAGCCCCTCGATCGACGGCAATAGAGGGCCCACGGGCCGCACATTCCTTGACAGCCCCTCTCTCCTATGATAATCTTATGAAAACGCTTTCAAACAAGGGTATCAGTTTCCCTTCTTATCAGAAAGCGCTTCCAGCATGGTCGCTAGCCTCCCACGAGTTTGGTGCTACCGTGAGCGCACACTAGACAAGGAGACGCTATGGAAAGAGCCGCATAGGAGAGACAGCCTCAAAGTTGTTCAACCAGAAATGAAGTACGTACACACATCACCGATGACATGTTTCTGAGGAGAAAAGAACATGAAAGAGATTAATTGGAAGGTCTTCGCGCTGGTCCTGAGCCTGATGCTCCTGGTTGCAGCGTGTGGTGGGGATGCCGCCATTGAAGACGAAATAATCGACGAAGCAGAATCTGTCGTAGACGACGTCACCGAAGAAGAGGCCGAAGTTGACGAACCGGAAGCGGAAGAGCCAGTAGTCGACGAGCCGGAAGAGGAGATGGACGAGCCGGCCGGCGACGGCGACGCAGTTGAGATTCGCTGGTACGTCGGCCTGGGCGCCGGTTCCGACGAGCCGACCTTTGCCTGCCAGGAAGAGGTTGTCGAGGAGTTTAATGCTTCCCAGGACGACATCGAGCTGATGCTGGAGATCGTCGCCAACGACGCTGCCTACGACACGCTGGCCACCCAGATTGCCGCCGGCAACGCGCCCGACATCGTCGGCCCCGTTGGCATCCGCGGCCGGGATAGCTTCCGCGGCGCCTGGCTGGACCTGGCGCCCCTGGTCCAGGCCAACGACTACGATCTGAGCGACTTCGACCCGAACATGGTCGACTTCTACCGGGTCGGCGACCAGCTGCTTGGCCTGCCCTTCGCCGTCTTCCCCTCCTTCGTCCTCTATAACCAGGACCTCTTCGACGAGGCCGGGCTGGCCTACCCGCCGCAGGAGTACGGCGCCCCCTACGTGGATGCCGACGGCGAAGAGCATCCCTGGAATATCGAGACCCTGACCGAGCTTGCGATGCAGCTGACGGTCGACGCCGAGGGCAATGACGCTACCAGCCCCGACTTCGATCCGGAGAACATCGTGCAGTTCGGCTATGGTGAACAGTGGACGGACGCGCGCGGCGTCGCCACCCTCTTCGGCTCCGGCTCGCTCGTGGACGAAGACGGCAACGCGCAGATCCCCGCGGATTGGGAAGAGGCCTGGAAGTGGGTCTACGACGGCATGTGGGAAGATTACTTCTACCCGAACGGCCCCTACGGCGGCAGCGACATCCTGGGCGCCGGCAACTGGTTCGAGTCCGGCAACATGGCGATGGCGCACACCCACCTGTGGTACGTTGGTTGCTGCATGGGCAATCTGGATGCGGACTGGAACACGGCCGCTGTCCCCGCCCACGACGACACTATCACGGCCAAGATGCACGCCGATACCTTCGAGATTATGCGCACTACGGAGCATCCGGAGGAAGCGTTCACCGTCATGACCTACCTGATCGGCGACGCGGCGCAGGAGCTGACCGAGTGCTACGGTGGTATGCCGGCGCGCCTGAGCCTGCAGCCGACCTACTTTGACGAGTTCGCGGCGGAGAACTTCCCCGACCAGGACGTCAACTGGGATGTCGTAGTAGACAGCATGGCCTACGCCGACAGCCCCAACCACGAGGCGTGGATGCCGGCGTTCCAGGAGACGAACGACAAGTACAACGAGTACTGGAACCGCTGGGTGGAGACGCCCGGACTGGACATGGATGCGGAAATCGACAATCTGCTGGTCGATCTCCAGCGGATCTTCGAGGCCGCGCAGGCCAACGAAGCGATTGACACGGACGGTTAGCTAATGATCATGAGGCGCCGCGTCGCGTTGAGTGAC
>JAWVYW010000048.1:0-24007 GCA_033722535.1 Promineifilaceae bacterium (SeqCode)
TGCCGACCGCGCAGACGAATTTTGTACCCCCCGCTTCGATACCGCCGACGAGGGCGCTCATTGTGCTTCGGCCCAGGAGTGGCTGTCGGGGGACGCCGGGGCCGGGGCAGCCGCCAGCCACACCGTCTCGTACGGCGCGAGCCAGATATCGCCCGCGCCATCCACCATCTGCTTGCTGATACGCTCCGCCAGCGGGCCCGTGAAGCCCAGCTCCGCTACACGGGCGCGTGGAACCTGCTGACGCTCGGTAGTGAAGTTCGCCAGGATCAGCACCCGCCCCCGGGGGCTCGCGCGGAGCAGGCCGAAGACGTGCGGATTGTAGCTCCATACGGCGTGAGTGCCGGCCTGCGCGTGGAGCTCAAAGCTCTGCTGCCGCGCCTGGAGCAAGCGTGCTATACCGCTGTGAATGCGCCCCGTTACTGTCGTCTCGTCATGCCGCTGCGCCGCTTTCTCCCAGTCCATGAACGGGCGATGCAGCCAGCGATTGTCGCCGCCTCGATCGGCATCGTCCACGTAAGCATAATCGTTCAGCAGCCCGATCTCGTCGCCCATGTAGATCAGCGGGATGCCGCCGAAGGCAAAGATCAGGCTGTGCAAGAGCAGGATCCGGCGCACTGCGAGGTCGATCAGCAGTGGCTCTTCCCGTTCCAGGGCAATCTCCAGACCGGCGAGTGACGCCATGCTGCCGCTGATGCGGCGGTCGCCGGTACGCGGGTTGAACTGGAACGTCGCGCCCCGGGCGAAGCTATCGGTGTAGCGACCACTGTAAAAATCGCTCAGGAAAGCGCGATGGGCGACGCCGGAGAGCCCAACCCCGGCGGCGTCTTCGTCGCGCACCGCCCAGCCGATGTCGTCGTGGCAGCGCGCGTAGGTTATCCAGGCTGCACCGGTCGGCGCTTCGGGCATCTGCTGCAGGGCGTGGGTCAGCAGCGCCACCCGCTGTTCGGCGAGCGCGCTCCAGAGCAAAACCATGTAGGCGTTATGATAGGCGAGCTCACACGATTTGTTGGTCGCCCGGCCGCGGCCCAGATAGTGAATTAGGCGATCGGGACTGACGATCGCTTCCGCCTTGAGCAACAGGCCGGGCGCGGCGATCCGGCTGAGCGCGCGGAAGGCATGCAGTAGATAGTGGGCCTCCGGCTGATTCTGGCTGTCGGTCCCCAGCCGCTTCCACATGAAGGCCACGGCATCCATACGCAAAATCTCCACTCCCTGGTTAGCCAGGAAGAGGATGATCGCCAGCATTTCGCGAAAGACAGCCGGATTGCGGTAGTTGAGGTCCCACTGGTACTCGTTGAACGTGGTCCACACCCACTTGTCGATCCCGTCATAATACGTGAAGTTGCCCGGCGCAAAATCGGGGAAGATCTCCGGCAGCGTGGCCTCGAACTGGTCAGGGAGCGTACGGTCGGGGAACATGATGTAGTAGTCCTGATAACGCGCGTCGCCGGCCAACGCCCGCTGTGCCCAGCGATGCTCCTTGGCAGTGTGGTTGCAGACCAGATCGATGCACAGGCTGATTCCGCGCTCCCGCAGCTGATCGGCCAGTGCGCGCAGGTCGGCCATCGAGCCGACGCGCGGGTCGACCTCGCGGTAGTTCATCACCGCGTAGCCGCCGTCGTTGGGCCCCGGACGGGGCTTCAGGAGCGGCATGAGATGCAGATAGGTGACGTCCAGCTCTTTTAGATAGGGAATCTTTTGTGCAACTGCTTCGAGAGAGCCGGCAAAGCGGTCGGCGTAGGCGACGTAGCCGACCACCTCCGACTGCTGAAACCAGTCGGGGGCTGCCTGCCGCCGTAGATCGAGCAGGCGCAGCGGCTCCGCGCGTGCCGCATACGCGCGGGCCACAGTTTCTAGGAACGCGCTCACGCACTTGGCAAAATCATCACGCGCGCCGTACAAGAGGCGCAACGGCCGCAGCACGTCAGGCATGTAGAGATCATAGCGTGTGACGAAGATCTCTCGCGCGAGAGGATCGAGCTCCTGTAGTGGACCGTCGACCAGGCGTTGCCGCAACAGCTCCTGCTGCCGGTGGTCGAACGGAGCGGTCATGGGAGATCCTGTTCCGGCGCCTCCAGGCGCAACCAGTGCGCGCCGAAAGGCTCCAGATTAAGCACAACCGGCCACTGGTCGATCGTCCACTCCCGCCCTTCATGCAGCAGGTCGACCAGCTGCCAGCCGGCAAAGTCGGCCAGCTCAAGACTGGCAGAATGGCGCTGATTGGCGACGTTGAACAGGCACAGGACGCGCTGTTCGTCCAGCGTGCGCCAGTAGCCGAGAATCGCCCGGCTGTCGGTGTTGAACCACTCCATGCTGCCCCGCTGTAACGCCGGGCTCTGGGCGCGCGCCTGGAGCAGAAAACGGGTGGCCCAGAGATACGAGTCGGGATCGTCTTCCTGGGCCCCCACGTTTACCTTGCGGTAGCCGTAAAGCTCGTCATCGATCACGGGAACGTACGTTTGTGGCGCCGAAGAGAAACCGCCGTTCTCACCGTCGTCCCACTGCATCGGCGTGCGCACACCGTGACGGTCGGGCAGCCAGACATTATCGCCCATACCAATCTCGTCGCCGTAGTAAATGATGGGCGTCCCCGGCAGGCTGAGGAGCATGGCGTGGAGTACCAGCCAGCGGCGGCGATCTCCGTCGAGCAGGGGCGCCAGGCGCCGCCGGATGCCGAGGTTAAGGCGCATGCGTGGATCGGGCGCGTACTGCTCCCACATCCACTGCCGCTCCTCCACCGTCACCATCTCCAGCGTCAGCTCGTCGTGGTTACGCAGAAAGGTCAGCCACTGCGCATTGGCGGGAATCGGCGGCGTGCGTTGGAGAATATCGACGATGGGCGTCTTGTCGTGCTGGCGGATCGCCATGTAGAGCCGCGGCATGATCGGAAAGTGGAAACACATATGGAATTCGTCGCCATCGCCGAAATAGAGGCAGACGTCCTCCGGCCACTGATTCGCCTCCGCGATCAGCACCCTGTCGGGATACTCCTCATTCATCATCGTTCGCACTTTCTTCAGAAAGCGGTGCGTCTCAGGGAGATTTTCGCAGTTCGTCCCTTCACGCTCGTAGAGGTAAGGCACAGCGTCGGCGCGAAAGCCATCGACCCCCAGATCGAGCCAGAAGCGAATGATGTTAAACATCTCTTCGTGAACGGCGGGATTGTCGTAGTTCAGATCGGGCTGGCTGCTGTAGAAGCGGTGCCAGAAATATTTGCCCGCGACCTCGTCGTATGTCCAGTTAGAGGGCTCGTAGTCGAGGAAGATGATGCGCGCCTCGCTGTACTCCTCGCCAGTTTCACTCCACACGTAGTAGTCGTGATAGAGGGAGTCGGGGTTGCGGCGCGCCTCCTGAAACCAGGGATGCTGGTCGGAGGTGTGATTCATCACCAGGTCGGTGACGACGCGCAGCCCCCGCTCGTGGGCGGCGTCGAGGAACGCCTTGAAGTCGTCGAGGGTGCCGTAATCGGGGTGGATGTTGTAATAGTCGGCGACGTCGTAGCCGTCGTCCTTGAGCGGCGACGGGTACATGGGGAGGATCCAGATGACATCCACACCCAGCGAATGGACGTAGTCCAGACGTTCGATCGCCCCCCGGAAATCGCCGTGACCGTCCCCGTTCCCATCCTGGAAGGCGCGCAGATATAGCTCGTAGAAAACCGCCTCCTGATACCAGTTTTCTGCCATGAATCGTCCTTCTCTTGGAATGTTGTTGTAGTGTGAGGAAAAGTGGCCCCGCCGGGCGAGGCCACTCCAGAGGTTCGAAGCGTTAGCCCTTCACAGCGCCGGCCATCAGACCGCGGACGAAGTAGCGCTGCAGACTGAAGAAGACGATCAGCGGCAGGATCATGGTTATGAAGGCGCCGGCCGTCAGAAGATGCCAGTCCTGGCCGCGGGAGCCGACCATCTCCTGCAACTGCTGCGTCAGCACGGCGACCTCGGGCCTTAAGCCAAGGAATACCAGCGCGACCAGCAAGTCGTTCCAGACCCAGAGGAACTGGAAGATGGCAAAGGCGGCCAGGGCCGGCACGGAGAGGGGCAACACGAGCCGGGTGAAGACGGTGAAGTGAGAAGCGCCATCGACAAAGGCCGACTCCATGATCTCGCGCGGGAGGCCAGCGATGTAGTTAAAGAGCAGGTAGGTCGCCAGCGGCAAACCAAACCCGGTATGGGCGAGCCACACCGCCAGATAGGTGCCCGTCAGCTCGAGGGCCACGTAGTCGCGGAGAATGGGGATCAGCGCGATCTGCAGGGGCACAACGAGCAGGGCCACGACGATAACAAACATCAGCCGCCGGCCGGGAAAGTTCATCCAGGCAAAAGCATAGGCGGCAAAAGCGGCGATGAGAATGGGGATCACCGTCGCCGGAATCGCGACGGCAAGGCTGTTGCCGAAGGCGCGCAACATATTATCGCCGCTGGCCCTCACGCCCTCGCACAGCGCAGAGTCTTCCAAATCCTCGCTGCAGATGACGCGCTGGTAGTTTTCGAGGGTAAACTTTTCTTCGAGTGCGGTCTCAGTATTGGTAAAGACCGTCCACCAGCCACTCGTACGGACCGCCTCGGGCGGGCGGAAGGAGGAGATCAAGAGGCCAAAGGTGGGCACCGTCCAGATGATGACCAGCAACAGCAAAGAGCCGTTGACCAGGATAGAGGAAATCAACTTCTGCCGACTAAGGCTGGCTTCACCGTTCATTAAAAGGCCTCCTCTTCGCTAAAGCGCTTCAGATTGTAGTACATCACCGGGACTGTCAGCACGACGAGTAGAATGGCGAGCGCTGCCCCTCTGGGCTGGTTGGCGAAGGTAAACATCTCTTTATACATCCGATCGGCGATCACTTCGGTACCATTTCGCCCCTGGGTCATCACGAAAATCAGATCGAAGATCTTCAGGGTCAGGATGACGATCGTCGTCGACACCGTGATAATCGTTCCCCGAATGTAGGGGATGATGATCCGAAAGAAGATCTGGACCTCGCTCGCGCCGTCGATGCGCCCCGCCTCCAGAAGCTCCTCTGGCACGCCTTTTAGAGCCGCCGAGAGAAGCACCATCGCAAAGCCAGTCTGGAGGAAGATCAGCACCGCAATGAGGAAGAAGTTGTTCCACGGTTGGATGAGGAGCCAGGCTATTCGTTCGCCGCCCAGGCCCTCTACAATGGCATTCAAAAGGCCGATCTGACTCTGGCCCGGCGCGCGCGACGCGTCGTAGATGAAGCGGAAGATAACGCCCGCGCCGACGAAGCTGATCGCCATTGGCAGGAAGATAAGCGCCTTCGCCAGCACCTCAAAGCGGCTGCGATCGGCGAGAATGGCGACGAGAAGGCCGAAAATGACAATAAACCCCGTGCCAAAAACGAGCCAGAGCGCAATGTTGCGGAGCGACTCCAGCATGACGGGATCGGTAAAGGCAAACTCGTAGTTCGCGAGCGTAAACTCGCCCGCCTTATTCTGAAAACTCAGCCATAGCGTACGAAAGGTGGGTAGCACCAGGTAGTAGATCAGAATTGCCATTGCCGGCCCGACAAAGACATAAGGTCGTAGTGCCACCTTGGCTGCCAGGGGCAGCTGCTCTACGAACCAGTTGGCCAGTAAGAAGAGCAGGGCGACACCGCCCACGCCCCAGACGATGGCGACGGCGACGATGACACCGGTTGGCGCCTCGCTTTCGCGAAGAAAGATAAAGCCGTAGTAGAGCACGGCAAACGCAACAAAGGGAATGAGAAGTGAAATGACGATCCGGCCGATTGTCGTGCCGAACCAATCGAGAATCCCTCTACCGCCTTCAGCTTCCGTTTGAAATTCTGCTGCCATCATTCCTCCTCAACATGAACACGGCTACACAGGCAGTAACTGGCAGATGGAAGAGGGCGGCCCATGCGACCGCCCTCTTCTCAGGCTAGGGTACGATCAGGAACTTAACTTTCAGGCCACGCGGCGTCGATCGCCGGGAGGACGCTGTCCAGGTCCTCGCCACCAACCCAGTTGGTGATCTGGGTCCAGAAGGCGCCCGAACCGACGGCGCCCGGCATCTGGTCGGATGCGTCGAAGCGGGTGACGCTGGCATTCTGCAGGATTTCGAAGAAACGGCGGTCCACGTCGGTCGTGTACCACTCGACCTCCGCATCTTTGTGCGGGGCGACGAAGCCACCGGCCCGGACCCACTGCTCGGTAGAGGCGCCGGTCGACAGGTAAGCCATGACGGCGCGCACGGCCGGTTCGTCGTTGAACATCACGAAGATGTCACCGGCGGTCAGCACCGGCTCGCCGAACTCGGGATCGATGAGCGGGAAGTAGAAGAAGTCGACCTCTTCACCGATCTCCACGTCGTCGGGGAAGAAAGCGGGGATGAAGCTCGCCTGGCGATGGAGCCAGCAGCTTGGCGGATCGTCGAACATCGGGGTCGGCGCATCGCCGAAGGGGGTGGTCTGGATGCCAGTCGTACCGCCGAGGACATAGTCCTCGTTCATCCAGATTTCGCCCATCGTCTCGATGGCATTGCGAACCTCAGGCGAATCGAAGTCCAGCTCGCCGGCTACCCACTGGTCATAAACCTCGGGCGGCTGCGTGCGCAGCATGATGTCCTCGATCCAGTCGGTGGCGACCCAGCCGGTGGCACCACTGCTCTCGATGCCGATGCACCACGGCGTGCCGCCATCGGCGACGATCTGATCGCTGAGGGCGATCAGTTCATCCCAGGTGTCAGGAATCTCGTAGCCGGCCTCTGCGAAGTCATCCGCAGGGTACCAGACGAGACTTTTGACGTTGGCACGGTACCAGACGCCGGCCGTCTGTCCGCCCAGCGTGGCGTCGTCGAGCCAGCCCTGGTCATAGTGCGCAGCCAGGAAGTCCTCTCCCAGGAAGGTGCTGGGATCGACCACATGGCCGGCCTCGGCAAGCGTGGCCACAGGCCCGGGCTGCGGGAAGGCCGCAATGTCGGGCGGATTACCGCCTTCCACGCGAACCTGAATCAACGTCTCAAAGTCACCGGAGCCTTCGTACTGGACATCGATGCCCGTCTCTTCTTCAAAGGCAGCCATCGATTCGGCGAAGCGGTTGGCGTCTTCGTCTACGAAGGCGCCGAAGACCTCAACCTCTGCGCCGTCATAGTCACCGGCGAAGGCGCGCTCCAGTATGCTATCGCCACCGACGACGTCCTCGATTTCACCGGGATCTTCGTCGATAATTCCGGCCTCCTCGTCGTCGACGAGGCCAGCGTCTTCGTCCAGATCGGCGTCGCCGTTACAGGCAGCGACTGCCAGCAGAAGCAGCAGAAGCGCTACCAGCAGACTGAGTGATTTACGACTAAACATTTTCTCCTCCATGTTTATGGTACGTCCATTAGGGGCAAAAATCGGCTAATCTTTTCTGTGACTTCTCGTTCCACATCACCTCCTTTCAGCGGTGCGAACAGTGTTATCTGCGAATCGTTCTTTCCGAGCGTGCCGGAGGCGCAGTAGTTTCACGTACAACCAGCTCTGTCGGTAGCAGTATCTCTTCGGGAGTCGACGGCGGCAGTCTGATCTCACGCAACAAGAGGCGACCTCCTTTGACGCCAGATTCAAACAGCGACTGGCGGATCGTGGTCAGCTGCAGGTACTCGGCCACCTCAATATCGTCGTAGCCGATCACCGAAACTTCGTCGGGCACTGTCAGCCCCATTTCCTGAACCGCTTCGAGTACGCCGAAGGCAAGCGTATCGCTAGCGGCAAATATTGCCGTAGGCGGCGCCGGCAGTTGCATCAGCCGGTGGGCCATCTCACGGGCGCTGGCGAGGCTGTGCCGCCCGGCGGCGTGGTACCGGTAGTGCCAGGCAATACCCGCCGCCTCCAGCGCGGTGCGGAAACCCTGCAGGCGCCGGTTGTTCGCCGTAAAGTCAAATGATGGATCTTCGTAGTCGCTGACGAAGCCGATGCGGCGATGTCCCAGGGCAAGCAAGTGTTCTGCTGCCAGGCGCCCGCCGGCAACGTCGTCGATACTAACCCGGCTGAAGGCCGGATGGCTGATGTCGACGAGCACCACCGGCATCTGCGCGCGTCGGAGGCGCTGTACGTCTTCCTCGTCGGGTAAAAGTGAGATGATGAGCAATCCGTCCACCCGCTCACGCCGGGGGACGTCGCGAAAGTAAGCATCACGCCGGGCGACCGTTTCCACATTAAAGACGATCAGATCGTACTCGCTTGCACCGAGAACATTCTCGATACCCCGAAGCCGCTCCACCACCGATGGGCGGGTAAAGAAGGGAGCGATCACGCCAACCGTGAGCGTCTTTCCCAGGGAAAGCCGGCGCGCTATGGGATTTGGTGTGTAATCCAGGGCCTCAATTGCCGAAAGCACCTTGAGCCGCGTGCGCTCACTGACGTCGGGGCTGTCATTAAGGACGCGTGAAACAGTTCCAATACCAACTCCGGCAATTTTCGCAACATCCCGGATGGTGGCGGTCGACATCCTCTTCCTTCCCTTGCGGGTGACACAAGAACGGATACCTTGCACAATTGGAACCGGTTCCAATTACGAAATACTATACAATAGCCACAACGGGGTGTCAAGATGGCAGTAGCGGCACGGGCTGCGCCGCAGTGGCGACCAGCCGCGGACATGCGCGCCGTGCGCCGCGAGAGCGTCAGTCCTCGTCCAGCAGATCCGCCCCATGCGCCTCAAGAATCGCCAGGACGCGATCCTCGTCGGCGGCATCGATCATCACGAGCGTGTCGCCACTCTGAATGCGGCGTGCGTAGTACAGGGCTTCCTCTTCATCCACGTCGCGGTCCTGAAGAAAGCGCTGAATATTCTTGACGGTCAACATCTCCTCTATGTTACGCGTCGCGTCGGTTTCATCGGCAACCACGCCCACCGGGCTACCATGCGTCCCGTCAAGTGCCAGATCGTGAGGATAGAGGTCCACCAGTCGCGCCCGATCAATAACCTGCAAATCATCTCCGAATCCCGCCGCGTGCAGCGCGCTGACCCCTTTTTCGGCCTGCCGAGCATCGGTAAAGACCCCTGTCACATGTCCCATCGAACCCTCCTTTGGTTTGCGCTCCCCAGCATCAACATCTTCTAGTTTATTATACGCCCCGTGGTGATCATGACGAACCGGATGGTCAGTCGGAGTAGAGGCTGTGAGGATAGCCGTGCCGGAGCGAGCCACTGCGATCTCGGCGGACGGTGGAGAAGATTCAAATCCAGGTCGGCTCTTCGTACTCGCCAAAGACGTCGCGAAGGACGTCGGTGATCTCGCCTAATGTGGCGTAGGCGCGTACCGCCTCTAGAAGATAAGGCATCAGATTCTCGGTGCCCTCTGCGGCGCCGCGCAAGGCTGTCAGCGTTTCCTCCACGCGCGTGTTGTCCCGCTCCATCCGCAGCTTCTCGAGCCGCGCAACCTGGCGCTCATAGCCCCGGGGATCTATCTGCAGGATCGGGATGCGGATCTCCTCCGTCGGATCGACGTAGTCGTTGACGCCGACGATCACTCGGTCGTTCTGATCCACCTGGCGCTGGTAGACGTAAGCGGCGTCGGAGATCTCACGCTGGAAGAAGCCCTTGGCGATAGCGGGTAGAATGCCGCCCAACGCCTCTACCTGCTCCCAATAGTCGTAAACCCGGCGCTCCATCTCGTTGGTCAGATGCTCGACGTAGAAGCTGCCGGCGAGCGGATCTACCGTATTGGCCACCCCGCTCTCCTCCGCCAGGATCTGCTGGGTACGCATGGCAATGGTCACCGCTTCCTCGCTCGGCAGCGCCAATGCTTCGTCCATGCTGTTGGTGTGCAGGCTCTGCGTGCCGCCCAGAACGGCGGCGAGCGCCTGGACCGCCACCCGTACGATGTTATTCTCTGGCTGTTGAGCAGTCAGCGAAACGCCGGCTGTCTGCGTATGGAAGCGGCAGAGCCAGGAGCGCGGATTCTGGGCGCCAAACGTCTCCCGCATTTCGCGAGCCCAGATGCGCCGCGCAGCGCGGAATTTGGCCACTTCTTCAAAGAAGTCGTTGTGGCAGTTGAAAAAGAGGCTCAGGCGAGGCGCAAAGTCGTCGATGTCCAAGCCGCGCTCCAGGCACCAGCGGACATACTCGAGACCGTCGCCGAGCGTGAAGGCCAGCTCCTGGGCTGCCGTCGATCCCGCTTCGCGGATGTGATAGCCGCTGATTGAAATGGTATTCCACAGCGGCATGTGCTCGGTGCCGAATTCAATCGTATCTACCACCAGGCGCATCGAGGGCTCCGGCGGGAAGATGTACTCCTTCTGAGCAATATACTCTTTCAGAATGTCATTCTGCAGCGTGCCCCGGAGCTGCGCCATCGGGACTCCCTGTTTCTCGGCGGCGACAATGTACATCGCCCAGATAATGGCTGCCGGGCTGTTAATCGTCATGCTGGTACTGACTTCTCCGAGCGGAATGCCGTCAAAGAGAAGCTCCATATCGCGGAGGCTGCTGATAGCCACGCCACACTTGCCGAACTCGCCGAGCGCTTCCGGTGCGTCTGTGTCGTAACCCATCAGAGTCGCCAGATCGAAGGCCACCGATAGCCCCATGTTCCCCTGCTCGAGCAGGTAACGGTAGCGCTGGTTGGTCTCCTCGGCGGTGCCAAAGCCGGCAAACATGCGCATCGTCCACAGGCGCCCGCGGTACATGGTGGCGTGAATGCCCCGCGTGTAGGGATACTGCCCAGGGAAGCCCAGGTCGCGCTGGTAGTCGAGATCGGCGACGTCGAGCGGCGTGTACAGCCGCTCAACCGGCTGGTCGGAGGTCGTTACAAATTCGTCGCGGCGCTCTGGGAAGCGCGCCAGCGTCTTCTGCAGCGTCGTCTCTTCCCACTTATCGCGCTCCTCTGCAATCTCAGCCAGCTTTTCCTTGTCATACATCTGATAGATTGTCCTTTCTCTGGTGGGCCGCCGACCAGGCATCCGGTGGTCGACCCGAGGGGGCGGGCAGGTTGGGTCCATTATACTCAGCGCAGGCGGCTTTTGCGAGTTTGGCGGCTGCTATTTTGCTGCCCGCGACACTATCGGCTAGAATCTTCTGTTGCTAATCTTTTGCCCCGAGGAATTCGGCTTGCCCCAGCGCTCTGAACTGCCCCCAGACACACCCAGAGAAGAAAGCGATAGCGATCCGTTGGCGCCGCGCCAGGAGGGTGCGGCGGACGAGGAGATGGGCGCGGACACAGAGTCGGCACTTAGCGGCGAGGGCGGTATTATGCGGGCGGCGGCGGTGCTTGCCCTGGGCAACGTCGCCAGCCGCATGCTTGGACTGGCCCGAGAGACGGTCAAGGCCAGCCTCTTCGGCACGTCCCCTGCGCTGAGCGCCTTCGAGATCGCCGTTCTGGTCCCCACGACGCTCTTCGACCTGCTCGTCGGCGGCATGGTGAACTCGGCGCTCGTCCCCGTCTTCAGCGAGTACGCGTTACCGGAAAGGCGGGAGGAGCTGTGGCGGCTGGCCAGCACCTTCCTCAGTGTCGCCGCCGTCGTCCTGGCGCTGGTCGTCGCCGTCGTCGTCGTCTTTGCGGCGCCGGTTGCTGGGCTGCTGGGGGCTTACAATCTGGAGGCGCCGGGTCTTACCGAGCTGACTATCTCCCTCGTTCGCCTTGCCGCGCCGGTCGTCTTCTTCCTGAGCATATCGAGCATTCTCACCGGCGTCCTCTACGCCCTGAAGCGCTTCACCCTGCCCGCATTTACCGTAGCGACGTTCAACGGCACCATCGTCGCGGTGACCCTCCTTCTCGCCATGCGTCCGGACCCACCGGTGACGATTCTCGTCTGGGGCTATCTCCTGGGGGCGCTGCTGCAGATGGCGCTGCAGTTGCCGGGCCTCCGTGACGCGCGCCTGCGCTGGAACCTGAACTGGCGCCATCCGGCGATCCGTCGCATCTTGCTGCTGTACGCGCCCATCGTCGCCGGCCTCGTGATCAACCAGGCCGGCGTCGCCATCGGCTATAACCTGACGACGGCGACGGGGGATTCCAGCCTTACCTATATGCGCTACGCCACGACGCTTTACCAGTTCCCTCTGGGCCTCGTCGTCACCGCCATCTCCATTGCCATCCTGCCCACTCTCTCGCAGCAGGCACAGGGCACGCTTTCTGTGTTCAAGGCGACGCTCGCCGAGGGGCTGCGACTGGTACTGGCGCTAATCATCCCGGCTGCCGCAGGGCTTTTTGTCCTCGCCGCGCCCATCGTCGCTCTCCTTTTCCAGTATGGACAATTTACGCCGGCAGATACAGATGTCACCGCGCTGGTCCTGCGCCTGTTTCTTTTCGGCCTCCCCTTTGCCGCAGCAGACCAAATGCTGATCTTTGCCTCCTACGCGCGCAAAGACACGCTGCGCCCGGCGCTGGTCGGCGTGATCAGCACCGTCGTCTACGTCGCCGCTGCGCTGACCCTGCCGCTCCTTCTGCGCGCTGTTTTCCCGGCCGGGGTAGCGACGGGCATCCTGGCACAGCTCGGGCACGTCATAGTGCCCGGCGTCGACGCACCGCTCGCCTTCTACAGCTTGATGCTTGCCGATGCCACCAAGCACATCGTGCACACGGCGCTGATGCTGGTAGTGCTACAGCAGCAAATCGGAGGGATTGGCGGCTATGCCGTCCTTACTACCGCGCTCAAGGCTGTGGTCGGCGCGCTGGGTATGGCGCTGGCAGCGGCGGCGGTGGCTACCCTGAGCAGCGCACTCCTCGGAGATGGAGGTATCGTCGTCCGGCTGCTCGTCGTCGCCGGCGCAGCCGCCGTTGGTCTGGTCGTATATGCCTTTTTCGTCCTTCTGCTCGACATTCAGGAAGCACGCCTCCTTGCCACCCTGTTGCGCAACAGGCTACGGTGACGGAAGGCGCTGTGCTTCTCAAGCGCCTGTTGCGACGTTTGTTAAGCAGGATAAATGGGGTACAATGCTCTCATCTGTGACTCACCTGCAACGCTGCCCATCTATCATAGCGAGGAGGATGACGTGCCGATTACCAGATATCAGCTTACTGTCCGTAAAGGACCGCAGGAGGGAGAATCTTATCCTCTTGCCGACGACACTATGACCCTCGGGCGGGACCCAATGGCCGATATCGTCATTGCCGATCCCGAAGTATCACGCCAGCATGTGCGTTTCAAGCGCGTCGAAGAAGGATACGTGGTTCAGGATCTCGGCAGCACCAACGGTACATTCCTCAATGGGCAGCGGCTTGGGGGCGAGCCGGTGCCGGTCGAACCGGGCGATGTCGTGACGATGGGGGGTAACGTGACGCTCGTCTTCGAGCAGGTTGGCGAAGAACCTGCCGTCCTGACCACGATGGAAGAAGCGCAGGTAGAGGTCGCGGAGCCAGAGGAGACGAGGACGGTCGGGGTTTACACCGCACCAGAGGTTGCCCCAGCGGCGCCGGAAGCGGCCGACGTGGATGAGTACGCTACCTACGCTTTCGAAGCGGAGGATGAAGATCTCGAGCTGCCCTCCTTCGACGTAGAAGCGGCGGGTGCCGAGCCCATCGAGCCCGAAGGGGTGGACCTCGAAGGGGACGAGGAAGAATACGACTACGAGGTTTATGAAGAAGAGGAGGCGCTGCCCACCTTTGAAGCGGAACCGGTCGACAGCTACCCTCCGCCGTCCGAGATCGCAGAGACGGAAGGAGTGAAAGGCCCGCCCGGCCTGCCGACCGTCGTCGAAGGGGAGCGCAACAACCGCAACCGCAATCTGCTCATTGCAGCCATCGGCATTACAGTGCTCTTCTGTTGCTGCTGCTTGCTGTTACTGGTTGGGCTCGGCTACTTCGGCGATATAGCATGCACAATGGACCCCTCTCTCTGCTAATAAGATAGCGTTCGTGGAATGAAGGCAAAAGAGCGGCCGAGTGGCCGCTCTTTTTTACTTCTGCTTGCGCGGGCGGTCGCCGATCAGCTCGTGATCGACGTCGATGACGATCTTGTCTTGCAGCGGATCTTCCAGTTCCTCTTCCTGCATGGCGTCCATGTGGCGGGCGACGACGTGGGGCGGCGCCAGATCCACAAAGACTTTGGCGCCCACCAGAAGGGCAGTGAGATCGTCCAGCTGACCGATAACCGGCCACAGATCGGGCGCCAGATCGAGTGGGAACAGCACGTATAAGACGGCCGCCAGGGGCAACAGCTTCAGGTAGGCGGGTACTTCTGGATCACGCAGCAGATAGTAAACAAGCCGCACCTGCTGCCAGGTCTCGCGCCAAAAGCCGGGGTCGCGCGCTCTTTCCGGTAGTTCCATCGCGTTGCTTTCCGCTTCGTCCTTTTCCTCGACCATCGTTCCTCCTTGTCGCTCGACTGTTGTCACGCCAGTGAATCGGCCCAGATACTGCCCACCCGAGCTGCGGACTATGCTTTTGCGCCCATTTTACTGAAAAATGGCTGCGATTAACAACGGTTCATCATACGGGTGGGCCACCTGCCCCGTCGGCGCCGTCATTGGCACCGTTTTGTGCCGGTGCTAAAATGATGGCGCTCACTATCGGAGAGCCGAAACGCTTATATGGCAACATTTCTTCTGATTGCAAAGATAGTCGTCGTCATTTTTTTCCTGGCGATGTTCCTCTACCGGGCGAATCTCGTCTGGGCGATTGGCCTGTTGACTGTCACCAGTGCGTTGTTGCTGGATAGCTTCCTAGGCGCCTTCGGTCGTGAGCAGCTAGAAGGTGAACTGGGCTTTTTCTTTTACGTCGTCGGCGGCGTGCTCTTTGCCGGCGCGGCACTATGGTTGTGGGGCGTGCTCAGGCCGGCCGTCGCCGCCATCACCGGCGTCTCCGACGCACCTGTACGACGCGTGGCCCGACCGGGCCGACCTGCGCCTGCGCCGGCAGCCGACGACGAAGTGGACGCCGTGGACCGTGGCATGCTGTACGACCAGATCCGCACCCGGCTCAGCCCCACCGATATCCACGACCTGATCTTCGATCTGGAGTTTGCGGAGAACGACATCATCGCGCCGGGGGAGCCTATGAACGAGACGATCATCCGGTTGATGGACGTCGCCGCCCATCAGGGCAAGCAAGAGGCACTGGCCCTGGCGGTCGAACGGGCGCTAACGCCGGTGCCGCCTGCACATCTGCCGCGGCTGGAAAAGCTGAGTCCCGATTCTCCGCCGACGATCTTCCGCCACTACCTGCTGGCCCACTATGAGCAGGCGGAGTTGACCGAAATGGCGACGGCGCTAGAGGTCGATTGGGAGCGGCTCGACGCCGCTAACAAGCAGAGTCTGGTGCGCAATCTCCTGCTCTATCTGCAACGGCGGAGCCGCACCGCTGACCTGCTGGCACTGATGCAGTCCAGAGCCGGGATCGTGCCCCAGGAAGAGGCAGAAGCGGGGCGCGCCCCCGCGGAGGAGAGCTCCCGAGCAGTGGAAGAGGTGGCGGAGCAGGCGGAGGCGTAACCGGGCGCGGCCACTGTGGGAGAGGCTATCCTTCGAGAACAGCGAGGGCGGACGGCTCCAGCGCCAGGCGCACCGGCTCTCCTGGATGGGGCAGCTCCTCCTCGGCGGTAAAGGTGAGCTGCAGGAGAACGTCCCTTGCCGCTACTTCCACCTGCTGATAACGACCACGAAAGCTGACCGTCTTGAGCCGGCCCTCCACTACGTTTGGCGCGGACTCGTCGGAGCCAAGCAGGCGCCCCGCTTCCGGGCGGATGAGAAGCACGACTGGTCCGCCCGCTTTCTGATCTCCGCTTCGCCTGTCTACCCGCAGCTCGCCGAGAGCGGTCGCAACGGTTTCCGCGCCCTCACCCGCCCACCTCCCTTCCAGAAGGTTGTGCATTCCGATAAAGCGTGCCACAAAAGGTGTGCGGGGGTGGCGATAAAGCGCCGACGGCGGATCATCCTGGATGATGCGGCCCTCATTCATGACGACAATCCTGTCGGCGATGGCAAATGCTTCTGCCTGATCGTGGGTGACGTACAGCGACGTCACCGGGCGGCCTTCGCGCCCGCCCATCCGCTGCGCGCCCACCCGCGGCGGGGCCCCCCCCTCCTTCAGAATATCCCGTAGCTCCAGCAACAGCCGCTCGCGCAGCGCGCGATCGAGCGCGCCTAGCGGCTCGTCGAGCAGGAGCAGCGCGGGCTCCGGCGCCAGAGCCCGCGCCAGCGCCACCCGCTGCTGTTCGCCTCCGGACAGGTCGTAGACCCGGCGCGGACCGAAGCCGGCCATCCCCACCAGCGCCAGCATCTCAGCCACCCGCCCCGCAAGCGCCTCTCGCTCCCAATCGTGCATCTTGAGGCCAAAGCCCACATTTTCGGCCACAGTACGGTGCGGGAAGAGAGCGTAATCCTGAAAGACCATGCCAAAGCCGCGGCGGTGAACGGGAACCGTTGCCAGATTCTCGCCGTCCAGCAGCAGAGCGCCGCTATCGGCCCGCTCCAGCCCGGCGACAATGCGCAGGAGCGTCGTCTTCCCACTGCCACTGGGGCCCAGGAGAGCAACGACTTCGCCTTCGGCAATCTGCAGCGAGATGTCGCGCAGCACAGGCTGGTCGTCAAAGGATTTGCTGATCTCGAGCAACTCAAGCATCGCTGCCGTTCCCCGCCTAGAACTCGCCCACGTCGGCGAAGCGGACACGTTCGATGGCCAGGAAACCCGCGGCGCTGACCGCCATCAGAATGGTGCTCAACGCCAGCGCCTGGCCGAAGTAGAGCGGCCCCGGCCGGCCCAGGTTGCGGGCGATGACGATCGGCAGAGTGACGTAGCCGCTGTTAGGACGCACGATGAAGCTGGTCGCGCCAAACTCGCCCATACTAACCGTAAAGGCAAAGACGGCGGCGACGAGGATCGCCCGACCCACAATCGGCAGGTCGATCGCCATCCAGACGCGCGACGGCGACGCGCCCAATACGGCGGCTGCTTCACGCAGACGGGGCGGAATGCCCTCCATCACCGGCAGGACGCTGCGGACGACAAAGGGAAAGGCAACCAGAGAGTGCCCGATGAGGACCAGCAGAGGGGAGGTGCGCAGCGTGTCGTAGCTGATAACGTAGCCGAAGCCGAGTGTCACCGCACTCGCCCCCAGGGGGAGCATAAAGAGGGGATCGAGCAGCGAGCGCCAACGCCGGCGGCGGTGTAGGAGGATGGCGCTGGCAAGACCGAAGAAGCCGGAGACGACGACGGTAAGCAGCGCGTAAAGAAGTGAATTGCGCACCGCGAGCAGGGGCGGTACGAAGGTGACGCTGCCCCGCTGTAGCTCCGGCAGCGCCTGATAATAGGCCAGCGTGAGTCCCTCCGCTCCGGTGACACTGCGCAGCACCAACGCCAGCAACGGCGCGACGAGAAAGAGTGTGAGCCCGCCGAGCAGCAGGGCAATCGCCGTGCGCTCCAGCCAGCCCTCTGGACGGCGCGCGGTCGTCTGCCGTGGGCGGAAGTCCAGGGCCACGGCGCTCCGCTGCTGCCAGCGCACATAGAGCGCCATGAGGCCGAAGGTAAAGACGATTTGCAGCAGCGAGAGCACGGCAGCCACGTCAGGACGCAGGAAGGTGACGTACTGGCGGTAGATCTCTGTCTCCAGCGTGCTGAATGTCGGCCCCCCTAGAAGGAGAATTACGCCGAAGCTGGTGAAGGTAAAGAGGTAGATCAGCAGCGAAGCGGCGATGAGCGGCGGGCGCAGAAGCGGCAGCGTCACCTCCCAGAAGGCGCGGAGGCGCGACGCACCCAGCACGCGCGCCGCTTCGGTCACCCCCGGATTGAGCGTGGCCCAGAAACCGCCCACGAGGCGTACGACAATGGTGACGTTGTAAAAGACATGGGCGATGAGAATCACGGCAAGCGTCTGCTCGACCTGTATCGGCGCCCGCGCCAGGTCAAAGGTTTGCACTAACAGCGTGTTCACGGGTCCGGCGGGACCAAGAAGAGCGCGGAAAGCCGTCGCCACAACGACGGTGGGCATGACGAAGGGGACGGTCGTCAGTGCGCGTAAGGTTCCTTTCCCGGGAAAGGTGTAGCGGGCGAAGATATAGGCGGCGGGGAGGCCGATGAGGAGCGTGAGAACGGTGGAGAGGGTCGCCTGCCAGAGCGTAAACCAGAGAATGCCGAGATAGTAGGCGCGGCTGAGTAGGCGGCTGAACGCTTCGACCGTAAGGCTGGTCAGAAGAATATTGCCCAACGGATAAAAGAAAAAGAGGGCCAGAAAGAGCAGAGGCGCGAGAAAAAGCAGGGTCCCCAGGAGCAGGCCGCGCAGACGCAGGTTGCCCGCCAAGAGAGGGGAGAGCGCGGCGGCAGGGTTAAACAACCGACTGTTCATCTGGCAGAAGGAAGAGGCTGGACCGGACGCCCAACCCTGTTACAGCGCCTGCCTTGCTCAGGAACGTCTGGGGAGCGCGGCCTCATCATAGTAGCAGACGCCGACCGTCCCCGGACCACCGTGCGTGCCGATGACGGGCGTCAGCTCGTTTTCTACGAGCTCGACCGGCTTAAATCTCTCACGGACCCGTTCCGCCAGAGCGCGCCCCTCGTCTTCGGCAGCGGCGTGGATGACGCCCATATGAAGCGCCTGCGCGCCCTCCGTCTCTTCCTGCGCTATCTCCAGCAGACGGTCCACCGCCTTGCGTTTGGTACGCACCGACGCCAGCGCCTCTACCGTTCCCTCATGCACACCGAGGAGCGGTTTGATGGACAACATCGAGCCGATCAGGCGCTTTCCACCGCCTATGCGACCACCGCGGTGGAGATATTCAAGCGTATCGACGACGAAGCGGACATGCACGTGGGGCACCATCGCCTCGATGACTTCGGCAATCTGCTGGTAGCCCTTGCCGGCCTCCGCTAAGCGCGCTGCTTCAAGCACCATCAGCCCCAGCCCCAGCGAAACAGAGCGCGAGTCGACGATCTTCATCGGATAGTCGCCCATCATGTCGACCGCCGCGTGCGCCGACGCAAAGGTGCCGCTCAGATCGCTGGATAGGAAGATACCGACAATACTATCTGCCGACTCGGCGACCTCCGAAAAAAACTGGAAGAAACGACCGGCGGAAGGCTGCGACGTCGTCGGTACCGAAGAGGAATTCTCCAGCCGAGCGTAGAACGCGGCCGGCGTGATGTCGACGTTGTCGAGCAAGCTCTCTTCATCCCAATGAAGGTTGAGCGGAATCACATGGATTTCGTGCTTCGCTACCAGCTCCGGCGGTAGATTGGCAGTACTATCCGTTACAATGGCAACTTTACGCTTCGTCATCTACTGAAAAATCTCCTCTTCCCCACAAACAGTGTTCTCTCGAGCACACCTATAACAGTAGGCGCGCCAAGCCCATTATAGCGCGGTGTAAGTGAAAATGCTCTCCCGAATAGACCTGCTTCAATTACGACGGCGCGTGACAGCGGTAAATCTCTACCCGAGCCAGCATCTGGTAACCCAGCGCTTCGTAGAGGGAGCGGGCCACCTCCGTCGCCAGCAGCATGCTTCGTGCGGCTGATTCGCCACCCGCCGCCAGCGTTCCGTCCGTCAGCAAGCGCGTCATCAGCGCGCGGGCCACGCCGCGGCGGCGGTGGGATGGCGCCGTGTACACGCCCGAAACCCACTGTACGCCGCCATCGAGCCAGCCGGCGCGCGCCTGGCCCACGATCTCCTCGCGGTGGAGGACGTAGTAAAAGCGCATATCCGGGTCACGCAGGTCGTCGACCATCACGCCATCGGCCCCATCCATCAGGTTCAGGAGCAGCGCCTCGCCGGGGCGCGTGGCCCGGTAGACGACGTGGCGCGAGCGCTCGGGCGGCGGATCGGTCAGCGGGCGGCTCATCAGCCATCTCCGCTCCAAGCGCCGGCAGCCGGCGTCGCGATAGTGCGCCATCGATGGCGCATTGTCGCCGTCGTCGCCAACCACAACCACCTGACAGTCACGCTGCGGCGCAGCTGCGCGAACGTGCGCCAGAGCTACCTCCGGTGGCACACGCCAGACGAAGAAGGTCTCCGGCTCACCCGCGGTCATCTGATCCATGCTGTGGTAGCGAACCGCCGGCAGCCGCCCAACCTGCCGCCGCTCTCCCATCGCCCGCTGGCGCGCCGTGTGTAGATAGCTCTGCACCAGCGCTTCAAAGGCAGTTTCAAGCAGATTGGAACTCATCGCGAGCACGCGCTGCTGAAAGAGCCCATGTCGCCCGCCGCCACTTGCGCCGGCAGAGGGGATCAGGCTCGCTGCGCCTCCATGATTTCCAGCGGCGCCCGTTCGCCGCACTTCGTACACTCGGCCTGACGCTTGTTCGCCTGAACCATCAGACCGCCACAATTCTCACACTTCTGAGGAACCGGACGTTTCCAGTTGGTCCACTCACAGTCGGGATAGTTGGCGCAGCCGTAGAAGGTGCGACCGCGGCGTGTCTTTTTGACGACGATGTCGCCGCCGCACTCCGGACAATCGATGCCGATCTTCTCCAGAATCTGTTCTGTATAGCGGCACTCGGGGAAGTTGGCGCAACCGATGAAGCGACCATAGCGCCCGTGGCGGTACAGCAAATCGCCGCCACACTCGGGGCAGGCGCGCCCCACCTTCTCCGTCATCTCGACCTTCGGCATATCTTCCTCGGCAACGGAAAGATTCTCGGCAAAACCGTCATAGAAGTCGCGCACGACCGGCACCCACTCCTGCCGGCCCTCCGCAATCTCGTCTAGCTCGTCCTCCATGCGCGCCGTGAAGTCGACGGACATGACGTTGGGGAAGTAGGCGACGAGAAGATCGTTGACCACTTCTCCCGTTTCCGTCGGCACCAGCCGCCGGTCCTCCATCTTTACGTAGCCGCGGCTCACAATGGTGGAGATGATCGAGGCGTAGGTGCTCGGGCGACCAATACCGTTTTGCTCCAGCTCCTTGACCAGAGTGGCCTCGCTGAAGCGGGGCGGCGGCTGGGTGAAGTGCTGGTTGGGAACCAGTTGCAACAGGTCCAGACGTTCGCCCTCTTCCAGATCGGTCGGCACCTCTACTTCGGCATCCTCCGGCCGGTCTTCGGGCTCGGTCTCTTCGTAAAGGACGAGGAAGCCGGGGAAGCGGAGCGTAGAGCCGGTCGCGCGGAAGAGATAGGGGCGCTCTGCGATGGCCGTCTTTGCCTCGCCGGCGTAGATGTCGACGGAGACGGTGTCGTAGACGGCGTTCGACATCTGGCTCGCCACGAAGCGCTTCCAAATCAGGTCGTAGAGGCGGTATTGGTCGCGCGAAAGATGCTGCTTGATCGACTCCGGCACACGCCGAACCGACGTCGGACGGATCGCCTCATGGGCCTCCTGGGCAAGCTTGGACTTAGTCGTGTGCTGGCGCGGGGATGAGGGCCGGTACTCTGTCCCCCACTCCTCGGCAATGAAGTCACGCGTCTCAGCCTGAGCATCCTTCGAGACGGCGACGCTGTCGGTACGCATGTAGGTAATAAGCCCCTCGGTGCCCTCGTCGCCTAGATCCACCCCCTCATAGAGCTGCTGGGCGATGCGCATCGTCTTGTTGGTGCCAAAGCGTATCTGACGCGACGCCTCCTGCTGCATCGTACTGGTGGTGAAGGGGGCCGCCGGCTTACGACGCCGCTGGCCCAGACGCACCTCACCGACCGTCCACTGCGCCGGCTCCAGCGCCTCCAAATGCTTCTGTACCACCTCTTCTGAGGGCAGCTCTGGGTCCTCGCCCTTGTATTTGTGGAAGCGAGCAGTAAAGAAGGGACGCGGCTCCTGGCCACGGAAATCCTCCTGGCTCAGCTCCGCCTGGAGCGACCAGTACTCTTCCGGCTCGAAGGCCTCAATTTCGCGCTCCCGCTCTACCACCAGGCGCACGGCCACCGACTGCACCCGGCCGGCCGACAGACGGCCCCGTACCTTGCGCCACAGCAGCGGGCTGAGCTTGTAGCCTACCAGGCGATCGAGAATACGCCGTGCCTGCTGGGCGTCAACGCGATCCATGTCGATCTCGCGCGGCTGCTGAAAGGCGGCCTGGATGGCCGGCTTTGTAATCTCCTGGAAGACGACGCGCCGGGTCCGCTCCGGCTCCATGGCCGCGGCTTCCTGCACGTGCCAGGCAATGGCCTCACCCTCGCGGTCAGGGTCGGTGGCAAGGTAAATTTCTTCGGCGCCGGCGGCAGCCTGCTTCAGCTCCTTCACGGTGTCCCGCTTCTCGTTGGGCACCCGGTACTCGGGCGCAAAGCCATTGTCGACGTCGACACTCAGCCGCGACTTTAGTAGATCGCGGACGTGGCCGACGCTCGAGCGGACTTTGTAGCCGCGCCCCAGGTACTTGCCGATGGTGCGCGCTTTGGCCGGCGATTCGACGATCACCAGGCGGCCGGAGCGTTTCTCCTCCGCCTTTTTGCGTTTGCGCGTGACCTTTGGTTTGGGCAGCCCCTCGTGTAGCGGGGTGTAGCCCATCTTATAAATCGTTCCTTCACAAACCGGGCAGGTGCCGCGCGTTCCGGGCGATCCGCTGGCCGAATATTCGGCCTGGGGATCTTGCATAACTCTCTTCTCCCGGCACTTCAGGCAGTACCCTTCCAGTTCCAGTTCTTCTCTTTCCGCCATTCCTTCTCCAGTTAGCTGTACTTTTCCAGTTCAGATCCCTGCAGGCTGTCGACGAGCTGCTTGACGGCAGGGATATTATCTTTGTGCACCACGAGCAAGGCGTCGGGTGTGTTGACGACGACGATTCCGTCGAGGCCCACCACCGCCATCAGTTTGTCCGCTTCATGGTTGACCAGCAGACTGTCGACCGTAGCGGGAGCGAGCACGCGGCCCTCGGTCACGTTGGCGCCTGCCTCGTCGGCGAGCGCTTCCTTCAGCGCGTAAAGCGTACCCGGATCGCTCCAGCCCATCTCGCCGTGGAGCACGGCAGCGTCGGCCAGATTTATATGATGCAGAATGGCATCGTCAAAGCTGATCGCCTCCATCTCGGGATAGAGACGGTGGAGCACATCGCGGTAGTTGTCTCGACCAATGGCGCCGGCGATCTCGTCAAGAGCGGCTGCCATCTCCGGCTGGTAGGCGCGATAACGGGCGCGTATGTAGCCGACGGTGGTTACAAAGTAGCCACTATTCCAGACATACTCGCCGCTGTCAAACATTCGCTGCGCCTCCGCCGCAGGGGGACGGTAGCGAAACGACGCCAGGTCGTAAGCGGGCGAGCCGCCAATTTGCGCCTTTTGCGCGCCGAGGCCGATCCAGCCAAGATTTTCGTTTGCAAAACGGGCCGTCTCGCCGATAAAGACAATCCCAGTCTCCTCGGCCGCCAACAGCTGTTCGGCCGCCCCGAGCAGCTCCAGAAAGGTCTGCGCCTGGTTCATATAGTTGTCGCCCCACAGAATAGCCACAGCTTCATCCTGTTCGGACACGCGGGCGAGGTGCGCCATGGCGAGCCCCACAGCGGGAGCCAGATCGCGGCGCGTTGGTTCGCCAATTACATTCTCCGGCGGCAACTGCGGAAGCTGCTCGCGGATTATGTCCAGATAGCGCTCATTGGTCGAGATAAAGATATTCTCGACGCCGTAGCGCCCCTGCACCCGTTCCACGGCCAACTGCAGCGTCGATTTTTCGCCCAGCAGCGGCTCAAACTGCTTGGGGGACTGCTTGCGGCTCAGGGGCCACAAACGGCGACCAGAGCCGCCTGCAAAGATAACGAGCTTCATAAAAAGTGTACCTCTCTGAATTTTGGCTCCCCGCAAAATGTACGCTGTCGGCAGACGGGGAATTGCCGTCAGGTTCCGGCTGCCACGTCTAGCCCGCCATCTACATCGTAAACCGGACCCGGCTCGCGCGCAAGGACGTAACGCATGCCGCCTACCTGTTGTACCATCCCTTTCAATTCCATCAAAGTCAGCGTGCTGCTGACCTGCGCGCTGGGCAGACCGGACGAGCGCGTCAGATCGTCGACATGCAGCGGCTCCACCGAGAGCAACTTCAGCAGCGCCGCCTCTTCCGCCGACTCTGGCATCGCCATCTGCACCGCAACCTGTTGCGGCACCATGTGCAGATTCAACTCTTCCAGCACATCTTCAATCCCCATCACCAGCTTCGCCCCTTGCTGGATCAGCCGGTTGGTGCCTTTGCTGGCGCGGCTGTTTACGTTGCCCGGCACCGCAA
>JAWVYW010000049.1:0-23809 GCA_033722535.1 Promineifilaceae bacterium (SeqCode)
AGAAGGGCAGTGCCCGGCTGCCGCCGGAGGAGCTGGTCGGCTGCACCGCCGGCCTTATCGCCCTTTCTGGCTGCCGGCAGGGAGAAGTGGCCCAGATGCTGAGAGCTGATGAACGCGAGCAGGCGCTGGACGCGGCCCGCCACATGCGCCGGCTCTTTGGGCCGGCGCACTTCTATATCGAGCTCCAGAATCACCTGCTCCCGGATGATCGGCTGCTCGTGCGCCGGCTGACTGCCCTGGCCAGCTATCTCGAGCTGGGCTGTGTGGTGACCAATAACGTCCACTACGCCACCCGCGCCGGCCATCGCCTCCAGGATGTGCTGGTCTGCATTCGCGAGGGGGTGACGCTGGAAGAGGCTCACACCGCCGGGGGGGGCGAGTCCCGGCGGCGCCTCAACTCCGAGTATCACCTCAAAGCGGGCGCCGAGATGGCCACCCTCTTTCCCGAGCATTCAGAAGCGCTCGCTAACACGCTGCGCATCGCCGAACGCTGTCGCTTTGTTCCCCGCTACGGCCTCCAGGAGCTACCTCACTTTCCCACGCCTGGTGGGATGAGTAGCAGCGCCTACTTACGCCGGTTGTGCGAGGAGGGGCTGATTCGCCATTACGGCGATCCGCCAGATCGAGCGCACTCTGAGCAAGCGCGCTTAGAGCGCGTGCGGGATGGGCTGGCGCGGGAGCTGGCGGTCATCGAAGGAACCCACCTCGCCAATTACTTCCTGATCGTGGCCGACATCGTGCGCTTTGCCCGCGAGAGCGGTATCCGCTGCCAGGGACGCGGTTCCGCCGCCGGCTCGCTGGTGGCCTACCTGCTGGGCATCGGTCCCGTCGATCCCCTGGCCCACGACCTGGTCTTCGAACGCTTCCTCTCCGAAGAGCGGCTGCAGAGCGACGCCGGCTTCTTGCCGGACATCGACCTGGACTTCGACGCCGCGCGCCGCGAGGAGGTCATTCAATACGTCTATCGAACGTATGGCGCAGCGCACACGGCAATGGCCTGTACCTTCAGCACCTACCGCCGACGTAGCGCGCTGCGTGACGTGGGCAAGGCGCTGGGCGTAGCGCCCTCGGTGGTCGCCGCTGCTCGATGGGTGCTGGAAGGGGAAGAGGACGAGATGGAGGGGGATGGGGCTCTCCTGTTGGGGCTGGCGCGTGAGATCAAGGGCTTTCCGCGCCATCTGGGTATTCACTCCGGCGGGATGGTCATTACCGGTGCGCCGCTGATGGGGCGCGTGCCTACCGAGCCGGCGACGATGGCCGATCGGGTCGTGGTCCAGTGGGATAAGGAAGGGCTGGAAGCAGCAGGACTGGTGAAGATCGACCTGCTGGGGCTGCGGATGCTGTCGGCGATTACCGAAACGCTGGACCTGATCGAAGAGACGCAAGGGAGAGCGCCGGATCTGAGCCGCCTCACCTTTGACGATCCAGACGTCTATGTCATGCTCGCTGCAGGAGAGACGATGGGTGTTTTCCAGGTGGAGTCGCGGGCCCAGAGCCAGCTGCAGCCGCGCCTGCGCCCGCGATGCTTCAACGATCTGGTTGTCAGCATCAGCATGATCCGCCCGGGGCCGCTCCATGCCGATATGCTCCACCCTTATCTACGCCGGCGGCAGGGGTTGGAGCCGGTTGCCTACCCTCATCCTCTGCTCGAGTCAGCGCTGGAGGAGACGCTGGGGGTTATCGTTTTTCAGGAACAGGTGCTGAAAGTGGCCCGTGACCTCGCCGGCTTCACCCCGGGGCAGGGAGAGCAACTGCGGCGGGCGCTAGGGGCTAAACGGGGGCAGGCGGAGCTTGCGCGGCTGCGCGCGGCTTTTATGCAGGGAACAGCGGAAAAAGGAGTAGACGCCACGACGGCCGAAAAAGTGTTCAGTCAGCTTCAGGCCTTTGGCGGCTACGCCTTTCCCAAGAGCCACGCCGCCGCCTTTGCCGTGCTTGTATACCAGTCTGCCTGGCTGCGACGCTACCACTTCCTGCCCTTTTTCACTGCTCTGCTCAACAACCAGCCGATGGGCTTTTGGCCGGCGAGCGCCCTGGTGGGGGAGATCAAGCGGTATGGACACCAGGTGCTGCCGGTGGACGTCCGGCGGAGCAGCCTGAAGTGCACGTTGGAGGCGGGTGCCCTGCGCCTGGGGCTGGGCCAGGTCTCCGGATGGGGCGAGGCGCTTGGCGAGCGGCTGCTGGCGGCGCGAGAAGAATGCCCATTTACGAGCCTGGCCGACCTCTGGCAACGCGTGCGGCCCGGCCGGCGGGCGCTGGAAAAGCTGATTATGGCTGGCGCCCTCGACGGCTGGGGACTGCCCCGCCGCCACCTGCTCTGGGAACTGGGCACGCTGGAAAAGCCGTCCGGCGCTCTGGCCCTCGATTTTCCGGCTGGCGATGTCGAACTCCCGCCCCTTTCGCCGCTGGAAGCGACGGGAGTTGAGGAGAGTGTGATGGGACTTTCGGCTGGAGAGCACCCGCTGGCCTTTTTACGATCGCAGTTGGCATCGCAAGGATTCCTTAGCTGCGAGCAGCTAGCCACCTGCCGCGACGGGGAGAGGGTACGGCTGGCTGGCCGGCTGGTGATCCACCAGGCGCCGCCGACGGCTAACGGCATTCACTTTCTCACTCTGGAGGATGAAACGGGGATGGTAGATGTGATCGTGTGGCCTTCCGTCTATGAGAGATACCGGCGCGTGCTGCATGAAATAATGGTAAAGTTGGTCGTCGAAGGGCGGGTACAGCGGTCAGGGGCGCAAGCGAGTCTCCTGATGCGTAGTGCGGCTACTTTTTAAGCGGAACATCCGGCTTCCTGGGCAACTCGCGGATAGGCACTACATTTGCGCTCGGCTTTCCGTTATAATAACAGACACAGTCCGTTTATCTGCATCTATCGCTGGAGACGGGGAGCGTTTGCCGAAACAGGAGAGGTACCGGCGGATGTTTCGCCGGCCGTGCCCTTTCAAGTGCTTCATGGAGGTAAAGATGACCCAGGATATGGCACCCCCCCCGCACTTTATTGTCTTCTTACCCGGCTACATGGGTAGCTACCTGCGCGACCCGGAGACGAAAGAGCGCGTATGGATTGACTTCGATTCCATTCCGCTCAATCCTTTTCAGTGGGACAACTGGTTGGACGATCTCTTCGCGCGTATGGATCTCTCTCACGAGCTGGAGCCGGATGGCATTGTCGACGAGGTGCTGTTCCTGCCCCCATGGGTCAAGCAGGAGCATTACAGCCGCCTCTTTGAAGCGCTGGAACGCTTTGGCTATAAGATCGATCCCGAGCGCCATTCTGAGGAAGAGCTCGACGTGTACAGCTTCGCCTATGACTGGCGACAGGACAACCGGCATTCCGCTCGTCTGCTGGGCGAAGCGATCGAGCGCTGGCGCTCGTTCCATCCCGATGCCGAGGTATGGCTGATGGGTCACAGCAACGGCGGCATCGTCGCCCGCTGGTACATCGAGAAAGAGGGCGGTCATGAACACGTGACCAAGCTCTTCCTCTTTGGTTCGCCTTACGACGGAGCGCCCAAAACGCTGCGCATGATGATGAGTGGCCTCGACACCTTCCTGCGCCGCCGCTTTAACGCCTTCAACATCCCTGAACGCACGCGCGATATGTTCCGCAGCTACCCCTCCGCCTACCACATTTTGCCTTCGCGCCAATCGTTCCTGAAGGATGGCGAGGGGAATCCAGTTGACCCCTTCGAGCAAACGGAGTGGCTGGAGTCAGATGAACAGCGCTCACTTCTGGCCGACGGTCGCCGCTTCAACGAAGAGCTGGGCACGACGCTCAGCGCGGAGACCTTCTGCTTCTTCGGCCGGCGACAGCCCACCATCTCGACCGGCGTCGTGCGCGGCGGCAATTGGACCGATATCGAATGGATGGCCGACGAAGTGGGCGATGGCACTGTGCCGGAGCGCAGCGCCATCCACCCGGAGGCGGAGCGCAAGCTGCCCTTTGCGTCTACTCACGGCAACATCTACGTCGACCCGGCCGTTCTCGAGTTTCTGAAGTGGGAGCTGGTCGACAAATACGGCCCTGTTTCCTTTGCAGTCCTCAAGACTGGCCGACTGGAGTTGATGTTCGAGCCGGAAGGAGATCTGTTCGAGCCCGGCGAGCCGGTGCCGATGTGGGCGACTGTCCACACCTTAGACGGAGAGCCGGAAGAAAAAGCTGCCGTCAGCGTCCGTTTCGAATGGGAAGGGCCGTTACCGGGCGCCAGCGGCGCGGAGCCTCCAGGAACCCTGCCGACCGGCCAGCTCGCAGCTACCGACACGGCCGGCCGCTGGGAGGGGAGCTTGAATGCGCCGGAGGCGGAGGGCTACTACCGGATCCAGGCCACTATAACAGGGCCCGGCGAAGCGCCAGCCGTCCTCGAGGAGCTGATCGCCGTCGAAGCGACCGCTGTGGAAGCGACCGGCGCCGATGAAACGGCGCACGCCGACGAAGCAGCAGGCGCCATCGAATCAGCAAACGTTATCGAGACAGAGGGGGGCGCCGAAGAAGCAAGCGGCTCGGAAGGGGAGGCACAGACGGACGAAGCTGAAGGCGATTTATCCTAGCGCCTGCCGGTGTGCGTGCACAGTGCTGAGCCTGTCAACCTCTATCCCTGCTCAGCTCCTGCTCGATGTCGGAAGCGGCGTATAGCCCTACCAGCTGCACCATGATGACGGTGATGTAGAGTACGCCGACAATTGCCTCCCCGCTGGCCAGCGACCGCGCCCAGAGGGTGACCGCTCTGCCCGGCGGATAGGGTAGCAAGAGCCGATCATGGCGTCAAGCAGGCGCATGTCGATCCTTACTGTACTGGCGAGCTTGACAACCGTTACCCTATCCTGTACCGTTGATGTCTATGACGAAGCAGGCCTTTACCATTCACGTCTATCCGGTCCCTAGCAGCCCCGTTGCCTGTACAATGGTCGGTTGCTTCGGCAACGATCGTTGCCTTCGCAGCGGGGTGCGCTGTGACGGTTACTGCGTGCAACCTCTGGTCTGATCGGCCTGCTTGAGAATTTCTAACGAGAGCACGCGTTGTGCTGACCCGGCGCCCCTTCATTGGGGCGTTTTTTCTTTCACCAGGTCGGCGTCAGCATAATGTTTCCAGATGTGATAAGAGAACGACTGAAAGGAGAAAGTTACCGATGCGGATGAGTGGTCTATTTAGCGAAACGCTGCGCGAAGTGCCGGCCGAAGCGGAGGTCGTCAGCCACCAGTTGCTGCTACGCGCCGGCTTCATCCGGCAGATCGCGGCCGGCGTCTTCAGTTACCTGCCGCTGGGGCAGCGGACGGCGCGTAAGATCGAGCAGATCATGCGTGAGGAGATCGACGCCATCGGCGGCCAGGAGATGGATATGCCCGTCGTCCACCCGGCGTCGATCTGGAAGGAGACCGGGCGCTGGTACAAGATCGGCGCCGAGCTGGGCCGTTTTACCGATAAGAACGAACGCGACATGGTGCTCGCCATGACTCACGAAGAGGTCGTGACCGACCTCCTGCGCCGCGAGATCCAGTCCTACCGCCAGCTGCCGGCGCTGGTGTACCATATCCAGACGAAGTGGCGCGACGACCCTCGTCCCCGCGCCGGGCTCATCCGGGCACGTGAATTCGTCATGAAAGACAGCTACAGCCTGGATCGGGATGAAGAGGGGCTGGACGAGCAGTATCGCAACCACTACCAGGCTTACTTCAACATCTTCAATCGTTGTGCGCTCCCGACAATTGCCGTCGAATCAGACGTGGGCATGATGGGCGGCTCGATGGCTCACGAGTACATGTACCTCACGCCGATCGGCGAGGATACCCTCTTGCTCTGTGACGTGTGCGGGTACAAGGCCAACCGGCAGATCGCCTCGTTTCAGAAGCCGCTGCCACAGGATTCCGAGATGCAACCGCTGGAAAAGGTGGCGACGCCGGAGACGAAGACGATTGCGGCGCTGGCTGATTTCCTGGAGATCGACAAGTCGCAGACTGCAAAAGCGGTCTTCATGGTGGCCACGGTGTCGGAAGCGGTGGGCGGTGACGGCGCTGCGCAGCAGGAAGACGTCGAACGCTTGGTCTTTGCCGTCGTCCGCGGCGACATGGAGCTAAACGAGACGAAGTTGGGCAACGCGGTGAAGGCCAAGACGCTGCGCCCGGCCCATGACGAGGAGATTGCCGCCGCCGGCGCCGTTCCCGGTTACGCCTCGCCGATCGGCATTGACGACGACGTGCTGGTCGTCGTCGACGACGTCGTGACCCAGTCACCCAACCTTGTCGCCGGGGCGAATGAGGAAGGATTCCACCTGCGCAACGTCAACTACGGACGGGACTACGAAGCCGACATCATCACCGACCTCGCCGCGGCGCGCGAAGGAGATCTGTGTCCCGAGTGCGCCAGCCCACTGCGCGAATCGCGCGGGGTCGAGGTGGGCAATATCTTCAAGCTGGGCACCGAGTACACCGCCGCTATGGGCGCGACCTTCGTCGACGAAGCGGGTGATGCGCACCCGGTGATCATGGGCTCCTACGGCATCGGCGTCGGCCGTTTGCTGGCTTGCGTGGCCGAGGAGCACAACGACGACTATGGGCTCATCTGGCCGATCACTGTTGCCCCCCACGACGTCCATCTCGTCGCCCTCCGCGGTGGCTTTAAAGAAGCTGATCGCCTCTATGATGTCCTGCGCGCCGCCGGCATAGACGTCCTCTACGACGATCGCGACGAGAGCCCGGGTGTAAAGTTTAACGACGCCGACCTCATCGGTGTCCCGATCCGCATCACCGTGGGCCGGCGCAGCCTGGAGCAGGGTGGGGTGGAGCTAAAGCTGCGCCAGGAGAAGGAGCGCGAGCTTGTCCCCCTGGACGAGGCGGCAGAGCGGGTACAGGCCGTTCGCGACGCTCTCTTCGAGGCCGTGGCTGCTAACGTCGTCGAGGTGTCGTTTGAAGCGTAGGCGCTTTCGCGCCTGGAGATGGAGGGGTTAAAGCCCCGATTGCGGACCGCGGATCTTACGTCTGCTCAGTCGGCGCGCAGCGCGTTGCGCTCGTTGCGGCAGGCGCACGCTTCGCGCACCTCGTCGCCGCGCACGAGCAGGCCGTTATACTCGGACCCCATACCCCGCGATTCCCAACCGTCCATGTTGAAGGGGATCGCGCCATCGGCGGAGACCCAGCGCCCGTTGTAGGTGCGGGCAATGTGTACATGGGTACCGTTGGAGTAGCCGCCCTCACAGGATGGGTGGCCCAGCGGATCGCCGGTTTCGACCCGGGTCCCGGCGGCGATCCGGTCGCGACTTTCCAGGTGCATATAGACAATGGCCCAGCCGGTGCCCGCATAGCCGTCGCCGTCCAGGTCGACCACGACGGCGCCAAAATCGCTGCGCGTGACGACGCCCGGCGCCATCGACCGCGTCCAGGCGTCTGACGGGTAGCACCCGAGCTGTTGGTGGTGGGGCACGAAGTCGAGCGCGGCCCAGGCGCTGCTGGGCGCCCATCCGCCGTGGGGACCGCCAGTAAAGTACCACGTCTCGCCGCTGGCCCAGGGCAGGGTGAGTGGTGGCTGTTCCAGGTCATCCGGCCACAGGGGATCGACCGTGTAGGCAAACGGATTGCCAAAGAGGCGGCTGTAGGCGGCAAAGAAGCCGCCGGGGCCGGTCTCTTCTAACCACCTCTGGTAGGTGGCGTCGGTGTGGGCGCCCAACCAGTACTGTACGCCAGCGGTGCCGTCGTTAAGCTCCGGCGCATATGCGACCTGTGTATCGCCGACGACGAAGCTGGACACCCCACCTTCCGCACGGCCATAGTAGCCCAGGTTGAGGCGGTCGGCTGCCCAACCGAGCTGTTTATATAGCCCCTCCAGACCGTCCTGTACCTTGCCCATCGGGTACTCCGTCGCGGCCGGTGCCGCCTCTGTCAGCCAGCCGCTACGATACTCCAGGGCAGCCAGCAGCAGGCGCGGATTGACGCTGTAGCGATCGGCGACGAGCTGTACAATCTCCGGTCCGGCGACGGCCTGACCCTCGACCATTTCCTCGTGGTTGAGGAGATAGGCATTGTAGTAGGACGCCAGCGCGCGCACGTCTACGTCGCGCGCGGCGGGGCCGTAAACCAGCTCGCTATCGGGGATAATCTTGAAGTTGGGGCTGACGGTGCGGGCTGTCGCCGGGACGCTCAGCGTCTGTCCGACGTAGAGCAGATCGGAGTTGCTGAGGCCGTTGACTGCCATCAGCTCTTCGACGGTGGTGCCATACTGCAGCGCAAGCTGCGCCAGCGTCTCGCCGGCGACGACCACGTGGACCTGTAGCGCGTCGCTCGTGGCTCCTTCGCGCTCCCGCGGCGGATCGGGCGTCGGCGTGCCGGCATATGTGGGCAGGGATCGCTCCTGTAGCGCCGTGGGCAGTGACACCGGCGTGACGACCACTTCCACGTCCGGCTGCGGGCGTTCACAGGCGGCGAGTACCGGCAGCAGGAGCAGGGCTGGTAGGAGAAGTAGAAGAGTTTTCTGGAGCCGCTTCATCTCCTCTATTTTATCGGAAGCAGATTCTATTGGGTATAGGAGGCTCTTTAGAGTCGACAGCCGGCTAAGCTGGCGAGCTAAGAGGAACGTAAAAAGCGCCGCGACAGCTGCGCTAACTTTGACAACCGGCTCCTGTTTTACTATAATCATGGGTCGTTGTATTGGTCGTCCGCACTACCAATACCAGAGTTCATGATCGGCATCACCCGCTGTAGCCTGTGGTAGAAAGCCGATTGTTTTTCGGAGGATAACTGTGTACGCAATTGTAGAAAGTGGCGGTCGGCAGTACCGCGCCGAGGTAGGGCACACCTTCAGTGTTGAGAAGCTGCCCTATGAAGTCGGTGAACAGATTGAAATGGATCGCGTGTTGCTCGTTGCCGATGGCGACGATGTGACGGTCGGACAGCCGGCCGTCCCCGGCGTCCGGGTCATGGCAACCGTCGTCGAGCAGTATAAGGGACCGAAGATTTTCGTCTGGAAGTACCGGCCGCGGAAGCGGTATCGTCGTCGCCAGGGACATCGTCAGCAGTATACGCGTCTGCGGATTGACGAAATTAACGTGGAATAAGGTAGATTAAGAGGAGAAGCAATCATGGCGCACAAGAAAGGTGCTGGTTCTACCCGTAACGGTCGAGACAGCGTTTCGAAGCGGCTGGGCGTGAAGGCCTATGGCGGCGAGCACGTGATCCCTGGCAATATCATCATTCGCCAGCGCGGCACGAAGGTTCACCCGGGCGATAACGTCGGGCTGGGTAAAGATTACACCATCTACGCTCTCATCGAGGGCAAGGTTTCGTTTCAGACGAAGCGGGGCAAGAAGTACGTCAGCGTTAACCCGCTGGAGGCGTAAGCGATGAAGGAAGATATCCATCCAGAATGGTATCCTGAGGCCGAAGTAGTCGTCAACGGCGAAGTTGTCATGCGCGTTGGCTCTACCAAGCCGCGCCTCAACGTGGAAATCTGGTCGGGCACCCACCCCTTCTACACCGGGCAGCAGCGCCTGGTGGACACTGAAGGGCAGGTGGAGCGCTTCCTTCGCCGTCTGCAGCGTCGCGAAGAGATGCTGTCCGACGAGGAAGAAGAGGAAGAAGAGCGCTCTCCCTTAGCGCTCACCGTCGAGGAGATGGAGCTCGGCAAGCGCGCCGAAAATGCCCTCCGTGAGGCCGGCCTCACGACTGTGGGCGATGTCTTCGGACGTTATGAGGAGGGTGAAGATGCCCTTCTCGCGCTCCAGGGCTTCGGCCAGAAGGCGCTGATCGACGTCAAGAAGTTCTTCCGCGCCGAGGGTCTCATCGAGTAGTCGAGGCGCGAACAGCGCCGGGCTGTCCGGCGGGCTTGACTGGTAAAATTCTGTTATTTCGCTAGAGTTGAAGGGCAGGCACGAGTTCTCGTGCCTGCCCTTTATTCTTTTCCAGTCGCACACGCATGGTATGGCGACATCTGGCCTGTCGCTGTGCCGTTTGTGAATTGCTCAGGGAGGCAAAACGATGGCCAAACACAGCCGCGGCCGCATTGAGCTGATCTGCGGTAGCATGTTTAGCGGCAAGACGGAGGAGCTGATCCGGCGCCTGCGCCGCGCGGTAATTGCCCGGCAGAAGGTCCAGGTCTTTAAGCCGGCCCTAGACGACCGCTACCACATCGAGCGCGTCACCTCGCACAACGGGCTCAATTTTGAGGCCCGACCGGTCGATTCGGCACAGGAGCTGTTGGCCCTGCTCGAGTCGGATACGACGGTGGTCGCCATCGACGAGGTGCAGTTTTTGGAAGCGGACGTCATCGACGTCGTCGAGAGACTGGCGGATGAAGGGCGGCGCGTCATCTGCGCCGGCCTCGATACCGACTTCCGGGGTGTTCCCTTCGGAGCGCTGCCGGCTCTGATGGCGCGTGCGGAAAAGGTGGACAAGCTCCATGCCATCTGTGTCGTCTGCGGGGAAGAGGCCAGCCGTACACAGCGCCTGATCGACGGACAGCCGGCGGCCTATGATGACCCTGTCGTCCTCGTCGGGGCGGCCGAAGTGTATGAAGCGCGTTGCCGCCAGTGCCACGAGGTGCGGCCGGCGCACAACGGGAGAAAGTAATGGCGCTGCAAGATCACGACCTTTACGATGATGTCGCCCATATTCTGATTGACCAGGAGACGCTACAGGAGCGCATTGCCGAGCTCGCGGAACTGATCGAGCGCGACTACGCCAACAAGGATAATCTGATCCTGCTCTGCGTGTTAAAGGGCGCCTACATGTTTCTGGCCGACCTGAGCCGTCGCCTGAAGTTGCCCCACGAAGTGGACTTCATGGCTGTTTCCAGCTATGGCGAAGATATTTCCAGCAGTGGTGCGGTGCGCATTGTGCTCGACCTGTTCCGTGATATAGGTGGTCAACACGTGTTGATTGTCGAAGATATCATCGACAGTGGGCGCACGCTCGACTACATGCGGCGCTCGCTTCTGGCGCGCGAGCCTGCTTCGCTCCGCATCTGTACCCTCCTCAACAAACCAGAGCGGCGCGAGATCGACGTACCGGTCGACTATCTAGGCTTTGACATTCCCGACGAATTCGTCGTCGGCTATGGTCTCGACTTTGCCCAGATCTATCGCAACCTGCCGTACATCGCCGTCCTGAAGCCGCACGTCTTTGCCCATCTGATAGGCGCCCCGGAAGATGAATAGCCGGGCTGAGTCGCTGCCTGGCGACCAGCCCCCGGCGCCCCCGGGCGAGGAAGAGCAGCTGGCGCTGCCTGGCCTGCTGGCGCGGGTGCGACCGCTCCTGGCGCAGCAGCCAACGCCGGTCTACCTGGTTGGGGGTGCCGTTCGTGATGCCCTTCTGGGCCTGCCCAGCCACGATCTCGATTTCGTCGTGGCGGAGGGCGCAATTCCGCTTGCTTTCGCCGTCGGCGATGCGCTCGGCGCGCCGGCTTTCGCCATGGATCGAGAGCGAGATATCGGCCGTGTGGTCCTCGCCGATGGCGCTTCGACTCTCGACTTTGCCCGCTTTCGTGCTCCCGATCTGGAAGGAGATTTACGTAGTCGCGACTTCACGCTCAACGCGATGGCGCTACCGGTCGCAGCAGAGGCGCCTGACGTCGAGGCGCTAATTGATCCTACCGGAGGGATGGCCGACCTGCGCGTCGGCCTGGTGCGCATCACACACGAGGGGGCGATTGCCGACGACCCGCTGCGGACATTGCGGGCGCTGCGCGTCGCCGCCCGTTTTGGCTTCGTGCTGACGCCGGAAACGGCGCGCGCCGTGGAAGCAGCAGCGTCAGATCTGGCGAACATTTCGCCGGAGCGGGTGCGGGACGAACTGCTCAAGCTACTGGCGACGTCAGCGCCGGGACGATCCGGCGCTGCGGCGTGGGGCATGCGGCGAATGGCGGATCTGGCCCTGCTGCCGGTTGTGCTGCCGGAGATAGCGGCGCTCGCTGGCGTGGAACAGTCTGCGCCTCACCACGAGGCGGTACTCGCCCACTCCTTCAGCGTTCTCGACTGGCTGCCGAGAGTGGAAGCCGCGGCGCTGGGGGAAGCGGAGGACAATAGCTTCGGCGGCGGCCCGCTTGCACAGGTTGGACCGGCACTGGCACCGTACCGGGAGGAGCTACAGGCTCATCTGGCGCGCGACATTGTGGGAGAGACGGATGGACGGGCCTTGCTGCGCCTGGCTGCGCTTTTCCACGACGCGGGCAAGGCAGAGACACAAAAGGTGGAGGCAGACGGTCGCATCCGCTTCTTTGGTCACGACGAAGTGGGGGCGCGCATCGCCGCGCGGCGGCTGCGGGCGCTGCGCTTCAGTACCCAGGCGATCCGGTACGTCGCCAGTGCCGTCGCCGGCCACATGCGTCCGCTTTTCCTGAACCAGGCGGGCCAGGTCAGCCGGCGGGCTGCCTTCCGCTTCTTTCGCGATACCGGCGCAGCGGGCCTGGATATCGGGCTAATCAGCCTCGCCGATCATCTCGCGACCCACGATGGTCCGGGCGCTCCGGGGGAATGGGAGGGGCTGGTCGAGGTCGTGGCGCGCCTCTACCACAACTACTTCGACGCCTACGAAGAGGCAATCGCGCCGCCGCCCCTCGTAGATGGCAACCAGCTGATGCGTGCTCTGGAGCTAGAACCAGGGCCTGAGGTGGGGCGCCTGCTGCGACTGTTAGAGGAAGCGCAGGCAGCGGGCGACGTAACGACGGAAGAGGAGGCGCTGGCGTTGGCGCGCTGGCACCACCGGCCGCGCCAGCACCATGACTGTTAGACGGCGCTTCCCGGCGCCTGCGGCCGGCGAAGATGCTCCATAAATTCGTTGCGCGTCTTCGAATTTTCCTTGAAGGTGCCGAGCATGGCGCTCGTGATCATACGCGCCTGTTCTTTCTTGACGCCGCGCATCATCGAGCACATGTGGGAACCTTCGACGACAACCGCCACACCCAACGGTTGCAGCACCTCGTCCAGTAGTTCCGCAATCTCCTGCGTCATCCGCTCCTGTACCTGAAGGCGGCGGGCAAACATCTCTACAATGCGGGGGATTTTTGAAAGGCCAATCACCTTACCGGAGGGAATGTAGGCCACGTGGGCCCGGCCGAAGAAGGGCAGCATGTGGTGCTCGCACATGCTGAAAAACTCGATATCTTTGACGACGATCATCTCGTCGTAGTCGACGTCAAAGAGCGCCTCATTCACCAGCGCCACCGGATCGGTCTGATAGCCGGCGAGCAGCTCGTCGTACATGCGCGCGATACGTTCAGGCGTGCGGAGCAGTCCGGAGCGCTCGGGATCTTCGCCTACCTGCTCCAGGATCTCGCGTACAGCCGCCTCGATGGCCTCTCTGCGTTCACCATCCGGCTCGAGCTGCGCCAGTTGCGCCGCTGTTTCTCCATTTCCATCTACTTCAAACATATCTTTTTTACCTTTATTCTCGTACCTGCGTACCTTGACGACACTACGCGCTCTCCCCTAAAAGCTCTGACCACAGTTGGGACAGACGCTGGCGCTGGCGTGGACCGCCGCTTCACATTGCGAACAGAGCAGCTCGAATTCCGCACCACACTGGGCGCAGCTCATTTCATCTCCCTCGATCGGCGCCAGACACTGCGGGCAAAGCTGCTGCTGGCAGTGCGAACAGTCGGACGCGCCGGCCTCGAGAGGATGGCGGCATGTGGGGCAGATGTGGTGGGCAACCACTCCCTGTCGCGCCTCTTCCGGGGACTGCCCACACCGGGGACAGGTCCGCTCTCGCTCTGTTAGCGGTAACTGGCACGAGGGGCAGACGCGCGCGCTACACGCGGGACAGTCGGCAACGGCGGGGTTGAATGGCGTGCGGCAGGTGGGGCAGGCGATGATGCGCATTTGCCGGCGGCCCACCGTCAGCACGTGGACGACCGCCGCCGGGTTCCGCCGCTCGACGACAATCGCCTCGCCACAGGCGACGCAGCACGCGGCGCCGCCGGCAACCTGCGCGCTGCAGCGAACGCAGAACGCCGGGAATAACGCCTGGCAGCCAGGACAGACGTCGGCGCCCGCGCTCAGCTCTAATCCGCAGACGGGACAGTCAAAGTAGAGGGGCAGCGCACAGTTAGGGCAGCTCTCGTCTTCCGCGTCGATCGCCTGGTGGCAGCGCGGGCAGAGCTCCTGCCCGCACTCGCGACAGAATCCTTCTTCAAAGTAGATCCACTCGTCGCAACTGGGGCATGGTTGCCCCTCTTCCTCCCCCGCTGCTTCGACGGCTATCGCGTCGTCCGCCAGCGCCTCTTCCTGGTCGAAGAGCAACCCACAGGACGGGCACTGCTCTGCCAACTCGTCCAGGACCGTTTCACAGTGGGGACAAAGCAGCTCGAACTGGGCGTCGCAGCCGGGGCAGGTCGCCGCCAGCGGTTCAAGCGCCGTCTGGCAAAGGGGACAGAACTCCTGCCCACAAGCCATACAAATTGAACTCTCGGTCGCGACCTGCTCCTGGCAGGTCGGGCACCGTAATGTCGTCGCCATTCCCTTCCATCACTCCTGGGCCATATGATCTGGCTACCATAGAGAAAAAGGGCTCTTCTGACAACGATCCGGCTGGTCGATTTAACAGCATGCTAACAGAGAGCGTCCCTATCGAAGTGGGTAGTGGGTAGGCTTTTCAGAGCGGGATGTATAAAGAGTCGATGGAGAAGAAGGGAGAGCTACTTGAGGCGCTGGAGCAGCATCATCAGCTCTTGCAGCGAGTGGTTCTGCAGGGGCTTACCATGGCCGCAGGCAAAGAGCGCCGGGGTCAACGCCAGGAGCAGGCGGGCGGATTCGCGCGCCTGCTCGAGATCGGCCGCCAGTATCCGCGGCCCCAGGCCCAGTTGTGAGCCAGTTGTGTTGAGGCTATCGCCGGCAAAGAGCGCGCCGGTCACCCGGCTGAAGAAGGAGATGTGATCTGGTGTGTGGCCGGGCGTGGCCATCACCTCCAGCCCCTCCAGCAGCGGCAGGTGCTCGCCCGGCTGGAGGATCTGAATCGCCTCCGCCGGGACCGGATCAAAGCGCAGCAACGGCCGGAGCAAAAAGTGCAGGGGGCGCGGGAGGTGCTCTGGCGGCGTTCCCTCCTGGAGTAGCGCGGCCGTCTGCTCGCCGGCGAGGACGGCCGCGCCGGTCTCGTGGTGCAGGGCGGCTACATTGCCGGCATGATCCCAGTCGGCGTGGGTAATCAGGATTTGCTTCAGCGCAGTTGGCGCGTGGCCCAGTTGACGTACGGCGTCGAGAATCACATCTGTATTTCCCGGCGATCCAGTATCGATCAGGGCAAGCGCCTCGCCGTTGGTGATGAGATAGCTGTTGGCCCGACCGGTTTCCAACCAGTGAACATTGGGAAAGATCTCCATCGACGCTTCCGCCCTCATCTAGGCTACGGTTACCTTCTCCTGCTCGATGACCCTCGCCGCTGCTTTGTCAAAGGCTGCTCTCAGCGCCCGGTAGTCCTCTTCGGGCAACGGCTCGCGTGGCGCCTTTCGTTTAAAGTAGCCGCGTAACTTGGTGTAGTGCATGGCCGGAATCGTGGAACCTTCCAGATCGAGATCGGCGCCCGTCTTCGACGTAAAGACGATAATCGCGCCAATCGGCACCTCTTCGACCTCTGGCGCATGCTTACTAATATAGCTTGCCAGCGACCGCACCGCCTGTTCCGCCTCGCGGGTCGGGTTGCCCAGCGCCTCCTGGCTGAGCAGCTTACGAAAGAGGCTTACCCCTTTCTGCTTCCAGCGGTCGCCCTCGACGCTGATGTCGCCACCCTGGTACTTGGTAACGAAGACAATCGGCCCGGCGGGCATGAGCAGTACGTGGGAAGCCGGCAGCAGATAGTGGTACATACGTCCGTTGCGGGCGACCCTCCCCAACGCCTCGTCCAGGACCTCGTCGGGGCGCGGCTCGCGCATGTAGCGGTGCGACATGTAGAGCCCAATCTGCGAGATCAGCCAGCCTACGGGAAGCAGCACAATTTGCAGGTAAAAGAAGCGCTCGTCCAGAAAGCCCGCCACGAGAGCGAAGACGAGAGCCAGGAAACCGATCAGACTGGCGTAAGCCCCCAGCCGCCGCAAGCGGGCAATACGCGCTTCATCGCGCAGGATCGTCATGTGGATTCTGTTTCGTCGGCGTTCGCGGCAACGCTGCCAGTTCCGTTGCTGCCGTCGGCGGCGGCGCCGTTCTCGTATCGCTTCAGAACCAGGCAGGCATTCTGGCCCCCCAGGCCGAAAGAGTTGCTCATCGCCACACGCACGTCGGCGTGGCGCGCTCTATTGGGCACGTAGTCGAGATCGCAGTCGGGATCTGGCGTCTCATAGTTGATCGTCGGCGGCAGCAGCCCCTCGTGAAGGGCGTAGGTGCAGAAGATGGCTTCCAGCGCCCCGGTGCCGCCCATAGCGTGGCCCATCACCGACTTGGTGCTGCTGACGGCAAGCTCGTAGGCGTGCTCGCCGAAAAGGCGCTTGATCGCCAGCGTTTCGACCTGATCGTTGATCGGCGTCGAGGAGCCGTGGGCGTTGATGTAATCCATCTCTTCGTAGTCAATGGCTGCATCTTCAACCGCCCAACGCATGGCGCGAATGGCGCCCGCGCCTTCCGGATCGGGCGCAGCGACATGGTAAGCGTCGGATGAAGAGGCGTGGCCCAGCAGCTCCGCGTAGATCGAAGCGCCACGCGCGAGCGCACTCTCCAGGCTCTCCAAGACGAGCACGCCTGCACCTTCGCTGAGGATAAAGCCGTCGCGGTCGAGGTCGAAAGGGCGGGATGCTTTTTCCGGGCAGTCGTTGTAGGCGGTCGAGAGGGCGCGCATGGCGGCAAAGCCACCGAGGGCTGCTTCGTGGATCAGCCCCTCCACACCCCCCGCCAGTATCAAATCGGCGACACCGCGGCGAATATACTCCGCCGCCTCGCCGACCGCCTGGGTGCCGGTGGCGCAGGCGGCGATGACGGTGCTGATCGGCCCCATCGTCTGCGCCATGAGGCTGACGTGGTGGCTGGGCATGTTCGGCAGGGCGCTTGTCAGGGCGAAGGGGTTGACCCGGTTCAGCCCTTTATTGCGCAAAACCTGCAAGTTCTCGTCCACCCGCTCCACACCGCCCATGCCGGTGCCGATGACCACGCCCGCACGCTCCGGATCTGCGATGGCGGAGATGCCAGCGTCTGCAAGCGCCAGCGTCGCCGCCGCCACGGCAAGTTGCGAAGCGCGCGACATACGGCGCGCCTCCTTAAAATCCATGTACTGTTTGGGCTCGAAATCTTTCACCTCGCCCGCGATGCGGCAGGGAAAGTCACTGGCGTCGAACTGCGTAATCGGGCCGATGCCCGAATTGCCGGCGACAGCATTCTGCCAACTTTCGGCGGCGCTGTGGCCAATAGGGCTGACAGCGCCCATGCCGGTAATGACAACGCGCGGGCGGCCCCGGCTGTCCACATATTGGTTCATATCGCTAGTTCTACTTCCTCTCTATTTCACTCGTTCAGTCACCGCAGCGGCGTCGGCCGCTTGAATCCCTGCGCGGATGGCGGCGACGATCTCCTGCGCAACTGCCTGACGAGCCTGGCCGACGGCCTGTTTGATAGCGTAGGCATTCGAACGGCCATGTCCAATAATGACAACACCGTTCACGCCCAATAGTGGCGCGCCGCCGACTTCGTCGGGGTCCAGACGCCGGCGAACCCGGCGGAATGCCGGGCGCGCGAGCAGCCCACCAAGGGCGGTGATGGGGCTCGACGTAATCTCCTCCCGGATCATGTTGGACATGTAGCTGGCGATTGCTTCAGCCGTCTTCATAATAATGTTGCCGGTGAAGCCATCGGTCACCGCCACGTCAGCGACCCCCTGCACAAACTCCTTGGGCTCGATATTGCCGATATAGTTAAGCCCACTCTCTGCGAGCAGGGGAATCGTCTCTTTGATCAGCTGGTTGCCTTTGCCTTCTTCTTCGCCATTGCTGATGAGGGCAATGCGGGGCCGCTCCACGCCGCGCACGCGCTCCACATATATGCTGCCCATGAGGGCGAACTGCTCCAGGTACTCCGGTCGTACGTCGGCGTTGGCCCCATTGTCGATCAACATCGGGTGATTCTCGATCGGAAAGAGCACGCCCAGCGCCGGACGGCGGACGCCGCGAATGCGACGCAGCGTGTGCAGCATGGCGACCGCCAGGATCCCGCCGGTATTGCCGGCGGAGACAAAGGCATCCGCCTCGCCATTCTTCACCAGATTCAGGCCCACGTGCATCGAAGAGTCCTTCTTCTGGCGCGATGCCTCGCTCGGTTTGTCGGTCATCGAAATGACTTCGCCGGCGTGAACGACCTCCAGCTCGATCCCCTGCGTTTCATGCTTCTGCAGCTCTGCCTCTATCTGTTGCCGATTACCGACGAGGATGATGGTATCATCCCATTCGTGCGCCGCGGCGACGGCGCCGGCGACGTCGGGGACGGGGTGGGCGTCACTGCCCATAGCATCGACAACAATTCGCATAGATGGCCCTCTCCTGGAATCTCACACGAGGCGTCGCGCGACAGACAGCCAGCACGAGCGCCTCTGGCATTAATGGGCGGATTCTACCGATGGGGGTGGTTTACGTCAAACGAGGAGATAGAGAGGGGGACAAGCAAAGAGAGCGCGACGAAGACGTGCCCCGGTCGCGCTCTCTCAAGGTTATTGCGTTAGGGGCAGGACCATCAGAAGGGGATGTCGTCCTCTTCTTCGACCGCCTGCCGGCTGCCGCCACTATAGGCGTCGCCGCCGGATTCGTACTCTTCGTAATCGCCGCCGGTATCGCGTCCGCTCAGGAACACGACGCGGAAGGCGCGCATTTCGAAAGACGCGCCAACGCTGCCGTCCTGGCGGGTGTAGAGACGCGGTCCACCGGTTTCAGGATCTCCTTCCAGCCGTCCCTCAACCAATACCTGACGCCCTTTGCTTAGATACTGATTGACCGTTTCCGCCTGCCGGCCCCACACCGAGACGCGGAACCAGATCGTTTCCTCGCGCTGCTCGCCGCTGCGCGGATCGGACCAGCGGCGATTGGTGGCGATGTTCATATTGGTGACTGCCGTACCATCTGGCAGATAGCGCATCTCCGGGTCGCGGCCCAGATTACCGACGATCGTTAACTTCTGGTACATGGTTTTTCTCCTTGTAGAACTGGCAGTGGAGCTTTGGTTCAGTCGCAGCACGTGTCGTGCCTGTCAGGGCTTTTGTTATCCACTGCCTGCTGATAAAAGTGCCCTCGACGCCGACGAAAGCAACACCCATATTTTAGCACTTTTGTTCGAAAAAGGCTACCTTTTGCTCCTTAAATTCCTCTCTTTTTAGACCCACCCGCGCAGCCGCACCGCCTGCGCCACGCGGTCGATCGCCACCAGGTAGGCGGCGACCCGATTCGGGACTTTTTTGCGTTGGGCCATGTTGTGGACTGCGCGGAAGGCGGTGGTCATGCTGCGATCCAGCCGCTGCTGCACCAGCTCGTCATCCCAGTAGAAGAGATAGGCATTCTGCACCATCTCGAAATAAGAGACGGTGACGCCGCCGGCGTTGCAGAGGAAATCGGGGATAGTGTAGACTCCTTTCTCGTCAAAGATGTCGTCCGCCTCCGGTGTGGTCGGACCATTGGCCAGTTCGGCGATAATCTTCGCCTTGACGTCGCTTGCATTCTGGCCCGTGAGCTGATTCTCGATCGCCGCCGGAATAAGCACGTCTACGTCGAGGGTCAGCAGGTCATCGTTGCTGATCGGCTCGCTGTCCGGTGCCTCGGGCACCCGCCCCGTCTCCTGCACATGGCCCGCGACCGTTTCGTAGTCTAGCCCGTCCGCGTTGTAGATACCGCCGAACTCGTCGCTCACCGCCACGACCTTCATTCCCAGAACGTCGACTGCCAGCCGGTGGGCGTGGGAGCCGACGTTGCCGAAGCCCTGAATGGCGCAGGTACGGCCGACCATGTCCATGCCGAGCACGCGCCCCGTTTCGCGGATAGAGACGATGCCGCCCATGGCGGTGGCCGGCGGGCGCCCGGCGGAGCCGCCAAGCTCCAGCGGCTTGCCGGTGATCACCCCCGGCTCATGGCGCCCTTCCAACGTCTCGTACTCGTCCAGCATCCAGGCCATGATCTGCGCGTTGGTGTTAACGTCCGGCGCCGGCACGTCCTGGTGCAGGCCCACGTAGCGATAGATGGCGCGCATGTAGCCGCGGCTCAGCCGCTCCAGCTCACCACGGGATAGTTCGCGCGGATTGCAGATGACGCCACCCTTGCCGCCGCCAAGCGGGAGGTCGGCAACGGCCGTCTTCCAGGTCATCCACGCCGCCAGCGCGCGCACGGTGTCAATCGTTTCGTCGGGATGGAAGCGAATACCGCCTTTTGCCGGTCCGCGCGCGTCGTTGTATTGTACCCGAAAGCCCTTGAACACCTGCGTCCGCCCATCGTCCATGCGCACCGGAATGGTGAAGTGAAATTCACGCATCGGCTCCCGTAGAAAAGCGTGCATGTCGGGGTCCAGTTGCAGGACGGCCGCTGCTTCGTCGAGTTGGGCCTGAGCAATGGCGAACGGATTGAGATTTTCGGTCATCGGGTCCTCTCCCATTTACAGAAAGCTGTGTCTCGTTTTTTAACGGAGAACGCAGGGGGTGCACCTCCCGCAGGTACGGCGCTGGCTGCGCCCCGTTATTCTGGAGAGCGTGCAGGCTGGCACTTTTATCCAGATCGTGCCGCGTTTCTTGGGGCACTCTGCACAAAATTGTACCATCTTTGCCGACGCTTGCGAATGACGCCCCTCGCCTGGAGCTCCTCTCTCTGACGTTCCCCCGCGTGTCACAGCCCCACTTTTTACCATTGAAATTGACTTAGAATAGTGGCCACCGTTTGCCCCCGAAGAGGGAGTATGTTAGCATTAGACGGGTTATTGGGGTGTGGCCAAGCGGTTTAAGGCAGCGGACTTTGAATCCGAAGATCGGTGGTTCGAATCCACCCACCCCAGCTTCAGAAGGAGGGTTGAAAGACCCTCTTTTTTCTTTTACTCGCAAAAGGGAATAGATTTTGACACTTGCCGTCATTCTGCTGGCTGCCGGCCACGGCACCCGCATGAACTCTGATAAACAGAAGGTACTGCACCGGGTGGGGGGAAAGCCGATGGTGCGTCATGTTTTCGACGCGGCTACCGCCGTCTCCGATCTGAAGCCGGTCATCGTCGTCGGCGCCGGAGAGAAGGGGGTACAGGCGCTTCTGGGCGACAGCGCCGATTACGTCGTGCAAAAAGAGCGGCTAGGCACCGGCCACGCGACCCTCGTCGCTCGCGATACGGTTGAGGGGCGCGCTGACCAGGTGCTGGTAACCTACGGCGACATGCCGTTGCTGACGGCGGAGACGATGGCGCAGCTGGCGGAAACCCAGGCTCAGAACGGCGCTGCCGTCGCCATGCTCTCTGTCATGGGCAATCCGAGCAGCTCTTTCGGACGCGTCGTCCGTGACGGCAGCGGCCGTGTGGCGGAGATTGTGGAGGTCGCCCAAGCGCTACTGCGCGCCGATACAGAGGTGATTCTCAATACCAGCGAGCTCAACGTCGGCGTTTACTGCTTCGACGCTCCCTGGCTATGGAACAATCTCCCCAACATCCCCATGCGCGAGGCGCGCTCCGGCCCCGAGTACTATCTTACCGATATGATCGGCGTCGCCGTGGCCCAGGGACGGGCGGTGGAAGCGGTTGTGGCGTCTGACCCGGTGGAGGCCCTGGGTGCGGGCACGCGCCAGGAGCTAGCCGCGGTCGAGGCGGGTTTTCGCCGCCGTCACAACGAACGTCTCCTGGAGGCTGGTGTGACCCTCGTCGATCCCGCCAACACGTATGTCGATCCGGCAGTGACCGTTGGCCCTGATACGATTATCTGGCCCAATACTTTCCTCCAGGGCGAGACAAGCATCGGGCGCGAATGCATCATCGGCCCGAACACAATTCTCCGCGATGCCACCGTCGGCGATCGCTGCCGCATCGAGCAGGCTGTCGTCGACGGGGCCACCGTCGGCGACGAACTGATTCTCGCCCCCTTCACCTATCTGACGGCTGAGTAGGAGTGCGACTGACGTGATGGCCGATTTTACCGTTACTCCGGAGCAACGCAGCCGGCTGGAAGCAGAGGCCTGCGCGAGCCGCGCCGACGCGTATGCGCCCTATTCTCACTTTCGGGTGGGGGCGGCGGTGCTCGCCGGAAGCGGCGCGATTTACACCGGCGCAAACATCGAAAACGCAGCCTACAGCCCGACGATCTGTGCCGAACGCGTGGCGATTTTCAAGGCGGTCAACGCTGGCGAGCGACGCATTCTTGCCGTCGCCGTCTGTACCGACAACGCGGCCGCGCCCTGTGGCCCCTGCCGGCAGGTGATGCGTGAGTTTGGTGACGATATGGTCATTTACATTGCAGGCGAGGATGGTGGGCGGCGAGAGACCAGCCTCAAGACGCTGCTACCCGATTCGTTTGGCCCCAAGGATCTAGAGACGGATGGCGAGAGAAAGAACCTATCGGACTGAGGCAATCGTCCTCCGGCGGCGCGACTTCTCGGAGGCGGACCGGCTGCTGACCCTCTACACGCGTGAGTATGGCAAGGTGCGGGCGATTGCCAAAGGCGCGCGCAAACCCCAAAGCCGTAAAACGGGCCACGTCGAGCTCTTCATGCGCACTCGTTTTCTGGTTGCCCAGGGCCGCAACCTGGACATCATTACCCAGGCGGAGATGGTCGAAGCCTATCCGGCTCTTCGCGACGATCTGGTACGCGCCACCTACGCCTCATATGCTGTGGAGCTGCTTGATCGCTTTACGCCGGACGAGGATCGCAACCTGCCACTCTACGACCTGCTCGCCGATGCGCTGCGCTGGCTGGAGACGGCGGAGAGCCTGCTGCTCGCCGCCCGCTTCTATGAGCTGCGCCTGCTCAACCTCTCCGGCTACCGCCCGCAGCTTTTCCGCTGTGTGGCCTGTGATGACGAGATAGTCGAGCAGGACCAACTCTTCAGCGCCGAACTGGGCGGCCTGCTCTGTCCCGGCTGCCGCGCCGCAGACAAGAATGCGCGCGAGATTTCAGCCGCCGCCGTCAAGGTGCTGCGCTATCTGCAGACCCGACAATGGCAGGTGGTCGCCAATCTACGCCTGCGCCGTGATCTGCACTCCGAGCTGGAAGCGATTATGTACTATTACCTGACCTATATTCTGGAGCGCAACCTCAAGTCGGCCGACTTTCTCAACCGGCTACGGCGGGAGGCGAGTCTGTTTGCCCCGGAGGATGGCAGCGATTGAATCGAAGGACTAAGGAAGAGGAATGAGTAACGAGCCATTGACCTTTCAGGAAGTAATCCTGCGCTTGCTCGACTACTGGAAAGAGCAGGGTTGTCTGATCTGGCACCCCCATAACGTGCAGGTCGGGGCAGGGACGATGAATCCGGAGACGGTATTGCGCGTGTTGGGGCCAGAGCCGTGGAACATCGCCTATATCGAGCCCAGCATCCGGCCGGATGACGGGCGCTTTGGCGATAATCCCAACCGCATGCAGCAACACTACCAGCTGCAGGTGATCCTGAAGCCAGATCCGGGCAATCCCCAGGAGCTATATCTTAATAGCCTAGAGGCGATCGGCATCGATCCGCGCGAGCACGACATCCGCTTTGTCGAGGACAACTGGCAGAGCCCAGCGCTGGGTGCCTGGGGGCTCGGCTGGGAGGTCTGGCTAGACGGGCAGGAGATTACCCAGTTCACCTATTTCCAGCAGGCGGGGAGCCATGATCTCGATCCGGTCTCGGTGGAGATTACCTACGGTCTCGACCGTATCGTCCTTGCGTTGCAGGGAGTAGAGTCGGTGTGGGAAATTGACTACGGCGCCGGCATCGTCTACAG